>NZ_JBIAGC010000002.1:0-318374 GCF_042869595.1 Streptomyces sp. NPDC006879
CCGTCAAACGCAAGCTCAAGCAGATCCAGTACCGCCCACACCTGATCGACGGCTGCCTCGCCGGCACAGACCTGATCATGGACGGCTGACCGACATCACGAATTCAAGTTCAGTATCACGAGTTCAACCTCAGTGATTTCCGAGACAACCGCAGCTGGTTACGCATTTTCACATATGCCAGAGCCGTACACCCCGGAGCCGACCTGGAAACGATTATCCCGAAGCCAGCCCGCACCCCGCAGCGAAATGCGCAACGGAGTCCTCCACCAGTTCAAACACCTCGCTGTCCACCGAGAATGCCGCACCGAACTCCACGACGCCCTCACCTCCCTGGCCTGCAGCCTCATCCGCTGGAGACGCCTCCAGAAGCGTCGATCATGATCGCGTCACGAGCTCCAGAGGATGCGACATCGCTGCATGGATAGTAAACTTGCCTTATGTCTGAGTTGGAGGAAACGCTGGCAGCGTGGACCCAGGAACTTGCTGACAGACGCCTCGGAGAACGGGATCTCCACACGATCAAGCGAAGCGTCATCGACTCGTATGCGGGAATTTGCGCATCAATGGCCGATCGAGAACTTCTGGGCGAGTTTCGAAATCTGGTAACGGGTCCCGGAGCGGGGTCGGGCAGCCCCGTCTGGGGCGTTGGGCGCGAATCAAATATCACGGACGCGGTCTTCTTGAACTCCATCCTGGCGCGCCGCAGCGATCTACTTAATACGTACGTATCACCTCACGGAATG
Source organism: Streptomyces sp. NPDC006879 (assembly GCF_042869595.1). Taxonomy (NCBI): domain Bacteria; kingdom Bacillati; phylum Actinomycetota; class Actinomycetes; order Kitasatosporales; family Streptomycetaceae; genus Streptomyces; species Streptomyces sp. NPDC006879. The sequence goes on from NZ_JBIAGC010000002.1 coordinate 744, forward strand.
GGCGCGGTACACCCCTCGGACAATGTGGCACTGGCCTTGACTTTGGCTGACTGGCTAAACTGGAACGGAAGACAGTTCCTGGAGTCAGTGAATATCTTCTTTCACCTGGCCGCGAAGTTCGCCGACTACTACGACCCTGAGGGGGATGGGTTTGATCATGATGCCGCCTCGATCTTTTGGACAGCACTTTCAATCGGGCAGTCTCTCGGCCTTTCCGAGACCCATCTGGTCGAAGCTCAGCGGATCGCCGGCGGCTTCGGGTTCACCAGTAATCAGGCAGCCGTCGGAAATGTGACTGACTGGAAACACTGTACTTACGCATCCGGCGCCATGAGGGGCCTGCAGGCCGCCAAACTGGCGCGGGCCGGATTCACGGGACCGCGCCGCATCTATCAGGGGGAGTACGGCGCTGACCGCTTCTTCAGGCACTGCGAGACGTCGCTCGATATCGAGCCCGATCTCACGAGTATCATCTTCAAGAGGTGGCCGGCACTGTTCTTTTGCCAGACTCCGATCGACGTCGCGCAAGAATTGTCCTCAAGGATCGATCGGGTCGAGGATATTCTCACGGTCGCGGTCCAAAGCTACGGCCTTGCGATGCGGAACGGCCTGACGGCTTCGGCTTTCAACCCGACCAGCCGGGCGGCTCGTACGCATTCGCTGCCCTATTCTGTGGCTACGGCGCTTCTCAAGCCTGTCGAGTACAGCGACTTTGATGCCAAGCGCGCGGGAGACCCGCAGATTCGCTACCTGCTGGAGAAGATCGAGGTTACGGAGGATTCGACCCTAACGCAGAAGTACCCTTCGTCGACGCCGTGCCGAATCGCTGTGACACTCCGTTCCGGAGATGTCCTGCGGCACGAGCGCGACTTCTCCCGCGGTGACCCGCGCGACCCACTGTCTGATGACGATGTATCAGGGAAACTGATACAGAACCTCGCACCACTAGCGGATTCAGCAGACCACACTAGAATCCTGGCCAGCCTATGGAATCTAGAGAGGCTCGATGACCTTACAGAGCTGCTGAAGCCCCTGAAACGGGACCTGACGGTAACGGAGGTGGGAAATGATTAGCGCTAGCCAATTTGAAGACTACGCGGAAGAATTTAGCGCGGCAACCGACAAGTCGGATGTGTTCGATCGCTATTATTCACCTGATGCTACATTCGACCATCCCTACAAGGGGATTTTCCATGGGAAGGCGGAGATAGTTGGTTTCTGGAATTCGGGAGAAGGGGCAGGGCATGCTGGCGTCTTGGAGACCTTGCAGCTGAAGAATTTTATTACATCTGACGACAGAATAGCCGCAGAGTTCGAAATCGAGTGGCGCTGCACAGAGGATACGATCTACCTTGGACCGCGCAAGAAGGGTGAGGTCTTTCGGGGGAGATGTGCGGCCTTTTATTGGTGTGTGAATGGCAAGTTCAGTCACGTCACCGTCTATCTCAATCTTATTGACAAGGCTGATTCAAAGTCTGAGTGATCACGTCGCGTCGCAGGTCAGGTCAGGGCTTGGTCGAGTTCCGGGGTCGGGCGGTTGGTCGGGCCGTGACCGGTTGGGGTGCATAGCAGAACAGGCACGGGCTTCGTGATCATTGGGGTGTCGAAGCTCAACGATCATGGGGTGCCCCGTGCCTGCCGCTGCGCGCCAGTTCCGAGGGGCCGCCAAGGAGGGTTAGCAGCGTCACAGTGCGGTTGACCTGCATGTTTCCGCCCACCAGTACCGGGGGTGCGCAAGAGGGTTAGCAACAGCAAAGCTGGATCCTGTGCCCACCTGCGCTCAGCACACCTCACCTCGCGTGCGCAGGGGTCGAGCCGCCCGTGGACGGCGCCGTGGATCGGCTCCGGCAGCTGCACGGCGGAACATCCGTGACCCGCGTCCCACCAGGCCAGTGCCCCGAGGCCACTGGCAGGGCGTCCCCCGGTGCTTCCTCCGGCCGGGGAACTACCCTGGTCGGGTGACTGGTACTCCTGACTCCTCCGACACCCGTCCCGGTGACGGCCTGGTCCGCGCCGGCGGCATCGTCTTCGTCATCGGCGCCCTGGCCACCCTGGCCACCGTGGCGCCGCTGTTCCTGGCCACCGAACCGTTCCCCCCGGTCGCCTACGCCGTCTGCATGCTGATGGGCGTCGGCTTCGTGATCGCCGCAGCCGGCGTGCTGCGCTCGATCGCCGCCCAGCGCCGGGAGGCCCGGGCCGGCCAGGGCTGAGACCCGGCCTCATTCGCCGCCGCGCGCGTACGCCTCCAGCCACGCCGGCAGAGCGGTGAGATCCTCCAGCAGGACGTCCGCTCCCGCCTCGCGCAGCTCCGCCGCGTCACAGGGGCCGGTGGGAACCGCCACCGACAGGGCTCCGGCCGCCCGGGCTCCCCGCACGTCACCCACGTGGTCACCCACGTACACCGACGCACCGTGCTCGCGCAGCGCCGATGCCTTGGCCTCGGCCCACAGCCACCCGATGGTCCGGTCCGGCTTGATGCCGAGGTGCTCCAGGTGAAGCACGGCGTTCGGCTCGTGCTTGGCCGTCACCACGATCGCGGTGCCCCCCAGCGCGCGGACCGCCCCGATCGCCTCCCGGGCCCCCGGCATCGCCGGGGTGGGCTCGATCGCGAGCTGCGGGTAGAGGGCCCGGTAGCGGTCGCCCATCTCCGCGATCAGCTCCGGCGGGAACCAGTAGGCGAGTTCCTCGTCCAACGGTGGGCCGAGTCGGGTGATCGCCAACTCGGCATCGATGAAGGTGCCGGTCTCGGCTGACAGCGCTTCCCAGGCCGCCTTGATACCGGGGCGCGAGTCGATCAACGTCATATCCAGGTCGAAGCCGACGGTGAAAGGTCGCACGGCGGTACCCAAGGTGTCCATGGCCGCCATTGTGCCGATCCCGACCGCCCTCCGGGAAACGCTGGCCACCCGGCTCCTTGCCGGTGGGTTAAATCGACGGGACCGCCCCGGCCGCTCAGCGACGGCGGGCCCGCCACACCAGGTGGGCCGCGGAGGCAAGGGCGGCAAGCGGAACCAGCACCGGCCACAGCTCGCCGAAGGCCGCAGCCACGCCCCCGGTCGCCAACGGCTCCCCCCAACGCCCCTCGGCCCGCCCCCACAGCCACACCGCGGCGCCGAGGAGGACCACACCGGGCAGGCCCAGGGCCACCCACTTGCGTTCCGCGGGCGACAGGGTGCGGGAGCCGTACGCCATCAGCCAGCCGAGGGCCAGCAGCAGCAGGGACCGGGTCAGCGCGCCGACCACCAGCACCGCGGCGGCGAGCAGCAACAACACGTGCGGGCGCGGGCGCACAGCAGCGGGCGCTTCCTCCTCCACCGCCTCGTCCTCGGACTTCGCCGCGGCCCCGCGCCGCCGAAGCCGTGCCAGCACCCCGGAAGCGGACGGCGGCAGGCCCTCGTCTGGCTTCGACACGGCGGCCGACGGCTCCGAGTCGGCCTCCTCCGGCGGTCTCCAGGGCCCGGATCGCCGCGAACGCCCCAGCAGTTCGGGGTCCTCGATGCCGCCCACGAACCCGCCGATGTCGTCACCCGCGCCGAAGGGCGTGAACGAGGGCGCCGGCCCCATCCGCCACCAGTCGGGTTCGACACGTCCCGAACCGAGTTCGTCCTCACCGGCCAGATGCGGCGGTGTCGGCGCGGGACGGGACGGCGCTACGTCCACGGCCGGCACCTCCAGGTCCGACGGCACGGCCTGATCCGGGGGCCGGGCCTGCGCCGACCGGTCGGCGCCACCGGTCACGCCCTTGCGCCAGCGGCGCCGGTCCCGTTGGATCGGCACCACCACCGCGTCTCCCTGCGAACCCGACGTCCCGGGCCCCGACGGTCCGCCGCTCGCCGCGCTCCCCAGGACCGCCTCCGGCGTCCCCAACCGGTTGAGGATGCGCTGTACGGCCGCAGGCGTATCGGTGGCGTACCGAGCCCGTTGGCGGTCGATCTCCTCGCGCAGTTCGGCCACCAGCCGCATCCGGTCTGAGGAAGGCAGCTGACTGCGCTGCGCCAGATCCCCCACCCGGCTCAGATAGTCGAAGACCAGTCGATCGCTCTCGATGCCCACCCGCATCCCCTCCCGTGGCGCCGCCTGAAACGACGTTAGCGGCTGCGGCCGGGCCACCGCTCGCCGCGCCGCGCCGCCACCGCACCGGCCGCGGGCATCCGCTCATGCACGGGCGGCGGCTTGCCATCCCGATCGCCGGGTCGGGCACGGCGGGGCTCGGGCCGCTGACCGGCAGCGGCTACCGTGGGACGGATGGGGACCGGTCAACGCGGCCAGGAGGCGCACGTGCCCGACGGAAACAGCCCGCACCACGATGACGCCGTCGCGCCGACGGCAACCGCGCCGCGCTCCCTCGCGGAGACGCTGCGGGCCCGCGACGACGCCGCGCTCGCCGCCCTGTTGCGCAGCCGTCCCGACCTGCTCTCACCCGTCCCGGGCGACCTGACCCAGCTGGCGACCCGGGCCGGCACGCGTGCCTCGGTGGCCCGGGCGCTCGAACACCTCGACCGTTTCACCCTCCAGGTGGCCGAAACCCTCGCTGTCGCGCCCGACCCCTGTCCCTACGCCACCTTGCTGACGCTGATGACCGGCGACGAAGGCCCGCAGGAGCCACCCGCCGGCCAGTCAGGCACGACCGACGGCCCGGCCCGGCGCATCGCCGGAGCCCTCCCGGGGGCCGTGACGAGACTGCGCACGCAGGCACTCGTCTGGGGCGGCGAGGACCAGTTGCGCCTGGTACGCACCGCCCGGGAAGTCCTCACCCCGTCCGCCACCCACGCCTCACCGACGGGCCTCGGCCCGACCGTGGCCGAGGCCACCTCCGGGATGTCACCGGGCCGCATCCAGGAGATCGTCGCCGCCGCCGGTCTACCGGCCACCCACGACCCGGCCTCCGCGGTCACCGCCCTGACCGCGCTGTTCACCGACCGGGAACGGATGTCGGCCCTACTGGACCAGGCGCCCGCGGAAGCCCACCTGGTGCTGGGACGTCTGGTGTGGGGGCCGCCCTACGGCGAAGTGACCGCTAACCCGACGCCACCCGTGCGCTGGCTCCGCGACCGCGGCCTGCTGCTGCCCGCCTCGGCGCGCACCGTCGTCCTCCCCCGCGAGGTGGCGCTGCACCTGCGGGGCGGCAGGGCCCACCGGACGCCCGAGCCGGTGGCCCCCGAGGTGGGGGCCGCCCACACCCACCGTCCTCAGCTCGTGGACGCCAACGCCGCAGGCCAGGCCCTGGCCGCCCTGTCCACCATCGAGGACCTCCTGAAATCCTGGGACCCCGGCGGCCCGCAGGTCCTGAGGGCCGGGGGGCTGAGCGTGCGCGACCTGAAGAGGACCGCCACCGCCCTGGAGGTCTCCGAGCACGTCGCCGCCTTCTGGCTGGAACTCGCCTACGGTGCCGGACTGCTGGCCTCCGACGGCGAAGCCGACGAACGGTACGCCCCGACCCCGGTCTACGACGACTGGCTGGCGCTACCCGTCCACCTGCGCTGGGCCGCACTCGCCCGCGCCTGGCTGCCTGCGACCCGGACGCCGGGCGTGGTCGGCGGTCAGGACGCCAAGGGCCGGGCGCTCTCCGCGCTCGGCCCCGGACTGGACCGGTCCGCCGCCCCCGAAGTGCGCCACCGCGTCCTCGACCTGCTCGCAGCGCTCCCGCCGGGCGCCGCCGCCGAGCCTGAGGCGCTGCTGGCCCGCCTGGCCTGGGAACGCCCTGCCCGCAGCACCAGCGAGCTGCGTGCCCGGATCGCCCGGTGGACGCTGACCGAGGCCGAGCTGCTCGGCATCACCGGACGCGGGGCGCTGTCCGGTCACGGCCGAGCCCTGCTCAGCGCTCAGGCAGGACCACACCTGCCCGAGTCCGCCGAGCAGCCTCCTGCGCCGCAGACCACCGCGGCGTCCGCGCGGGCCGAGCGGGCCGCCGCCCTGCTCGCCCCGCTGCTGCCCGAGCCCGTCGACCACGTCCTGCTCCAGGCCGATCTCACCGCCGTGGCGCCGGGGCCGCTCGCCCGGCCCCTCACCGAGGTGCTCGCCGTGCTGGCCGATGTGGAGTCCAAGGGCGGGGCGACCGTCTACCGCTTCACGCCGGCCTCGGTACGCCGGGCCCTGGACACCGGGCGGACCGCCGCCGAACTTCGGGTCTTCCTCGCCGAGCACAGCCGTACCCCGCTGCCGCAACCCCTCGGGTACCTCATCGACGACGTGGCACGACGGCACGGGCACCTACGCGTGGGCTCCGCATCGGCGTACGTCCGCTGCGACGATGACGCGCTGCTCGGTGAGATCCTCGCCGACCGTCGGTCCCAGAGCCTGGGCCTACGGCGGCTGGCTCCGACCGTGCTGGCCTCGCAAGCCGAACCCGCCGCACTCCTCGAAGGCCTGCGGGCCCTGGGCTATGCCCCGGCCGCCGAATCGGCCACCGGTGACGTGTTGGTGGCCCGCGCGGCTTCCCGCCGGACTCCGCCCCGCTCGGCACCCGCACCGGTCCCGGACGGGCCGCCGGTACCCGACGGGACCCTGCTCGGGGCGGCTGTCCACGCCATCCGGGCCGGGGACAAGGCCGCGACCGCGGTGCGCAAGGACACCGCACCGGCGCCAGCGCCCCCCGGCGCCCTGCCGCGCACCACAGCCGCGGAGACCCTCGCCACGGTGCAGGCCGCAGCACTGACCGGCTCGGCCGTGTGGATCGGCTACGTCAACGCCGAAGGCTCCGCCAGTCAGCGGGTGATCGCGCCGGTGCGGGTGGAGGGCGGCTTCGTCACCGGCTACGACCACACCTCCGACGAGGTCCGCACCTACCCGCTGCACCGCATCACGGGTGTGGCCGAACTCGCCGACGACCAGGTCTGACCGGGGCGGGCTCAGGCCGCCCCGGCCCGCGGCGCGGGCTTGAGCACCGCGAACGGGGCACCGAAGGGGTCGGCGAGCCACGCCATCCGCCCCACGTCCGCCAGGTCCGTGGCCGGCACCAGTACCTCTCCACCCGCCGCCTCGGCCAGGGCCACCGACGCATCGGTCTCCGCCACCGCGAAGTAGGGGATCCAGCGCGGGTCCATCTCCTCCTGGAGCGGACCCGACGTGATCGGGGCGATTCCGCCGAAGCTGGCCTGCTGCTGGTCCCCTTCCGCGGTGGACAGGACGGTGTACGTCATGCCGGGCACCGGCATCTCTTCGGACCGCCAGCCGAACAGCTCGCGGTAGAAGGCGAGAGCCCGGGCGGTATCGCGCACGTGCAGTTCGGCCCACAGCAGGGTGTTGTCCTCGGAGGCGACCTCCAGCCCCTTCATCGAAGCCGGCTGCCAGACGGCGAATTCGGCGCCACCGGGGTCGGTGAGGCAGGCCATCCGCCCGGCGTCCATCACATCGAACGGCTGGACCCGGACCGTGCCGCCGTGCTCGGAGGTGGCGACGGTCGTGGCGTCGGCGTCCGGCGTGTGGAAGTAGACCGTCCAGGCCGAGGTGGCGCCCTCCTCGGTGAGCTTGCCGATGGCCCCGGTGGTCCTGCCGTCCTGTTTGAGAAGTCCGTAGCCTTCGGCATCAGGGCCCATCTCCTGGAAGTCCCAGCCGAAGACCACCTTGTAGAAGTCCGCCGCGCGCTGCGGGTCGGGGCTGCCAAGGTCGATCCAGTTGGGCGATCCGGTCACGAAGTCGGTGCCGAGCATGGGGGTCACCTGTCTCTCCGACGTACGGAATGTGGGGATTCATACCAGGCTAAGGGCTGTTCGTCACAGGTGGTGGATCAGCACGCCACCGCGAGTTCGGCACTCCGCCGGGGCGCCTGCCACGCTTCCCGGCGGGCTGGGGCGGCCGGGAAGCGGTCGACCTCACGGGCCCCGCCGTCGGGCCCCGCGCCTTGCGGTCCGGCCGGATGGCTTCCGCCAGTGCGCCGACGCTCAAGTCCCTGGCCTGGTGGAACGCCTCGTACACGGACCGCTGTCGCCCCGGCGAGGTAAACTCTCCTGTTTCGCGTGAAAGTCGTACGTAGATTGCAGCGCGCATTCCCGGCGCGCCGGCCGAGTCGCCTTGAGGCGTCTGGCACGGGGTGGAGCCCGAGCCATGGCGGCTGCGCCGTCTGTCACGGGACGATCCGATCCTATTTCCGGAGGTACGTGTGTCCTGCCTGATCGTCCAGAGCGATAAGACGCTCCTCCTTGAGGTGGACCACGAGCTCGCCGACGCCTGCCGCCGAGCCATCGCACCGTTCGCCGAGCTGGAACGGGCCCCCGAGCACATCCACACCTACCGGCTCACCCCGCTGGGACTGTGGAACGCACGGGCGGCCGGGCACGATGCCGAGCAGGTCGTGGACGCACTCGTCGAGTACTCCCGCTACCCGGTGCCGCACGCGCTCCTCGTCGACGTCGCCGAGACCATGGCCCGCTACGGCCGGCTGACCCTGTCCAAGCACCCCGTGCACGGGCTGGTGCTGACCTGCACCGACCGCCCGGTGCTGGAAGAGATCCTGCGCTCCAAGCGGATCGCACCGCTGGTGGGGGCCCGTATCGATGCGGACACCGTGGCCGTGCACCCCTCCGAGCGCGGACAGATCAAGCAGACGTTGCTCAAGCTGGGCTGGCCGGCGGAGGACCTCGCCGGGTACGTGGACGGCGAGGCTCACGCCATCGACCTGGACGAGAACGGCTGGGCGCTGCGCCCCTACCAGCGGCAGGCGGTGGAAGGTTTCTGGCACGGCGGCTCCGGAGTGGTCGTCTTGCCCTGCGGCGCGGGCAAGACCCTCGTCGGAGCGGGCGCGATGGCCAAGGCGAAGGCGACCACGCTGATCTTGGTGACCAACACCGTCTCCGCCCGGCAGTGGAAGCACGAGTTGGTGCGGCGCACGACCCTGACCGAGGAGGAGATCGGCGAGTACAGCGGCACCCGCAAGGAGATCCGCCCGGTCACCATCGCCACCTACCAGGTGCTGACCACCAAGCGGAAGGGCGTCTACCCGCACCTGGAACTCTTCGACTCCCGGGACTGGGGCCTGATCCTCTACGACGAGGTCCACCTGCTGCCGGCCCCCGTCTTCAAGTTCACGGCCGACCTGCAGGCGCGGCGGCGCCTGGGGCTGACGGCCACCTTGGTGCGAGAGGACGGCCGCGAGTCGGACGTGTTCTCGCTGATCGGCCCGAAGCGGTTCGACGCGCCGTGGAAGGAGATCGAGGCGCAGGGCTACATCGCCCCGGCCGACTGCGTGGAGGTCCGGGTGAACCTCACGGACAGCGAGCGGTTGGCCTACGCCACGGCGGAGACGGAGGAGAAGTACCGCTTCTGCGCCACCACCGCCACGAAACGGAAGGTCACCGAGGCTCTGGTGCGCAAGCACCGTGGCGAGCAGACCCTGGTGATCGGCCAGTACATCGACCAGCTCGACGAACTCGGTGAGCATCTGGACGCTCCGGTCATCAAGGGCGAGACCTCCAACGCGCAGCGGGAGAAGCTCTTCGACGCCTTCCGGGAGGGCGAGATCAGCGTGTTGGTGGTGTCGAAGGTCGCGAACTTCTCCATCGACCTGCCGGAGGCGACCGTGGCGATCCAGGTCTCCGGGACCTTCGGCTCCCGGCAGGAGGAGGCCCAGCGGTTGGGGCGGGTCCTGCGGCCGAAGGCCGACGGCCACGAGGCTCGGTTCTACTCGGTGGTGGCGCGGGACACCATCGACCAGGACTTCGCCGCGCACCGGCAGCGGTTCCTCGCCGAGCAGGGCTACGCCTATCGGATCGTGGACTCCGACGACCTGGTGGCGGGCGAACTCTCCGCCGGGGAGCTCGGCGAGGACCCGGCGGGGGATGTGGCCGAGGGCTGAGCCGGTGCCGTGACCGAGGGTCTGCGCGTGGGTACGGCGCCGGTGCAGCGGCGGGTCAGCGCTGGACCACGCCCGCGTCCTTGGCGTATTCGCCGAGGACGGCCACGCTGAAGGCGGCGCTGAGGAAGACCTTGGCCAGGCGCAGCGCATCGCCCGGACGGTAACGCCGCATGGTGGTGGTGAGGGCGGTGGCGCCGCTCGCGCGGCCACCCGGTACCGGGGTGAAGGTTGCGGTAGTCATGACTCCATGGTGGGCCGGCGAGCCCGCGATTCCATCGGCCCACAGGGGGAGCTCTCAGAGGGCGCGGGTCCTCCCGGGGACCCACCCCCGCCCCTCCTCAGGTCCGCGCTGTGTCGCACACCCACCGTCGCGCAACCCTGGTGGCACCCCCGAGAAGGCGCCCCTGACCTGTGAGGACGCTCGACCGGAACCCTGAAGGGGTGACCGGGCCGGCACGGGGCGGCAAGCGCCCCCCGACGGCTCCCGTTGTGGCCCCGGGCCTTGGTGGGGCCCGGGGCTCCGGCGCCGGTGGGCCGCCGCCCCCGGGCTTCTTCGGGGCCGGTGAGGGGTCGCGGATAACCCGTTCGCCCCAGTGCGGCGAGATGACTACAATTCCCGCTCTTGCCGCCTCCCTCCCCGGCCCCGCCGGTGACCACCCGTGGGGAGTGCCGCCGCCCGGACGGAAACCGGTCGGCGACCCCTTTTCCCATGCCCGTGAAGTCCACCGAAGAGCCGGAGGCATCGTCGTGCCCGCGCCCGTCCCCGATACCAAGGAACAGCATCCGCAGGAGGACCCCCTCTGCCGTGAGCGCGCTCACCTGGGCGCCTCACGCTCCGCCTTGCGCGCGATGCGCGAGCAGGTCGAGTCCCTCGACATCCGGGACGTCACCGCGAACTGGGTGAACTCCCTGGTCCTGACCGCCCAGATCGAGGACCGCATCAAGGCCCTCGCCGACCTTTCCCACACCCCGCTGTTCTTCGGTCGTCTGGACTACCGGCACGCGCCGGGCAGCGAGCTCGCCGAGGGAGCGCGGGGCGAGCAGTTCTACATCGGCCGCCGGCACGTGCACGACGCGGACGGGGACCCGATGGTGATCGACTGGCGGGCCCCGGTGTCCCAGCCGTTCTACCGGGCTTCGAAGAAGGATCCGCAGGACGTGGCGCTGCGTCGGCGCTTCGGCTACACGGGCGGTGAACTCACCGCGTACGAGGACGAGCACTTGTCGGATCCCGCGGAGGTGGATTCGGTCAGCCGCCTGCTGCAACAGGAGATCGAACGACCCAGGGTCGGGCCGATGCGCGACATCGTCGCGACCATTCAGCCGGAACAGGACGAGATCGTCCGTAGCGGACTGGGTGGGACAGTGTGCGTACAGGGCGGTCCCGGCACCGGGAAGACCGCCGTTGGCCTGCACCGGGTCGCCTATCTGCTCTATGCGCACCGCGAGCGGTTGGCGCGTACCGGCACCTTGGTGATCGGGCCGAACCGGTCCTTCCTCCAGTACATCGAGCAGGTGCTGCCCGCCCTCGGCGAGTTGGAGGTGCGGCAGTCGACGGTCGACGATCTGGTGGCGCACGTCGAGGTGCGGGGCGCGGACTCGGCCGGGGCAGCCGTGCTCAAGGGGGATGCCCGGCTGGCCGAGGTGTTGCGGCGCGCGGTGCGCGCGCACGTGAGCATGCCCACCGAGGCCCTGGTGGTGGTCCGTGGGTCTCGCCGCTGGCGGGTGCCCGCTCACGAGCTGGCCGAGATCGTGCGGGAACTACTGGACCGGGACATCCGCTACGGCGCGGCACGCGAGGCCCTGCCACAGCGGATCGCGCACACCGTGCTGGTGCGCATGGAGCAGGCCGGTGAGGCGCCGGACGACCGCGTGCAGGACGCGGTGGCGCGCAACCCCGCGGTGAAGGCGGCGGTCAAGGAGATCTGGCCGCCGGTGGATCCGGTGAAATTGGTGCTGCGGCTGCTCTCGGACGCGGAGTTCCTCTCGGCGCACGCGGACGGTCTGCTGAGCGTGGAGGAGCAGAACGTCCTGCGGTGGGAGCGGCCACCGCGCGGAGTGCGTTCGGCCAGGTGGTCTGCGGCGGATGCGGTACTCATCGACGAGGCCGCTGACCTGGTGGAACGCACGCACTCGCTGGGCCACGTGGTGCTCGACGAGGCCCAGGACCTCTCCCCGATGCAGTACCGCGCAGTGGGTCGCCGGTGCAGTACCGGGTCGGCGACGGTGCTGGGGGACCTGGCCCAGGGCACGACTGCTTGGGCTACTCGTAGTTGGGCGGAGGCCCTGTGCCACCTGGGCAAGTCGGATGCGGTGGTGGAGGAGCTCACGGCAGGCTTCCGGGTGCCTCGCGAGGTGATCGCCTACGCCTCCCGGTTGTTGCCGTCGATCTCCCCGGGCCTGGCTGCGGTCTCCTCGGTCCGGGAGGCCGCGGGTTCGCTCGTGGTCCGTGCGGTGGATTCACCCGACGAGCTGGCGCAGGCCGTGGTGGGGGCTTGTCTTCAGGCCCTGGAACACGAGGGGTCCATCGGGCTGATCGCGGCGGATGCGCGGATCGCGGTCCTCGCGCCGGTATTGGCGGCGGCTGGGCTGTCCTGTCTGTCTCCGGGTGAGGAGACCACGGCCGAGGCCCGCCTCACGCTGGTGCCGGCCTCGTTGGCGAAGGGCCTGGAGTACGACTACGTGGTGCTGGAAGAGCCCGCCGCCGTGGTGGCCGGGGAGCCCGACGAGCGGACCGGCCTGCGCAGGCTCTACGTCTGTCTCACCCGTGCGGTGTCCGGCCTGAGCGTGGTGCACGCGGCTCCGCTGCCCGACGCGCTCGGCGGGTGACCGGTCGTCCCCGCCAGCCCGGACGGGCGCGGCGGGGACGAGGGGCGTCAGTCGGAGTGCCGTTGCCGGGGCGTCGTTGGCGCCGCTCAGTCCAGGGCGGCCCGCCAGCGGGCGACCGCGGCGGCGTCGACCGGGTGGTCCCATCCGTCGGGCCGTGCGGCGCCGCCGATGTGGAAGGCGTCGATTCCGATGGCGCGCAGGGCCGGCAGGTGGTCCAGGCGGAGGCCGCCGCCCACGAGGATGCGGGCCTGGTAGCCGGGCTCCGTGGCGCGTGCGGCTTCCGCGGTCAGTACCGGCAGGCCCTGGTCGACCCCGGCGGCGGAGCCAGCGGTGAGGTAGGTGTCCAGGCCGGGCAGGTCGGCGAGTTGTTTGCGCAGGGTGTCGCGGTCGGCGGAGCGGTCGATGGCCCGGTGGAAGGTCCATTGGCAGCCGTCCAGCTCGCTGATGAGCCGTTCGATGGCGTCGAGGTCCGGGGTGCCGTGGGGGGTCAGGAATCCGAGGACGAACTCCTGTGCTCCGGCGGCGCGCAGGGCGCGGGTGCGGGCGGCGAGGGCCTCCACGGCGGCCTCACCACCGGACTCGAAGCCGTCGGTGGCTCTGAGCATGACGCGCAGCGGGATGTCGACGGCGGCGCGGATCGCCGCGAAGGTCTCCACGGGTGGGGTGAGCCCGTCCGCGGCCATGTCGGTCACCAGCTCCAGGCGGTCCGCACCCCCGGCCTGGGCCGCGATCGCGTCCTCGACGTTGAGGGCGATCACCTCCAGGACTGCACGGTTGCTCATGAGACCTCGTTCCTTCACAAGTAGGTCGGCGTGCGTCGGCGTGACGTCGACAGAACAAGAATAGGTCTAGTCCAATATTCAGAGTACGCGCCGACACAGCGACACCACCAGCACAATGACCACATGGCCACGGACACCACATCCCAAGAAGCCCGGCTATACGCCCACTGGGCGGCAACCGTCAGCACCGCCCGTGGCGGCCCAGGTCCGGACCCGACGCCGTACGCCCAACGCCTGCTGGCCGCCTGGGCGGAACCACAACGCCGCTACCACACCACCGAACACCTGATCGCCGTCCTCGACCACCTGGACGCCCTCGCCCCGCACGCGCAGGACCCCTCCGCAGTGGCACTCGCCGCCTGGTTCCACGACGCCGTCTACCGACCCGACCGCTCGGAGAACGAGGAGCGCAGCGCCGCCCTCGCCGAGCGGGCCCTACCCGAACTCGGCGTACCTTCCGCCCGCACCGCGGAGGTGGCCCGACTGGTGCGGCTCACCCTTACCCACGACCCCGCCCCCGGGGACAGCAACGGGGAGGCGCTGTGCGACGCCGACCTGGCGGTACTCGCCGGTACCCCGGCGCAGTACGCGGCCTACGCCACCGCCGTCCGACAGGAATACGCCTTCGTCCCGGCCGAGACGTTCCAGACGGGACGGGCCGCCGTATTGAGGCAGTTGCTCGACCTTCCGCGGCTCTTCCGAACGCCCTACGGCGCCACCCACTGGGAAGAGCCGGCCCGGCGCAACCTCGGGGAAGAACTCGCCACCCTCTGAGCCCGCCCGCCGTGCCCTGGCGCGCCGCCCGCGCGCCTCGCCACCGCCCGGCGCAGGCACCGGCCCCTCAGGCCCGGTGCACGCGGACCGACCGGACACCACGGCCCTTGGGCCGGCGCAGGCCGGCCGCGGTGAGCCGGCGGAGCAGCTCCTTGCTCCCGACCTGCACCGCGCCGGCCGCCACCGCGTCCGCGTACCGTACCGACGGCAGGTCGTAGTGATCCCCGTCGAAGGCCCGGGCCGGGCAGCCGATGGAGGCGGCGAACACGTGGAGCTCCTCGAAGGACACGTCGCTGACCAGGTGCGACCACATCCGGCCATGCCCCGGCCAGGTCGGCGGGTCGATGTAGAGCGTCACTCGCCGATCACCCCGCCGAGCGCGCCGACGGACGCCACCGTCCACCCGCCTTCTGACACACCCAGTGCGGATCGGGACCCAGCTCAGGCTCGACGTCCAGGGCGTGCGGATCACCCCCGGCGCACACCGGGCACAGCGGCCAGCGGCCGTACTTGTCCAACAGCGCGTCCTGGACGTCCTGGGCCACCAGCCCGGCCACGTAGGCGGTGCCCTCCGGCCACTGCTCGGCCCACCAGCGTCGGTGCACCACGGAGTCCTCGACCAGCGACACCACGTCCGCGTCGGAGACGTCGCCGGCGACGAGATCGGCGAGCACTCGGGCGCGGGCGGCGTGGAGCGCCTGCTCAAGACCGGAGGGGGCACCCGAGGGCGCGGGAGTCGGGAAGTCCATGCAGCCATTCTGACCCGCTGGGGCCGATGTGGCGAAGGCCCGTTCGGGCTGCGGAAGGTCTGCCGGGATCCAGGCCCCGGGCGCGCGAAGATACCTCAGGCGGCACGCGGTGCGGCGCCCCGCGGCCCGGGCCCCGGCAGGAGCGGCGCTCGGGGTGGGCGGCTGCCGCGCCACCCAGCGCCGCCACCCCGGCCCCGACCCTTCCTGGAGCCCCATGTACGCCGAACTCCGCTCCCAACTCGCCGGTCTCACCACCGAGGCCCACCGCCCCGAACTCCGCGAGATCGATCGCCAACCGACGCTCGACATCGTCCGGGCCATGAACGCCGAGGACACTGCGGTGCCGACCGCCGTGGCCGCCCGCCTTCCGCAGATCGCCGCCGCCATCGACGCGCTGGCCGAACGGATGGCCCGCGGCGGACGGCTGGTCTACGCGGGTGCGGGTACCGCCGGTCGGATGGGGGTGTTGGACGCCAGCGAGTGCCCGCCCACCTTCAACACCGACCCCGGGCAGGTCCTCGGGCTGATCGCGGGCGGACCATCGGCCATGGTCAAAGCGGTAGAGGGCGCCGAGGACTCGGCCGAACACGCCGCGGCCGACCTGGCCGACCTCGGTGTCGGCCCGCTCGACACGGTCGTCGGGATCTCCGCCTCGGGCCGCACCCCGTACGCCATCGGGGCCGTCCGAGCGGCCCGCGAACGCGGCGCGCTGACCATCGGCCTGTCCTGTAACGCCGGTTCCGTGCTGGCTGCGTCCGCGGAGCACGGCATCGAGATCGTCGTGGGGCCCGAGTTCCTGACCGGCTCCACCCGGCTGAAGGCGGGCACCGCCCAAAAACTCGTCCTCAACATGCTCACGACGGTCACGATGATCCGCCTCGGCAAGACCTACGGGAACCTGATGGTCGACCTCCGGGCGTCCAACGAGAAACTGCACGCCCGTTCCCGCCGCATCCTCTCCCTCGCCACCGGCGCCCGGGACGAGGAGATCGAGGCCGCGTTGACCGCCACCGGCGGGGAGGTCAAGCCCGCCGTCCTGATGCTGCTCGGCCGGGTCGACGCCGCCGGCGCGGTCCGCCTGCTCGACGGAGCGGGAGGGCACCTGCGCGAGGCCCTCGACCTCGCCCGCCGTTCTTGACCGCACCACGGCGCACCCGACACCCCAGAGCCCCCCCGCTCTCCCCAGCCCACCCGGATCACCGAGGAGACGACGTCATGTCGAGCGACCAGCACCGCGCCACCGCCGCCGCGATCCTGCCCCTGGTCGGCGGCGCCGCGAACATCGCTTCCGTCGCCCACTGCATGACCCGGCTCCGGCTCGAACTACGCACCCGCGCCGCAGTGGACGACGCGGCACTACGCGCCCTGCCCGCCGTCCTGGGCGTGGTCGAGGACGGGGACAGCTACCAGATCGTGCTGGGGCCGGGCACCGTCGCCCGCGTCACGCCGGAGTTGGAGTCGCTGCTCGCCGAGCACCGCGCCCACGTCCCTGTGACGGCCGAGGAGTTGGCCGCCCGGGGCACGGCCCTTCGCCAGGAACGGGGAAAACGCAACGCCACCCCGGTCAAGGCGTTGCTGCGCCGCGTCGCGAACATCTTCCTGCCGCTGATCCCGGCCCTGATCGGCTGCGGGGTCATCGCCGGCCTGAGCGGGCTGCTCGGGAACCTCGGGTGGGCCCCCGGGGCACGGCCGGCCCTGGCCGTTCTGGCCGGCGGCTTCATGTCGCTGATCGCCGTGTTCGTCGGCTACAACACGGCCAAGGAGTTCGGTGGCACTCCGGTCCTGGGTGGTGCGGTGGCCGCCGTCATCGTCTTCCCGGGTGTCGCCGACATGACCGCCTTCGGGGCCGCGCTCTCCCCCGGCCAGGGCGGTGTGCTCGGCGCCCTGGCAGCGGCGTCACTCGCGGTGTACGTCGAAAAGACCTGCCGACGGCTCGTCCCCGCCGCGCTGGACGTCCTGCTCACGCCCACGTTGACGGTGCTGATCGCCGGATCTGCCACCTTGTTCGGGCTGATGTTCGTGGCCGGCGAGGTGTCGGCGGCCATCGGATCCTTCGCCGGTTGGCTGCTCGCCACCGGCGGGGCCGTAGCCGGGCTGGTGTTGGGCGGACTCTTCCTGCCGCTGGTCATGCTGGGCCTGCACCAGGCCCTTATCCCGATCCACACCACTTTGATCGAACAGCAGGGACACACCGTGCTGCTGCCCATCTTGGCCATGGCGGGCGCCGGCCAGGTGGGCGCTGCCGCGGCGGTCTACCTGAGGCTGCCGCACAACCCCTCGATCCGAGGGACGGTGCGGTCCGCACTGCCTCCGGGGCTGCTGGGCGTCGGCGAACCGCTCATCTACGGCGTCTCGCTCCCGCTGGGCCGTCCCTTCGTCACCGCCTGCTTCGGCGGCGCGGCCGGCGGCGCCTTCGTGGGCCTGCTCAACCAGCTCGGCCACCCGTTCGGCGCCACCGCCATCGGCCCCTCCGGCTGGGCCCTCTTCCCCCTGCTCGACGGCGGCAAGAGCCTGCCGACCACCCTGGTGGTGTACGCGGGTGGTCTGTTCACGGGCTACGCGGTGGGCTTCCTGGCGACCTACTTCTTCGGTTTCACCCGGCCGATGCTGGACGCCCTGAACGCGCCCGGCGCGCCTGCCCGTGCCCCTGAACCCGAGGCCGGCCGGGCTGCGGTCACTCCAAGCGCTTGATGAAGTACACGTCCTCGTGGCCTCCCGGAACCCCGGGCACCCGACCCGTCTCCAAGAACCCGTGCTTGGGGTAGAAGGACGGCGCCTGGAACGAATACGTCGAGACGATCATCCGGTCGCAGCCGCGCCGCCGGGCCTCCTCCTGCGCGGCGCTCAGCAGCCGGCTGCCCCAGCCCTGGCGGCGGTGGTCTTCGGAAACCCACAGCAGCTCGATCCCGCCGAGACCGCCCCAGGTCCAACCAGTCAGGCCGGCGATGGTCTCGCCGTCCGGCCCGGTGACGCGGACGGAGAACTCGGTCCGCTTCCGCCTGCCGGTCACCTCATCGTTGAACTCCGTCAGCTCACGGTCCAACAGGTGCTCAAGCGCCTCGTCGGCACCAGCGACCCTCAGCTCCGCCCCAGCGTTTTCGTTCATGCGCGGAGTCTGCCCCAGTTCGATCCCCACCCACCATCGGATATCCCCCCATGATGTGATCAACTGAGCGCCATGACCCGGAACCTGTACTTGTTCTGTGCAGCCGCCGAGCCCGTTTTCGACATCGCCAGCGTGGTGGAGGAAGCACAGGCCCGGGGCTGGGACGTCTGCCTCGGTCTCACACCGACCGCAGCCGACTGGCTGGAAGGCAGCATCGAGGGACTGGCCGCACTCACCGGGCGCCCGGTGCGCAGCACCTACAAGCGTCCACAGGACCCGGACGTCTGGCCTCCGGCCCACGCCCTGCTCTTCGCCCCGGCCACGTTCAACACCGTAAATGCCTGGGCACTGGGCCTCACCGACCGATTCACCCTGGGAGTGGCGGCCGAGGCGCTTGGCCAGGGCACGCCGACGGTGGCGGCCCCCTGCCTGAACGCCCAGCTGGCCCGGCACCCGCAGTTCGAGCAGAGCGTGACCACCTTGCGCGGCGCCGGAGTGAGCGTGCTGTACGGCGAGGACGGCTACGTGCCCGGCCAGTCCGCGCCATTCCCCTGGCGGCTCGCCCTGGACACCGTGGACGCCCTCGCCGGCGCCTGAGCGGAAGGCGGGCCCGCGGCCAACCCCTGGTCTGCGGCGGTCAGCTCGCGGCGGCCACCCCCACCGGTCGGGCGGCCGGACGGACGTGCGTGACCACCTCGGTGACGTTCATCCCCCCGCCCTTGCGGAACGGCTTGAGACGCTGGCGGTGCACCACATGGCGCGCCGACAGTTCGAAGGCCCGGAAGCGGGGCTCGTCGACCCAGTCCGTCAGTACCCAGTACACCCCCACCTCCTCGGTGTCACGCACCAGCGTCTGGCCGAGGTTCGCTGGCTCGTAAGCGATGGACTGGGCGATCTCCCCCCAGGTCTGCTCGAAGTCCCCGGCCATCTCCGGGAAGATCTCCATGCGCAGGATCACTCGGTGGGTCATCGGTATCTCCTTCGTGAGGGCGGTGGTTGTCTCCGCGGTGGACCGGGGCGCGCCCCGTCAGGCGCTCCAGTGCGGACCGCAGGGTGTTGCGAGGGAACTCGGTGGGCTCGGCACAGCGCCAGGCGACCACCCCGTCCGGGCGCACCAGGACGGCGCCCGAGGAGGTCACTCCGTAGAGCTCCGGCCACCGGTCGTCGAGGTCCTTCAGCTCCACCCCGACCCCGTACACGCCCAGCGGGACCCCCAGTTCCCGGCCCACCACGCGCGCCACGGAGGTCCAGGGCTCGTTGTCCGGCCCGGTCAGCAGCACCGGACGGTCACGGAAGAGGTCCAGGGCGGAGATCTCTCGGCCTTCGTGGAGCAGCCTCAGGTGGGGTGCCCGGCAGCCGGGGCGGGCGTCGTCCGTCCCGGACCAGACCGCGTGGTCGGGTACCGCCTCCTGCGCGGTGGTCACCGCCCCGGAGCGGTACCGCCAGGACAGCCACACCAGCGAGTCCTCGACGAGACCGGGGTCGGGTGGCTGCGCCGCCCCACCGACCAGCCGGACCCGGTCCCGGGAGCGCAGGACCGCCTGCTCCACGGTGGCTGCGCAGACCGGGCGGCGCTCCTCGTCGTAGGAGCCGAGCAGAGCGGCGTCCGCCCAGCCGTCGAGGACCGCCGCCATCTTCCAGGCCAGGTTGTGGGCGTCCTGGATGCCGGTACTGGAACCGAAACCGCCGCTGGGCGGCATGACGTGGGCGGCGTCGCCGACCAGGAAGGTCCGCGAGGTGCCGAAGCGCTCCGCGGTGCGCGCCGCCCCCTGCCAGGGGGACACGGAAACGATCTCGGGTCGTAGGGCGGGCACTCCGCTCGCGGCCCTGACCAGATCGGCGCACCGCTGCCCGGTGAAGGAGGCGACGGGTTCACGCGCCGGGTCGTAGGCGGTGTGCAGCAGCCACTCGTGGCCGTCGTCGAGCGGCAACAGCGCGCCCCGCACGCCCTCGTTGGCGGTATAGCACATCAGGAAGCGGCGCCCGGCGAGCTGTTCGGTGAGGTCCGCCCGGAAGTGGACGTTCAGGTAGTGGCCGAGGACCTCTCCCTCGAAGGGGATGCCAAGAGCCTCGCGGACCCCGCTGCGCGCGCCGTCCGCACCGATCAGGTACCGGGCCGCCACGGTGTGCTCCGTCCCGGTGGAACGGTCGCGCACCCTTGCCGTGACGCCGCCGACGTCCCTCCCGCGCGATTGTTCGAAGTGCAGGAGCTCGGTGTGGAAGCACAGCCCCGCGCCGAGGTGCTCGGCGCGGGCGCGCAGCACCTCCTCCAGCTCGCCCTGGTGGCACAGGGCCCAGCGGGTGGGTGAGCGAAGCCCGATATCGACACCCACGTCCATGACGTACTTCTCGTCCAGGGTGGCGAGTTGGGGGCCGGCCAGGGCACGGGCGGCGATCACACCGGAGTGCTCGGCGAGCAGCCGGGCGGAAGGAGTGGCCCGGACCTCCCGCTCCACGCCGGCGGACCGCATCAGCTCCATGGCCCGCGGGTTCACGCCACGGGCCCGCGGCCGTCCACTGAGTCCCGGCCGTCTCTCGACCAGCAGGCAGTCCACGCCCTGCTGGGCGAGGAACACAGCGGCGGACAGACCGGCGAGCCCGCCGCCGACGATCAGGACGTCGGCGGCGCGGAACGGGTCGCGGCTGGTCCTGGGCACCTTCCGATCCTCCCTACCGTGCCACGCGCTCACGGGGCTGGTGCTCCACGAGGACGGAGGCGTCCTTGTCGCCGTCGCCGGCCGCGAGCACCTCCTGGTAGCGCTCGCGGACCGCGCCGAGCACCGGCATCGCCGTGCCGTGCGAAGCCGCCGCTTCCATCGCCAACCGGATGTCCTTCTCCATCAGTTCGGAGCGGAAGGAGGCGGGTTGGTACGCGCCCTTGAGCATCAGCTCGGCGCGGAAGCGCATCACCAGGGAGCTGAAGCCGCTGCCCGCGATCACTGAGATCAACTGGTCGCGGTCGAGTCCCGCGGCAACCCCGTAGGACACCGATTCGGCCAGGGCGGCTACCTGGGCGCCGAGTTGGAGGTTGAGGATCAGCTTCATGGTGGCCGCGTTCCCGGGGGCACCGACATGGGTGACCTCGCTGCCGATGGCCTCCAGCACCGGCCGTGCCTCGTGAAGATCGGCCGGATCGCCCGAGACGAAGACGCGGAGCTCGCCCTTGCGTGCTTGCAGGGGGTTGCCCACCACGCAGGCCTCGACCCGGCGCAGACCCGCGGCGGCCAGCCGGCTCGCGGCCTCCCGGGCGTAGCCGGGGGACACCGTGGAGGTGTCGATGACGACGGTGCCCGGCGCCAGCACCGGAACCATCCGGCCGAAGAGGACCTCCTCGACGGCCTTCTCGTCGCTGAGGCTCAGCATCACGAGGTGGTGGCCCGCCGCCGCCCGCTCGGGGGCGTCGGCCAGATGGGCTCCGGCGTCCACGAGGGGGGTGGCCTTGCTCGCGGTCCGGTTGAAGACGGTGAGGCGGTGACCGGTGTCCAAGAGTCGGCGGGCCATGCCGCCGCCCATGTTGCCGAGGCCGACGAATGCCAACTGGGTCTTGCTCATGAGGACTTTCCTCTCCAGGGGTGCGGTGGGCCGCCGCGCGGGCGGGTACCGGGCGCCCGGGCCCAGGGCAGGCGCGGGCCCGGGGCGCCCTCAGTACGCGGCTTCGACCTCGTACACGGCGAAGGGCGAACTGGTGCGGGTGTCGCGGTAGGGGCGGAGCGGCGCGGTGTCCTGGCGGTGGTCCGCGCCCGCCTCCCACGTGCGGAAGGCGGCCAGCGACTCCCAGCGGCTGACCACGGCGAGGGCGGTCGGATCGTGGGGGGAGCGCAGCAGTTCGTTTCCGAGCATGCCCGGTACCGCCGCGAGCCGCTTGCTGACCAGGTGGTACGCCTCCCGCACGGCGGTCAGTTGCTCCTCGTCGTACGCCGCCTGGTGGACGAGGACGAGGACCTCACCGGACACCGGCCGCCGCCTTGCCCTCGATGGAGGTCACCACGTTCATGACGTGGAAGGCGCCACCCTTGCGGAACGGGTGCAAGGTGGCCCGGTGTTCGAGGTGCGCCGGGCTGGTCTCGAACTCCAGGAAGCGCTCCTCGTCCGTCCAGTCGCTGATGATCACGTAGATGCTGGACTCACCGGCCGTACGGGGGTCCTCGCGGGAGAGCGACTGGCCCAGATTCGCCGGATGCCCCGTGACCGCCTCGGTTCCAGCGCGCCAGGCCTCCTCGAAATCGGCCTCTCGGCCCGAGACGACCTCCATGCGCAGCATCACCCGGTACGCCATTACGAAATGCCCCCGTCCACGCCGATGGTGTTGCCGGTGACGTACCGGGACAGGTCGCTGGCGAGCCACAGGATGGCGCCGGCCACCTCGTCCGGGGTACCGAGCCGACCCAGTGCGGTCTTCGCCCCGTACCGCTGCGCCATCAGCTCCTGCTGGTCGGCGGGCATGGCGTGGAAGTTCTCGGTCTCGATGACGCCGAGCGCGACCACGTTGAAGCGGATGCCCTGCGGCCCGAACTCCTTGGCCAGCGACCGGCTCAGGCCGACCAGGGCCGCCTTGGTCGCGGTGTAGTGAGCGCGCAGCGGGATGCCCGCCTCTACGGCGCGGGAGCCGATGGAGACCACCGAGGAGCCCTCGCCGAGCAGCGGCAGCGCGTGCTGGATCACCAGGTGGGCGCCGGTGACGTTGGTGGCGAAGATCCGCTCGAACTCCTCGACGGGCAGCTCCTTGTAGGGGACGTGGCTGATGGTGCCGGCGTTGTTCACCAGCAGGTCCAGCTTCCCGTACAGTTCGCGAGCCCTTTCCAGCAGCGCGGCGATGTCCTGCGGCTGCGACAGGTCGGCGCGCAACACGTGGTGGTCGCCGCCGATCTCCTTGAGTTCCCGCTCCAGGGAGGCGACGTACTCGCTCTCGCGCTGGTAACAGGTGATGACGTCGACGCCAGCCTTGGCGAGGGCGAGGACGACGCCCCGGCCCACCCCGCGGGTACCGCCGGTGACCAGGGCCTTCTTGCCCCGGATGCCGAGATCCATGACGTTCTCCTCCGAATTGGGGTGTGCGTGGGTCAGAGCAGGAAGCCGAGCGCGGTGCAGTTCACCCCGAGCGCGGCGATGGTCAGCCAACTACGGCGCCTGTTCCAGGCACCCCAGCTGGGGCGGGGGTCCCTGGCCGCGAAGTCGGCCGGTAGGTTCTCCGGGTCGAGGGTGCGCATCCACCGGTTGACCGGGACGTTCTTGGTGACCGAGATGACCGCCGTGATGGCCGCCAGGAGTGCGCCAGCGGCGAAGAGGGCGCGCGCCCCGGTGCTCGCCGTGGTGATCGCGAGGACCGCGTCCAGCAGAAGGGTGCCGACCAGGCAGATGGGCATGGCCGGGTCGTAGCGCGTACCGAAGAACGCGTGAGCGCTGACGTAGCGGTCGTGGGGCAAGGTGGCCAGGTAGGGGAAGCCGCCGAGTTGGGTTCCGAAGAGCACCCCGGCGGCCAGCCCGTTCATCAGCAGGAGCAGCGGGGCCAGGTAGGTCAGCACGCCTGGCTCCCTCAGCGCACGAGGGCGCGGGCCTCGGCCTCGACCCGGTCCTTAATGAGCGCCATCTGGATCTTGGTGTTGCGGTTGAGGTGCTCCGTCATGGCGGCGTCCGTCGCCGGCGCCTGGGGCAGCATGTGGAAGTCCTGGACCCAGCGCATCCGGACTCCGCCGGTGGGCTCTTCGAGGTACTCCCAGTAGATCTTCATGTACTCGAACGGTCCGGTCTCCACGCGCTCGGCGCGCACGGTGCGGGCGACTGGGTCGCCGGTGCGGCGCGAGACCCAGCTCCAGACGTTGCCCTCCTCGTCGGGGTGCATCGTGAGGCGGAAGACGACGCTCTCGCCGCTCTGCTCGATGACCTCGGCCGAGGCGTACTCGCTGAACAGGTTGGGCCAGTTGGGGACGTCGTTGGTGAGGTCCCACACGAGGTCCATGGGGGCGTCGATGACGATCGAGTTGTCGGTGTGTCCAGCCACGGCTGCGTACTCCTTGATGCGTGTCGGATACCTGCGTGCTCGGTGAACGGGTCGGCGGCGCCGATCCGCCGGTCAGCGGCCGAGGACCAGGGCGGAGGTGAATCCGCCGTGGCCGCGGGCGAGGACCAGCGCGTGGCGCAGCGCGGCCTCCCGGGGGGCACCGGTGACCAGGTCGATGGCGTAGTCATCGGCGGCCCGTGTGACGTGCGGGGTGTGTGGGATGACGCCCTCGCGCAGGGCCAGCAGCGCGGTCGCGACGTCCAGTGGCGCGCCACCGCCGTAGAGCCGCCCGGTGAGCGTCTTGGGTGCGGTGACGGGAACGCCCTGCGGCCCGAACAGGGAGACCAGGGCCTCGGCTTCGTCACGGTCGTCCTCGGGCAGCCCGGAGGCGTCCGCGAAGACCACGTCGATGTCCGAGGCGGCCAGTCCGGCGTCCTGGACGGCCTGTTGAGCGGTGCGCAGCAGGACCCGGGGGCGCCCCGACTCGGGGGCCGGATCAAAACCGGAGGCATGACCCAGGACCCGTCCGTAGCCCTCGGCGCCGCGTTCGGCGGCGGCCTGGGCGCTCTCCAGCACCAAGATGGCCCCGCCTTCGCCCGGCAGGTAGCCGCTGGCCTCGGCGGTGAAGGGGACGTAGGCACGCTCCGGATCGGGCACCGTGGACAGTTTGCGGGTGGACAGCTG
Organism: Streptomyces sp. NPDC006879; assembly: GCF_042869595.1. Classification (NCBI taxonomy): domain Bacteria; kingdom Bacillati; phylum Actinomycetota; class Actinomycetes; order Kitasatosporales; family Streptomycetaceae; genus Streptomyces; species Streptomyces sp. NPDC006879. Next base: position 25,456 of record NZ_JBIAGC010000002.1, read on the forward strand.
GGCGGTCAGCCCGTACGGGCACAGGCTCGCGTCGGTGCCGCCGGTGACGACCAGCCGGGAACCCTTGCGGGTGAGGCGCCGGGCCTGCCCGATCGCGTCCAGTCCGCCGGCCTGCTCACCGGCGATCACCCCGCAGGGTCCACGCATCTTGTGCCGGATGGACAACTGACCGGTCGTGGCCGCGTAGAACCAGGCGATGGACTGATAGGCGCCGACCCAGCTCGGGTCGTTCTGGTAGAGCGCCGTCATCTCCTTCTGCCCGAACTCCGTGCCGCCCGAGGAGGAAGAGGTGACCACGGCCATCTCGTACTCGGGGATGGCCGTGAGGTCTGCTCCGCAGTCGGCGAGCGCGGCCTCACCGGCGGCGAGCGCCAGGTGGGTCCAGTGGTCGGTCTGCGAGATCAGCCGGCTGGGCACCTCCTCCCCCGCGGTGAAGCCCGGCACCTGCCCGGCGTAGCGCACCGGGTAGGTCGAGGGGTCGAAGCGGCCGATCCGCCCGATGCCGGACTTCCCAGCCAGTACCGAGGCCCAGTGGGCCTCGACGCCGATCCCGGTGGGCGCGAAGATCCCCAGTCCCGTGATGACCGGCGCCGCATGGGCGGTGGTCGTCATCACGCGCTCCTCCCTGCCGCTGCGGCGGCCGAACCCGGCCGGGCGAGCAGCATCGCGGTCTGGAATCCGCCGAACCCGCTGCCCACGCTCAGCACCACGTCCATGGCGTGGTCCCGGGCGGTGACCGGGACGTAGTCCAGGTCACAGAGCGGGTCCTTCGTCTTCAGGTTGGCTGTGGGCGGCACGACCTGCCGGTCCAGCGCCAGGGCGCAGGCCGCCACCTCGATGGAGCCGATCGCGCCCAGGGAGTGCCCGACCATCGATTTGATGGAGCTCACCGGGACCTCGTAGGCGTGATTGCCCAGGCTGCGTTTGAAGGCCGCGGTCTCGTGACGGTCGTTCTGCTTGGTCCCCGAGCCGTGCGCGTTGATGTAGCCCACCGCGGTCGGGTCGAGCTTCGCCTGGTCCAGGGCGACGGTGATGGCCTCGGCCATCTCGCGGCCGTCCGGCTTGAGACCGGTCATGTGGTACGCGTTGCTGCGTCCGGCGAAGCCGACGATCTCGGCGTAGACGCGGGCACCGCGGGCGAGGGCCGCCTCGCGTTCCTCGATGACCATCACCGCGCTGCCCTCGGCGAGTACGAACCCGTCCCGGTTCCCGTCGAAGGGGCGGGAGGCGTGGGAGGGGTCGTCGTTGTTGGGCGTGGTGGCCTTGATGGCGTCGAAGCAGGCGGAGGTGATCGGTGAGATCGGCGCGTCGGTGGCACCGGCGATCGCGATGTCCGCCGTGCCCTCCTCGATGAGTTGTACGGCGTGCCCGATGGAGTCCAGGCCCGAGGTGCAGCCGGTGGAGATCAGCGCCACCGGCCCCTCGGCGCCCACTTCCCAGGCGACCTCGGCTGCCAGGGTCGAGGGGATCATGTAGCCGTACAGGTGGGGGACGCCGTACTCGTGGTCGACGAGCCACTTGCGGCCGCCGTCGGAGAGGGTGACGTACTCCTCCTCCAGGCCCATGGTGTTGCCGACCGCGCTGCCGATGGAGACCGCGAGCCGCTCGGGGGCGATCGCGGACAGCTCGACTCCGCTGTCGAGGACCGCTTCCCGGGCGGAGACCACCGCGAACTGCGCGGCCCGGTCCATCCGGCGGACCTGCCGGGGGGTGAGGCCGGCGGCGGCCGGGTCGAAGTCGACCTCTGCAGCCACCTGCGAGCGGAAAGCGCTCGCATCGAACAACGAGATCCGCCGGGTGGCCGTGCGGCCCGCCGACAGGGTGTCCCAGAACGCCTCGCGGCCCACCCCGCCCGGCGCGACCGCACCGATACCGGTGATGACGGCGCGTCGGCTCACCGGGCACCGCCGACATCGGGATTGGACTGCTCGGGGCGCTGCGCCAGTTCGGTGTCCACGTGCCCGTACTCGGGCTTGGGGGCGAGCGGCGAGAGGTGGAAGGAGCAGCGCGCGGTGACCTCGCCGACGTTGACCAGGCGGTGGCGCACGCCGATCGGCACCAGGAGCGAGTCGCCGGCGTTCAGCACCACCTTCTGGCCGTCGAGGGTCATCTCCAGGGTTCCGTCGATGACGTGCAGGAACTCCTCCGAGTACGGGTGGTAGTGCTCGGTCACCCAGTCGGCCGGGTCCAGGGTCATCACTCCGCCGAAGCCGGAGGTGCAGCCCACGGTCTTGGGGCTGAGGGTGACACGGATGTCACCGCCGCGTTTGGTGTTGGCCTCGACCTCGTCGGCGGCCACCTTCACGGTGCGAGAAATGGCGGTGGTCACTTGACCCGCCCTCCGTCCTTGGTCCAGATGTAGAAGGGGTCAGCCATCGCGTCCTTCGGTTCCTTCCAGTCCGGGTCGTAGGGCTCCACGCACTGGGCGAGCTTGGTGTTGATGTCGTCGTAGAGCGGGTGGCTGCGGGCCCGGTAGAGATTCGCGTTGATGTCCTCGTCCGCCTCGACCAAGTGGAAGTACAGGCCGTGGAACTTGAAGAGGGTGCGGCGCGAAACGCCGATCATGTGCGGCAGGTCGGTTGCGTCTGACTCCCCGAAGATGTCGGCGATGTCGTCCGTCTTCCCCGGCCGCAACTTGGCGACGATCAGGGTGCGATGCACGGTGGTCCCTCCCGAGGGTTCGGCTGTCGGAACGGAAAGTCCCATCCCGTTCTGGAGAGTGGCTCGAAACCGCCTCCAGCGCCGCTGGCGTCGGCTCCTCAAGTGCTCCTTGAGCAGGCCGCGTTCCCGAGCGGGTCCCCTGGGCGCAGCCGCACGCCACCACCCCGGAGGGGACAAGACATGCCGTTCGCAGCGATCACCTACGACGTAGAGCCCGGCCATGAGAGCGAACTGACCGAGATCTTCCGCGGGTTCAAGCGGGTGAAGGGGAACCAGGTCAAGGACTCCTCCGGGGCACCGGCCGGCACCCTGCTGGCCACCGCGGTCTTCATCCGCGACGACACCCTGGTCCGGGTCATCGAGTACACCGGCGACCTGGACGCGGTGGCCCGCCACATGGCCGGCCAGCCGGGCGTCCTCGACTTCGAGGCCAAGATCAAGCCCTACCTGTCCCGTCCCCGCGACACCGACACCCCCGAGGGGTTCGTGGACACGTTCCGGCGCAGCCTGCTGAACACGGTGGTCCAGTTCTCCTCCCGTGACCTGCCTCGTTAGGCGCGGAGACTCCCGGGGCCTGCCCCGTACGAACGGAGGCCGGCCCCGCGGGAGTACGCGGGGCCGGCCTCCGGGTCGATCCGTTCTCAGAGCGCGGCCACACCTGCCGCCGTGCACAGCAGGGCGATGACCGAGAGAGCCGTGCGCAGGTAGTGGTACCTGCGCCACAGCGGCCGGGGGTCCTGCCAATCGGGCGGAATGACCTGGGGGTCACTGACCGCCTTCACCCGGCGGTTGATCGGGACGTTGCACAGGTGCGAAACCCCGGAGACGCCCAGCAGCAGCACCGCCGCCGCGATGAACAGCGGGCGGGCCGGGCCGTCGGTGACCACCGCGAGCACCGCGGTCACCACGGTGCTGCTCAGGACGATCACCGGCATGGTCGGGTCCCAGTTCCGCCCCAGCAGCTTGTGCGCGTAGACGTACGTACCCGTCTCCATGGCGAACAGTGCCGGCAGGACGCTCAGCGCGACGGCGAAGAGCACTCCCGCGGTGACGCCGCTGCCGAGCAGGGCAGCGACACCCAGGACCTCGTTCATCACGTCGTGGCCCCCACCGGGTGGGTGTCCACGGTGAGCTGCTGGACCCGACGCATCGTCGCGTTCTTGAAGTACTCGGCGAACGCCTGCGGTGACGTGGTGTCCCGCTCCTCGGCCAGGTACGGCGCCAGCTTGGCCTCCAGTACGTGGACGCCTTGCTGGGCCGCCATGTGCCGGCCCACGGCGGTGAAGTCACCCTCGTAGTGGATGACGCGCACGACGATGTCGTCCTTGACGAATACGGCGGTGCCCAGCAGCCGGCCGGCCCGCTCGCCGGAGTCTTTGGCGTAGTCGGGCCGGTCCACCCGCTGGAAGTCAGCGAAGATCTCCGCGATCTCCTCCTCGTGACCGGGCTTGACCCGGTAGGTGATGGCTGCGTAAGGCATCAGATTCCTCCGTCGACTTCGATGGTTGTGCCGGTGACGTAGGCCGCGGTGTCCCCCGCCAGGTAGAGCACGGCACCGGCGACGTCCTCGGGGGTGCCCAGCCGCCCCAGGGCGGTCAGACCGGCCAGTTTCTGCGCGAGTTGGGGAGGCAGGCCGGCGCCCGGCTCCGTCTCGGTCACCCCGGGGGCCACCAGGTTCACGCGGACTCCGCGCGGGCCCAGCTCCTTGGCCAGGGCCCGGGTGAAACCGACCAGGGCCGCCTTGGAGGTGCTGTAGTGGACGCCGTTCGGCCGCCCCCGCAGCGCCACCGAGGCACCGATGTTGACCACCGAGGAGCCCTCGCCCAGCAGCGGCAGTGCGCACTGGGTGACGAGGTAGGCCGAGGTGGCGTTGTGGTCGAGCAGCCGGTGCCACTCGGACTCCGGTAGCCGGTCGAAAGGGGCGTGTCCGTCCACGCCCAGGTTGTTGACGAGTACGTCGAGCCCGCCGAGCCGTTCGCGCGCCTCGGCGGCGAGCAGCTCGGCGCCCTCCCGGCACGTCAGGTCCGCCTGGACCAGTTCGAACCCGTCCCCGAGGGACTTCGCCTGCTCCGGGTCGCTCCGGAAGGAGACCAACACCCGGGCGCCGGCGCGGGCGAAGGACAGCGCCGTCGCCCGGCCGATGCCGCGGGTACCACCGGTGATCAGGACGCGGCGGCCCTCGAAGGTGCTCTGCGCGCTGCCGGTCGTCACCGCACGGCCCCCGCGCGCGGTGCCGTGCTGATCATCTGCAGCAGCATCCGCGGGGTCTCTGCCTCGGCCACCGCGTCGTCGCTGAGCACGATGCCGTGCTTGCGGTTGATCACACTGGTGACCTGGAGCAGGGCGAGGGAGTCGTAGCCGAACTCCAGGAACGGCGTGTCCAGTGCGTCTTCGCCCTCGAAGGCCATGCCTTCCTCCGGTGCTCCGACGCACTCAAGCAGCAGTTCGCCGAGTTCGGCCAGGTTGATGTCGCTCACGATGCTTCCTTTCGCAAGGATCTGGGGATTCAGTTCGCCCGGGCCAGGAGGGGACCGCCGACCGTGCGGCCGGACAGCAGCGCCGTCCCTTCCAGGTCGAGCTGCGGGGAGGAGTCGAGCACCGCCCGGTGGAGGTGCTCGATGTTGGGCGAGGGATCCAGTCCCAGGCTCTGGTTGAGGGATCCGCGCAGCTGGCGGTAGACGCCCAGGGCGTCGCTGCGCCGCCCCGCCCGGTACAGCGCGAGCATCAGCTGCTCGTGCACGGCTTCGTGCAGGGGGTGCCGGGCGGCCAGCCCGGAGAGTTCCCCGATGAGCTCATGGTGGCGGCCCAACCTCAGGTCCGCCTCGATTCGGCGGTGAAGGACGCTCATCTTCGACTCGTCCAGGCGGGTCGCCTCGACTTCCAGGAGCGGCCCGTGCTGCACGTCGGCGAGGGCTTTGCCATGCCACAGCGACAGCGCCCGCCCCAGGTAGGAGGACGCCTCGACCCAGTCGCCGTGCTCCAGCGCCCGGTGCCCGGCCGTGGACAGGGCGTCGTACTCCAGTACGTCGATCAGCCCGCCCTGACTGTCGAGACGGTACCCGCCCGGCTCGGTGACCAGCACGCTCTTGGCTCCGAGCGCGAGGCCGGCGGCGGTCAACGGGTCCTCCGCGAGGGCACCGGCGATCAGGTGGCGGATCTGGAGGATGTACGTCTGGAGCGTGGTCTGCACACTGCGCGGTGGGCTCTCTCCCCAGACTTCCTCCACGAGGGAGTCCACGGAGACGACCTGATCGGCCTGGAGGGCGAGCAGTGCGAACACCTTGCGCGGTTTGACCGCGGTCAGATGCAGCGGCACGCCGTTCTGGGTGGCTCGGAAGGGACCGAGCACGCTGATGTCCATGGGTGAACAGCTCCTTGTGGTGGTGTCTCGGTCGCCCTCAGCGGGCGGGACCGGCGGGCCCGGTGGGTCGTACGCCGTTGGCGGTGTCGGCTGGTTGGGCGGCGCACGCGCGGGCCAACGACCGGGTGAGCAGGTGGGGCAGATCGGTTCCACGCACGAACTGGTGTGTTCCGGGCACTGACCAGAAGCGGAAGGCCGCACTCGTGCACTGTGCCCAGGCCCTCACCTCTTCGGCGCGGACGAGCCGGTCCGCCGTGCCGGCGAAGGCCTCGACCGGGCAGGACAGCGGGACGACAGGACCGGTCCGCAGGCTGCGGGCCAGTCGCAGGTCATCGCGGAGAGTGGCCAGGACCAGAGCCAACCGGTCCGGCCGGTCGCGCAGTGCCGCCGGCATCGCCTCCTCGTCACCGAGCGCCGCCAACAGTTGCCCGTCGGGGAGTTCGGGGCGCAGTGCGCGATGCCCGTCGAGTACCGCCGACGCCAACTGCGGCGCCGGCGCCGCGCCCACCAGCAGCACCGCCGGACTCCGGCGTCCCCGGCTCTGGAGGTGCTCCGCGAACCGGTAGGCGACCAGGGCACCCAGGCTGTGCCCGTAGAAGGCGAAGGGCACGTCCTCTTCGAGGAGGGGAGCGAGGTCGGCGGTGAGCTCACCGAGCAGCTGATCGCCGTCGGTGATCCTGGGCTCCCTGAGCCGGGACTCCCGTCCGGGCAGCCGCACCGGCAGTACGGACACCGCCGGCCCGGTGCGCTGCTTCCATCCCGCGTAGGTCATGGCGCCCGCACCTGCGTGGTGGAAGCAGAACAGCCGCAGGCCGGCGGGTGCGACCGGGGGCCGGACCGCGAGATATCGATGCACCCCAAAATCCCCTTCCTGCCGGGCTCCGCTCAGGACCCTTGGCGGTCAGGTGCGGGTTCCGAATGTCGCCCCGCCTGCTCGGTGCCAGCTCAACTCGGACTGGAGCGGGGGTCGGCGAGCACCGGGAGGAGCGGTGGAACAGGGCTGGAGCCGCCCTGTTCCCGCGGCCTCTGGTGGAACCCGGGGTCGTAGACGGCGGCGCTGACGGTGTAGGAGTCCTCCAGCAGCCAGCTGTGGAAGGTCCACTCCCATCCGGTGCCGGGCGTCCCGTCGGGGCGCAGCATCCGCAGCCGCTGGTCCCTCGGGCCGAAACCGAACTCGGTGAAACGAAAGCGCAGTCCCTGCCCGATCGCTTTGCTGTAGGCCTCCTTGAGCGTCCACAACCGGACGAGCTCGCGGTTGCGCTGCTCTTCGGGGACTTCGGCGAGGGCGTCGAGTTCGTAGGGGGTGCAGGCTTGTCGTTCGGTGCCAAGGCCCAGCATCCGGCGGTCCACGTACTCGGTGTCCACACCGATCCGGCCGAACCTGGTGAGCCCCACCACGAGCAGTTGGTCGGTGTGGCTCAGGCTGACGTCCAGTTGGTCGATCCCGCGCAGATGGGGTCGCCCGCCGGGCTTGTGGGCCAGTTCGAGTTCCCGGGGCAGGGTGCCGAGGACCGCGCTGGCGGCGGACTTCAGGAAGAGCCTGGAGGCGACGTAACGGGAGCGGTTGGCCGGGTGGGCCATCCGTCGGACCCGGCGAAGCGCCTCCGGGCCCAGGTCGTCGGCCAGCTGGGAGGCGCCGTGCTCCGCTTCGAGTGCGGCGTCGAGGTCGCGTGGCAGCCAGTCCTCGGCTGCCGCGTAGACCACGCAGGTGCCGTGTGCGGCCACTTCCTCACGGATCGGCTGCCAGGAGTCGTCCGGGCCGCCGTTGCGCAGGGGACGCGTCGGTGGCCTCACCGGGGCTGCCCCCGCCGCCCGGGGGCCGGTGGACCGGGACTCCGGCCGCCAGGACCCTGTTCGGAGCGGGCGTCGAATGCCGCGGCGCTGGTCAAGGTGTACCTCCTGGAGGGGTGGTGGGGAACGCGGGCGGTAGGGGCTCACCGGCTCCGGACGCCGGACGCTCAGCTGCCGATCGCGGTCGAGTACAGGTCGTAGCTGCGGGCGTCGTCGAAGCGGTGCAGCACCTCGCCCAGCAGGTGCTCCGCGCCGGTGGCGGGCGTGGAGACCGCGCCTCGCTCCAACCGGGAGGCCACCCGGGCCAGCGCGGTCGCGACCCAGGCGGGGTCGGAGAGGAACTGGCCCAGCCCCCGGTGGTGGCGCCAGACGCCCAGACAGGCGGCGCCCGCGACGATCAGCGCGTACCGGTCGACCATGGCGTACGCGCGGGGGCTGACGGGACTGCCGGCGGGGCTCGCGGCGAGTTCCTCGCAGGAGCGCAGGAGCGAGCGCAACTGGTCGGTGAGTACCGCCGCGGCTGCGCCCAACGCCTCCCCGAACTCGCCGCCCACTGACGCCGCTTCACGAGCGGACTGCTCCAATGAGAACAGCAGCGAGTCACCGCCGGCCGGGAGTACGCTCGCCTGCGGCCGGTACGGGGGCAGGTCTGCCTCGAAGGGGCGAAAGAGCGCGGGGGGCGCTTCGGGGGCCGCGGTGGCCATCAACCGCGGCAGTCTCAGCAACTGGGCGACCAGTGTGGTCCTGCTGGCCGCCGAACCCGCCGCACCGAGGCCGATCATGGGCAGGTCCCGGGCGGCCTTTTGGAAGATGGCGTAGTTCCCGACCCGCGCGTAGGACTCGGCACCGAGCACGATGGACAGGTCGTACACCGTCTCGTGCAACAGGGTGGGCAGCAGGTACTTGGCGACCGCGCCCAGCGTACGGCTCTCCTGCGGCAGCAGGTGTACGGAGCGGGTGGCGACCAGCGAGAGGCAGTCGCTGATCAGGAGGTCGGTGAAGGCATCCACGAGCGCGGTGCGGGTGCGGGCGGTGTTCAGCGAGGCACGGCTGCGCGCACGGTGCGAGCGGGCGAAGGCCGTTGCCGTGCGCAGTGCGGTGTCCACACATCCGAGCGCCATGGAAAGTCCCGCCCCCCGGGTCAGCGGGAAGGCACGCTCGGCGAGTTGCGCGCCTTCCCCGACCTCGCCGAGCAACACCTCGGGCGCGAGGCGGTGGTGGTCGAACTCCAGACCTTGGATGACGCAGCCGCGGATGCCGACGGTGCGCCGGCGGGGCAGCAGCCCGAATCCGGGGGCTCTCGCTTCGGCGCCGGGCACCAGGAAGGCACTCAGCTCCCCCGGGGCCGCCGCCCCTGCGGTCTGCGGCCCGGTGTGCGCGAACAACACCAGGGACTGTGCACGCGCCGCGTTGTTCAGTGCCTCCTTGCGACCGTCGAGGAGGTAGCCGTGCCCGTCGGCTCGTGCCGAGAGCCGGTTGGCCAGGAAGTCGTTGCCCTGGGGTGGCTCGGGATAGGCGCAGGCCATCCGCCCGCCGCCGAGGAGCAACTCGGCGCTCTGGCGCCGTTGCCGCTCACTGCCGTCGGACCAGACGATGACCGCGGCCAGGTATGAGGTCAGGCCATAGCCCAGACCGAGTGCCGCGTCCCGTCGGAAGACGGCGCGCAGCACCCGGGCCAGGACGTCCAGCCGGTCCAGCCGGCCGCCGAGTTCGGTGGGCACGAACTCGGCGTTCAGTTTGAACTCGTCGAGCAGCCGCTCGGCGGCCGGCAGCAGCCGTTGGTGTTCGTCGGCGGCGAGGAACTGCCCGGCGCCCAGCGGATTGCCCGGGTCGTCGAGGTCCCCGAACCCCTGCTCCAGTCGGGCTATGCGTTCCTGTACGGCGGTCTCCGAGGAGTCCGCCCTGTTCGCCACCGTCGTCAAGGTTCTTCTCCGTTCCTTTCCGTCGGGCGGTCGACGGAGTGGCGAGCTGCCGTGTCCGTCCTCGGGCACCGGCCGGGGGTGACGGGAGTGCCCCTGACCGGCGGGAGTCAAGAGGCCCTCAAGGGCTTCCGTTCAGGCTGGCTCCTGCCACTGGCCACTGCGGTCGGCTCCCGTTGTGCGGCGGGCACCGTACCGTCGGCCGTGGGTGTTTCGTCGAAGGGCGGGAACTGGAGCCGGTACTGGTCGGCCGGCAGCCACATCCAGCCGTACGCCACCAGGGAGTTCCACACCGGTTTCAGCAGTCTCCGGTGGACGATTCGAGTGAAGCCGTGGGTGTGAGTTCGTGGTTCGGACATGGTCGTGACATCCCTTCTACCTCCGGGAACGCCACGGTCGACCCCGCCGCTCGGCGGCCGGTCAAGTAACTCTCGTGACCACGCACTCAAGTGGAAATCGAGCGAACTGTGGTGCCATGTGCCGACGCTGCGCATGCCGGGAAAGGGGTCTGGCCAATGTCCCACAGCGAGCGCGGTCGAAGGCTGACGGTTATGGAGAGGTTCGTGAACCAGTCCGACTCCGGCCCCTTCGAACGCGATCTGTTGGGCTACGCCCGCCACCGGGAGGACCTCAAGGGATTCGTCGCCCGGCTGACGGTGGCCCTCCTCGACCGTCCGGATCGCTACGTCCACCTCGACCAGTGGAGCACCCTGGACCGGCTGCTCCGGGTCGTGCACGAGAACACCGAGTCCCACGCCCTTCGGCGCGGCATCGGCCGCGGTCCGTCGACCAACTCCGAGCTCCTGGTCAGCGTGGGGCACATGCGGGGCCGGGCCGGACGCGCTGAAGCCGGCCACGTGCTCTTCGTCCACGCCAAGCTCCTCGGTGACCCCGAACGGTTCGAGCTGGACTTCGGTTCCCTCGTCGGGCAGTGCATCGCGGACCGCGATTTCGCCGGCAGTGACCTGCTGCGCTCCGTGGCGGACCCGGACGACTACACCGGGCTCCTGTGGTGGCGCGACGAGCCGGCCCGGGAACGGGTCAGTGACGCCACCGGCTTCCGCGCTCGCCTCGCCAAACTCGCCGCCAGTGCGCAGCTACGCCAGGAGCCCGGCCGGCTCTTGAGTTGACCGGTACGGCCCATGCGCCGCGAAGCAGCCCCGAGTAGCCTTCGAGCGCCCGGTCACAGCATCGCCTCATGAACGATTCCAGCGATACGCCGATGCGTTTGACGGTGTTGCGCGGCCAACCCGACGCAGTGGAACTAGCCGCGCTGACAGCCGTGTTGTGTGCGGCGCTGCGGTCCGCCCGCGAGGACGACGGGGCCACGAGCGGCCCAGCGCACCCGCCGGGCGCCCCTTGGGCGGGCCCTCGGCGGACCCGCCCAGGGGTCGGCTGGGCCGCCCGGCGGTAGCTCCCAAGGGCCGGCTCCCAACCCCAGCCGGATCAGGCGCGGCCTCGTCATCCGGGCGGGCCCTGAGCGCGGGTCAAGTGCGGTTCCAGCCGATGCGCCTACGTTCCTCGAACGGGTGGCACAGGTACGACGCCCACGTCGTGCCCGTGCCTACAGGACATGGGGGAATCAGAATGAGCAGTCACGAGAGCTTCACTGCACTGATCCTGGACAGAGCCGAGCTCCACCCGGAGCGCGAGGCGCTGCTCCTGCTGCCCGAGAGCGAGGACCGCGGGCACGCGGTCGCGGTCTCCTACCGGGCGCTCGACGCCGCTGCCCGTACCCTCGCAGGGTGGCTTCAGGCCCGAGGCGCGCCAGGTGAACGGGTCTTGCTACTGCACGCCTCACGCCGGCAGTTCGCGGTCTCCTTCCTCGCCTGTCTCTACGCGGGCGCGGTCGCCGTCCCGGTGCCGCCCTACGGGGGACGCAGCCATCACGAGGAGCGGGTCGCTGGCATCGTCCGGGAGACCGCGCCCTGCGCGGTGCTCACGGACGCCGCGCTCGCCCCCGACGTCTCCCGGCTGCTTGCCCGGCACGGCCACGGATCGCTGCCCTGTCTGGCCGCCGACGCCGCTCCCGGCCGCGCCCAGTGGCGGCGCCCGGAGCTCGACCCGGACACGGTGGCGTACCTCCAGTTCACCTCCGGGTCCACCGGAAGCCCGCACGGGGCGGTGGTCACCCACGGCGCACTTCTGGCCAATCTCGAAGCACTCGGGGACCTGCTCGGCGGCACCTCGGAGTCCAGGATCGGGGGCTGGCTCCCGCTCCACCATGACATGGGGCTGGTGGGTCAGCTGTTGTATCCGCTGTGGCTGGGCGGCACCTCCGTGCTGCTAACGCCGGAGGCGTTCGTCAAGCGTCCGGTGCGCTGGCTGGAGGCCGTCGGCCGGTACGGGATCGAGGTGACGGGGGCACCCGACTTCGCCTACGAACTGTGCTTGCGGCGCGTCACGGCGGAGCAGGAAGCCGGGTTGGACCTGTCGGGACTGCGGATGGCCGTGTCGGGCGGCGAACCGGTGGACTCCGGGACCCGCAATGCCTTCGCGGCGCGGTTCGCCGCCGTTGGTCTGCGCCCGCAGGCTCTGGTCGCCGGGTACGGACTGGCGGAGTCCACCTTGCTGGTCACCGGGGAACGGGACGGTGGTGCGGAGCGGACCGTGGACGCCGCCGCACTGGAGAAGCACCAGTTGGCCGAGCCGGTGGCGGACGGGCCGGTCCGTACCCTGCTGTCCTGTGGACGGCCCGGTCGCCACGCACGGCTCCGGATCGTCGACCCGGAGACCCGGCAGGATCTGCCCGAGGGCCGGATCGGGGAGATCTGGGTGTCCGGACCGAGCGTGGCCCGGGGGTACTGGCGTGACCGGGCGGCCACGGCGGAACGCTTCGATGCGCGGTTGGCCGCGGAGGACGGCGTGGACACCGGTGGGCCAGCGGCTGCGGAAGCCGGTTGGCTGCGCACCGGCGACTTGGGCACCTTGGATGACGGCCGGCTCTACGTCACGGGTCGACTGCGCGAGATGATCGTGGTCGCGGGCCGCAACCTCTATCCGCAGGACCTCGAACACACCGTGCAGCGGGTCAGCACGCTTTTCGGTACCGGCTCGGCGTTCGGGGTGGCGGCCAAGCGGGAACGCATCGTACTGGTACAGGAGTTGCGCACCCACAAGTGCTACGGCCTGGACTTGGAGGCGATCGCGAAGGACGTACAGCGTTGTCTGGCCGAGGAGTTCCAGATCGCGGTCGGTGGCGTGCTGTTGGTGCGGCCGGGCACGGTACGGCGCACCACCAGCGGCAAGGTGGAGCGGGCCGCGATGCGCCGGCTGTTCCTCAGCGGCGGGATCCGGCCGCTCTACCAACAGTTGGACAAGGACCTGCTGGACACGGCGGGCCGGGGAAAGACACTACTGGCACCGGCCGGTCACTCCTCGCGCTGAGACGCGAGGCGGGACAGGGGGACGGCCGCACGATACCGAAAGGAGCTGGAGTTGAACCCCAACGCACCGGGCGATCCCGATGAGCGGGTCTTCGCAGCCTGGCTCACGGAGCGGATCGGCGGATACGTACGACGGGAAGTCCGGGAGGACGAGCCGTTGGCAGAGTGGGGGCTGGATTCCATCGCCCTGCTCGGTCTCTACGGCGATATCGAGGAGCGGTTCGGCCCGCTCCTCGATCCCTCGGACATCTGGGCGCATCCGACCATCCGCGACCTGGCCCGCTTCTTGGCCATGAAGGAGGCGGCGGTTCGGCGCTCCGGTGAAGTGCGGGCGGCTTTCGTCTTCACCGGACAGGGCAGCCAACATCCGTACATGACCTCGGGGCTGCACCAGAACCTGTCCGGCTACCGCCATCACCTGGCGGAGGCCGATGCGGCCATCGCCCCTTATCTCGGCTTGTCCGTCAGTGAGCTGATCCTCAGCGGCGACCCCCGGGTGCACCAGACGGCGCTGACCCAGCCGGCGCTGTTCGCCGTCGGCTACGCGCTGGCGATGACCTTGCGGGAGGAGGAAGGAGTACGTCCGGTCGCCGTGCTGGGGCACGGCATCGGCGAGCTGGCGGCGGCGGTACTGGCCGGTGCCCTGCCGCTGGCGGAGGCGGCCCGGCTGGTCTGCTTCCGCGGCTCCTACATGCAGTACTTGCCCTCCGGCGGCGGGATGATGGCCACGTGTGCGGATCCGTTCGAGGCCACGGAGGCGTGCGCCACCGAGCCGGGAGTTTCGATCGGCGCCTTCAACGCGGCTCGGTCGACCGTCCTGTCCGGCGAGTTGGAGGCGCTGGAACGGGTCCGTGACCGTTTGGCCGCGGTGGGCATAGCCAGCACCTTCCTCAAGGTCACGCACGCCTTCCACTCCCCGATGATGGAGCCGGTCACGCCGCGCTTCGAAGCAGCGGCGAGGGGGCTGAGCGGCCCCTCGCCGAACCTCCCCTTCTATTCGACGGTGTACGGCAGGCGCATCCAACAACCGCTGGATGCGGGCTACTGGACCACCCAGATCACCTCTCCGGTGCGGTTCGCCGACGCGACCCGCCAGTTGTTGTCCCAGCATTCACCGAGTCACGTGGTGGAGATCGGACCGAAGGCCGTTCTGATGCCCTTCGTCCGGCGCATGGCGGGATCGCGCGGGCCTCAGTGCCTGGCGGTGTGCCGGAGCCCGCAGAGCAACGCGGTGTATCTCGCCGGGGTGCTTTCGGCGCTCAGCGCGGGGCCGCTGGCGGAGCGTTGAGAACAGCCGTCCCGTGCACGGACAGGGCGCCAGAGCCGCCATCCGACCTCCGGGGAGCCGGACCGACCCCGACCGATCAGGGAATCCAGCCCGCCTCCTCCGCGATGCGAATCGCGTCGATCCGGTTGCGCGCATGCAGTTTGTCCACGATGGCCGTCAGGTAGTTCCGCACCGTGCCCTGGGTGAGGAACAACTGCTCGGCGATCTCTGCGGCATCGGCCCCCCGGGCCGCGATCCGCAACACCTGCGTCTCGCGTGGGGAGAGCGGGTTGTCCGGCGCTTCCCAGGCGCTGAGGGCCAGTTCGGGGTCGATGACCCGCTGCCCGGCGGCCACCGCCCGCACCGCTTGCGCCAGTCGGGAGGGCGGTGAGTCCTTCAACAGGAATCCCGATACCCGTGCGGCCATCGCTCGGCGCAACGTGCCGGGGCGCCCCAGGCTGGTCAGGATCAGCGTGCGGCACTCGGGCAGTTGCCCGTGCAGTTCGGCCGCCGCGGTCAGCCCGTCCGTACCGGGCAGGTCGATGTCCACGATGGCTACGTCCGGCCGTGTCTCCAGGGCTGACGGGACGATGAGATCGCCCCGGTCCACCGAAGCGACCACCTCCAGATCCGGCTCCAATTCGAGTAGGGCCACCAGTGCCCCACGGACCATGTGTACGTCCTCCGCAAGAAGGATCTTCACAGACAACATTCGTTCCCCCGTTGTGTCCGTCCAGATCAGGCCGCGGGTCTCCCCGCATCGTCCGATCCGGCCGCCGTGCTCACGACGTCCTCACACCCCCGGCTGCCCGGGGGTCCTGCGCCTCTTCGCCCACCGGCTGCCTGCACGGGCCGCACGGGGGCCTCGGCCATCAGCCGGAACCGGCCGCCCGGGACCTCGCCGGCGGTCAGCGTGCCGCCGATGGCGGCCAGCCGGGTCGCGAGGTTCCCGAGCCCGCTCCCCCGCTCGGTGGCGCCCCGGGAGTCTTCCACGGTGGTGGCCGGGCGAGAGCCTTCCGGCCGGCGGGCGCCCGATCCGGACACACCGTCGTTGATCAGGACGAGCCGTGCGGTGTCCCCGGTGACGTCTGCTCTGATCGTGCAGGACTGCACCTTGCTGTGGCGCAGGATGTTGGTGACCCCCTCGCGCAGGGCGGTGGCGAGTACGGTGTCGACGATGGGGTGCAGTCGTCCGCAGGCGATGTCCACGTTCACCGACATGTCGGCCGCGGACATGACCTCGGCCACGGACTCGGCCTCGACTTCCAGTGACATGTCCCGGTACCCGCTGGCCACCAGCCGTACGTCGGCCAGTGCCTGGCGCGAGACGCTGAGCACCGAAGCCACCTCGTCGCGGGCCCGCTCGGGGTTGACGACGACGAGCCGGTGGATGAGCTCGCTCTTCAAGGTGATCGCCGAGAGGCTGTACCCGAGCAGGTCGTGGAGGTCGCGGGCGAATCTCAGCCGCTCCTGGGTGACGGCCATCCGGGCCATCTCGGCGCGTGCCTCGTGCACGTCGCGCACGAGGTCGGTGAGCCGGGTGAGGCCGTAGATGACCAGCCCGGTGAGGGCCGTGGAGATCACGTAGTAGGCGGCGTCGGGCACGGAGGCATGGTGCTGCACCTGCCAGACGAGCACCCAGGTCGGCAGGGCGGCGAAGCAGGGCCAGGCCACCTTGGTGGGCAGCAGCAGGAGGATGGTGGCGCAGAGCGGGCCGGCGAGGCTGCCCCAGACCACGTCGAGCCAGACCATCGGCACGAGGGTGACGAGGGTCTGGACGGCGAGTGCCGCAGCCCGGCACCACAGCGGCCAGGTGCGGGCGCCCGAGGTGGTGAGGGCGAGTTGGATCGCGAAGAGCACGGCGACCAGGCCGTAGCTGAGCAGTTGCGCGCCGGTGCGATCACGTAGCGCGTATTCCACGTTGAGCAGGGTGATGACGCCGTACCCGGTCAGCACCGAGGCCACGACGGCCCGGGCCAGCCGAGGCGCGAGGAACCCCCTGGTGCCCTCCGTCGCCTTCAGCGCAATATCCGGACCGCCCTCTTCCGCAGAACTGGCGTGGTGGGACTCGGTGTTGACCGCGGTCCGGATACGGCCTTTCATCGGAACTCCTTCGTGGATACCCCCGACCTCAGTCGGGGAGAAACGAAGCTCCTGCGGAGCGGGTTCGGAGGACGGATGTACGGCGGTTAGCGCTCCACTAGGAGGTTGCTGCACCAGGGAGCGTACAAGTTGCTTGAGCAGCACGTGAGACGCCGTGGTCATCCGCCGGACTGGGAGTCAGCGGCTCCATCGCCGTGCCCGCGCCGAACCGGTGAGGAAAACCCCGCACACCCCGACAAAACGAGTGCCAGGCGCATGCCCCGAGAGCCAGCACCGGCACGGGCGACGACGCACTGCGCCACCCAGCCGATCCGGCCCGTCCGGCTCCAGGCGCCGCGACCACACCTCACCGGAGCCCGGCCGTACCGGGCTCCGGCAGCCGAGCACGGTCGGCCTCGTGGTCAGGACGCGGTCAGGACGCGGAGCCAAGGCAGCTCCCGGACGGCGGGGGCGCGCAGTGGAACCGGTGCATGACCTCAAAGGGAAACTCCGGACGGGCGGTCGGCGACGTAGCTGGAGCCCCACGACGCCAGCGGTGGGCCCTTCCCCCCTCCCGGTGGAGGGTGAAGGTCGAACTGGTTCTCCTCACAAGGCGTCGGGAGCGTCAGGCTCGAACTATATGACGGTGCAACTCAGATGCGGTGCCAACCCCTTGTATACGTGATCTACACGGGCAGTGGCACCCGATTGAGGTCGCGATAGGCAAGCGGCCTGGTGCGCTGACCGAGAACCACCGGCACATCGAACAACCGCCCCGGCGCGAAACGGGCATAGAACGGACGCAGTCCCGGCACGAGCACCTTGACCACCGGAATCGCGACATCGGGCCGCGTCTGATCGAGGACGAGCAGTTCCATCCCGTGCGCCGCCACCAACTCCCTGATGAACTCGACGTCATCCAGGAGGTCCACACTGGACACCGGACGCACCCAGCACCGCGGAGTACGCGCGACCAGACCCGGATCCGCGACCAGTTGCGGCTGGTCCTGCTCCGAAAGCCCGGTGGCCGCGGAGGTCAGCAGCTGAGCCGCCTCAGTCAGCGCCCGACGCAGGGCGAGCCTCGGATCGAAGTGCGCCCCGAATCCCAGGACGTGGTCCGTGGCACCTCCCGCCGCCGCGGTGCGGCACACCACGGCAACCACCGGGACGCCCAGGTCGGTGGTCAGGTCCAGCGCCCACACCTGGCGGCCGGCCCTCTCAAGCGCCTCACGCATCCGCGCCAGCCAGGGCTCGTCGAAGGAATCGAGGTCCAGGGCGGGGCGGCGCAGACGGTTGTACCACCAGATGGCCACCGCATCCCGCTCGACCAGTTCCAGGAAACCCTGGACGATCGCATCCTCGATACTGCTGCCGGCGGCGTTGCCGTTGGAGTCCGCCCACAACCCGTCGGGCGATCCTCCGGGCGCGTTGTCGAAGTACAACGTCGATGTCGGCAAGAGGAGTTGGGCATTGCGGTTCAGAGACCACACGGGCGTCCACTCGGTCGGCAGCGCCGTGTCGAAGGGCTCGCTGACGTGGTGGAAGGGAACGTTCGTGGCGTTCCACCGCTGACGCTGGAGATACTGGCGCTCGGAGTACAACTGGTAGGCGTTCGGGTGCACGGCCGCCGTGCCCAGACCATCGAGCGAGTCCACGAAGGTGAGCTCGTCACCTTGACGAGCCGCCGAATACCGCTCGGCTGCCTCACCCAGGGCACTGGCCTTGGCTTCGACTGCCGTCACGCCCTTGCCGCCGCTGCGGGCCCGCAGCACCTGGCGCACCCCCTCCAACGAACGGCCGACCAGCGCCAGATTGTGACCGGAGTCGTAGGCGTGCAGCCCCTGCGGCAGTCCGGACAGCGGACGTAGCTCCGTCACGATGCCCGCCACCCGGCCCACCAGGTGGCGGTGGCGTTCCAGCATCTCCTCGGCTGACAGCGCCCGGTCGTTGCTGCCCGCGCCCCGTGCCTTCGGGGTCGGCGCCAGCGCGATGGGCCTGCGCGCCCGATCGGAGACCATCGTCGGGTCACCGCACTGCGGACACTGCGGCCGACGGAAGACCGGATGGTGAACGGTTCGCAGGGTGAGGCTGTCCAGAACGCGGACCGAGCGCTGCTCCGGTAGCCGGAGCCCGGCCAACCATTTCTGCATCTCCAGTACCGCGCTGTGCAGCCCCAGGGCCCTCACCGAGCCCAAGGTGGGCGCGGGCCGGGGCAGCGGGGCGTCGAGCCCCAGCGCCTGCTGGAGGGGCAGTTCGTTCCGTCGGTGCTGGGCGAGCCGGTGCGCGAGGCAGGACCAGCACGGACCGGCTGGCTCGGCATCGAAGAAGGGCCCCGTCCACGGATCGGCACCGAAGGGTGCGGCCAGAAGCCAGGGCTTGCCCTTGGCGCGCAGTCGCGCACCGACCGCACCCACCTCCGGGGCCAGGTAGTCCTCACAGACCACCAGGGCTACGGGCGCCTCGACATCGGCCGCCACCGGGTCCAGCCCGCAGGCCCGGCAGGCGTCGAAGACCGCGCCCAGGTCGACATCGCCCACCGGCACCACCGCCACCGGCGTGCGCAGTACCCGCTCCGCCGCGGCGCCGCCGTCCAGCCCGGCCCGGTCCCAGTAGGCCCGCGCCAGTCGGGCATCGGCCCCACAGGGCTCGGTGGCGTGCCGGTAACCGACCAGGTTTGCTTCCGCCAGGCGGCGCACGGCTCGGCCGGCCTCGG
Source organism: Streptomyces sp. NPDC006879 (assembly GCF_042869595.1). Lineage (NCBI taxonomy): Bacteria > Bacillati > Actinomycetota > Actinomycetes > Kitasatosporales > Streptomycetaceae > Streptomyces > Streptomyces sp. NPDC006879. The sequence continues at coordinate 44,636 of NZ_JBIAGC010000002.1, forward strand.
CGACGGGCATCATCGCCGAGGCATCCTTCAGCAACTGCGTGAGGGTGCGACTGCCGTCGAGCAGCGGCACCAGGTTCTCGACCCCTGACCCGCGCAGGACCGTCACGCCCTGGTCGGACAGTACGAACGCCGCGCCCTGTCCGGGCACGGTCTCGGCCCGGACGTGGCGCTTGAACGCCACGAACGGGTCCGCGGCCGGTCGTCGTATCCCGCTCACACGCCCACCTGCGACATGGCTGCCGCGGACATGCACGTGGAGCAGCGGGTCTGCTCGGCAAAGGCAGAAGGGTCCAGCGCCTCGATGGCGAAGGCGAACTCGGGCTCCGGGTCCGAGCCGTCGGCGCCCGAGCCGAACTCCAGTGATGCGGCGACGAACTCCGACCGCGAGGACTCCACGAGATCGGACTCCAGCCCGGACCGCGCCACGAGTTCGGCGAAACGGAACTGCTCCTCAGCAACGTTCATTACTTTCCCCCTGAGATGAACGAACCTGTTCTTCGGCCATTCGAGCCGGCCTTCGAGCCCAGAGTCTGGGGGCGGACCTCATGGGTTCGGGAGTGCCACGTTCACCGGCCACCCATGACATTTTCATACCCGCGGTCATGGGTGGGTCACTGGGCGCCTCCGGCCACAGATGCGAGTCTCGGTACCTGACTCCGAGAGGGCCGCCGCAGGGGGTGGCCGGCGGCCGTGGCCCGACAAGGGGGAGCACTCGTGATGGACATCAAGGTTCTAGGATCGCTCGCCGTACGCGAACAGGGTGTTTCAGTCGTACCGAGCGCCGCGAAGCCCCGCCAACTGCTGGCGCTGCTCGCACTCCACGCGGACCGGGTGGTGACGGTACCCACCCTGATGGAGGAAATCTGGGGAGAGAACATCCCCCGCAGCGCCTCCACCACCTTGCAGACCTACATCCTGCAACTCCGCCGCAAGATCGCCACCGCACTGGACGCAGACCCGCTGCGCGACGCCAAGGACGTACTGGTCACCCAGTTCGGCGGCTACCTGCTCCACGTGCGGCCCGGCCAGGTGGACGCGCACGAATTCGAGCGGATCGCTGACAGCGGTCGCGCCGCCTACGACGTGGGCGACTACCGCGCCGCCTCGGACCTGCTCGGCCGCGCGCTCGCGCTGTGGCAGGGCCCGGCACTCGTCGACGTGCGGGCCGGGCGAGTGCTGGAGCTGGAGGTGCTGCGCCTGAACGAGGAGCGGACCGCAGCCCTGGAACGACGCATCGAATCCGACTTGCGTCTGGGCCGGCACGCCGAAGTAGTGCCCGAACTGAGGGTCCTGACGGCCCGACACCCACTGCACGAGGGGTTCTGCGCGCAGCTGATGCGGGCCCTGCACCGGACCGGCGGGAGCTGGCGGGCACTGGAGGCCTACCAGCACCTCCGCACGGCGCTCGTGCGCGAACTGGGCCTGGAGCCCTCCCATGCACTCCAGCAGATGCACCAGGGGGTGCTCGCCGGCGACCTGGAACCGGCGCTGCACCCGGCGGGCGCGGTGGACGGCCGCGTTTAGCGCGGAGCGCACCGCGTGCGTTGGGCCCGGCCGGTTCGGCCGGGCCTCCCGCGCTTTTGAAGCGGTGTTTGAGGACCCGTTCCTACGGTGTGGCGATGACGACCTTCGATGAGCTCCTCACCACCCTCGCTCCCTCCCCCGACCTGCGTAGATCCACCTCAGAGCTGATCCGGCTCAAGGAGGAAGTCGGACGCGGCCCGGACCCCGAGGCCACCCGACGCCAGCACGACAAGGGCAAGCTGACGGCGTACGAACGGCTGGACCTGCTCTTCGACGAGGGCACTTTCACCGAGATAGAGCCACTGCGCCGGCACCGTGCGGTGGGTTTCGGGCTGGAACACCGCAAGCCGCACGGAGACGGGGTGGTCATCGGCTGGGGGTTGGTGCACGGACGGACCGTCTTCGCCTACGCGCATGACTTCCGCGTCTTCGGCGGCGCGTTGGGCGAAGCCCACGCCTCCAAGATCCACAAGGTGATGGACCTCGCGGAGTCCGCGGGCGCCCCGTTGGTCTCGCTCAACGACGGCGCCGGCGCCCGGATCCAGGAGGGCGTCTCGGCGCTCGCCGGCTACGGCGGCATCTTCCGCCGCAACACCAAGGCCTCCGGGGTGATCCCGCAGATCAGCGTGATGCTGGGCCCCTGCGCCGGCGGCGCCGCCTACTCCCCGGCCCTGACCGACTTCGTCTTCATGGTCCGCGAGACCTCGCAGATGTTCATCACCGGACCCGACGTGGTCCGCGCCGTCACCGGCGAGGAGATCACCCAGAACGGCCTCGGCGGCGCCGACGTCCACGCCGCGATCTCCGGGGTGGCCGGATTCGCGTACGACACGGAGGAGGAGTGCCTGGAGGAGGTTCGCTACCTCCTTTCCCTGCTGCCGCAGAACAATCGGGAGCTTCCCCCGCACGTGGACAGCGAGGACCCCGCCGACCGGCGCACCGACGCGCTGGCCACGCTGGTTCCCGCCGATCCCGGCCAGGCCTACGACATGCGCAAGGTGATCGCGGAAGTCGTCGACGACGGTGAGTTCTTCGAGGTTCAGGAGGCCTGGGCTCCGAACGTGGTGTGCGCGCTGGCGCGGCTCGACGGACACGTGGTGGGTCTCGTCGCCAACCAACCAGCCGCGTTGGCCGGGGTCTTGGACATCCACGGCTCGGAGAAGGCTGCCCGTTTCGTACAGACCTGCGACGCGTTCAACATTCCGCTGGTGACACTCGTGGACGTACCGGGCTTCCTCCCGGGGGTCGACCAGGAACACAACGGCATCATCCGTCACGGAGCCAAGCTTCTGTACGCCTACTGCAATGCGACGGTTCCGCGTCTATCCCTTGTCGTACGGAAAGCGTATGGCGGCGCGTACATCGTCATGGACTCTCGCTCGATCGGCGCCGATCTCTCCTTCGCCTGGCCGATCAACGAGATCGCCGTCATGGGGGCCGAAGGCGCCGCCAACGTCGTCTTCCGACGGGAGATCAACGCGGCGGACGATCCGGACGAGGCGCGCGAGAGGCTCATCAAGCAGTACAAGGCCGAGCTGATGCACCCTTACTACGCCGCAGAGCGGGGGCTCGTCGACGATGTGATCGACCCCGGGGAGACCAGGCAGGTGCTGATCCGCTCGCTGGCCATGCTGCGGGCCAAGCACGCGGCCCTACCGGAGCGCAAGCACGGCAATCCGCCGATGTGACCGGGAGCATCGGGCCCGGGTGTCGGATCCGGGGCCGGGCAGCGCAGACTCACCCGACACCCCGTTAATCGGACCTACGTATTCGTATGCCGGATGGTGGAACTCGTCCCCGAGTTCGATGCAGTGTCCTTGGCAGCGGGCCGCCGCAGAGTTAACGTGCCTGCACCCCACGACCCCCACCAAGCACGTTCTTCCGACGCTCAATCGACCTGTCGCGAAAGGACTTCCATGCCCGCACGCCGCATAGCGGCGGCGACGGCCTCCCTGGCCGCCGCCGCACTCGTCTCCCCCCTGCTCCTCGCCGGACCGGCCAGCGCAGGATCCGGCCACAGCTGGCCCCACAAGGGGGACTCACTGGCCAAGAGGCTGGTGAGGGAGTCCACGGCCAAGGACGCCTTGCGACACCTGAAAGTGCTTCAGGCAATCGCCGACGCCAACGACCACACCCGTGTGGCCGGCTCCCGGGGTCATAAGCAGTCCGCCCAGTACGTCGAAGTGCTGATGCGGCTCGCCGGGTACAAGGTCACCAAGCACGAGTTCGACTTCGTCTACACCGAGACGCTGGCCCAGACGCTCGAAGTCGTCAGCCCCGCACCCCGCGACGTGCCGATCCACCTCATGACGTACACCGCAAGCGGACCGGCGGGCGGCGTCAGCGCCGACCTCGCGGCGGCCCCGGTCGACGCCGACGGCACCAACGGCTGCGAGCCGGCCGACTTCAGCTCCGGCACCTTCACCGGGAAGATCGCGCTGATCAAGCGCGGTGGCTGCACCTTCGCCCTGAAGCAGGCCAACGCGCACGCAGCCGGTGCCGTGGGCGCCATCATCTACAACAACATCGAGGGCGACCTCAACGGCACCATAGGCGACCCGACCCTGGGCAAGATCCCCACGGGTGGGATCACCCTGGCCGAGGGCGAGGCGCTCGCCGCCGACATCGCCAAGGGGCCGGTCAAGGTCACCCTCGACATCCGTGAGCTGCGCGAGAACCGCACCACGTACAACGTCATCGCGGAGACCCGCGGCGGTGACGCCGACAACACCGTCTTCCTGGGCTCCCACCTCGACTCCGTCGCGGGCGGACCCGGCATCAACGACAACGGGTCCGGCTCAGCCGGCATCCTCCAAGTCGCTCTGGAACTCGCCAAGTCGCACGCCAAACCAAAGAACAAGGTGAAGTTCGGCTGGTGGTCGGCGGAGGAGTTCGGGCTGCTCGGCTCCGAGGCATACGTGGGCTCCCTCTCCGAGGAGCAGCGCAAGCAGATCAAGCTCTACCTGAACTTCGACATGATCGCCTCGCCGAACGCCGCCTACTTCGTCTACGACGGCGACGACTCCGACGGCGTCGGCGCCGGTCCCGGCCCGGAGGGCTCCGCCCAACTGGAGAGGGGAATACTGGACTTCCTCGACTCCAAGCAGATCCCGCACGAGGGCACCGACTTCACCGGCCGGTCCGACTACGGCCCGTTCATCGAGGTCGGCATCCCCTCAGGCGGCACCTTCACCGGCGCCGAGGGGCTCAAGACCGAAGCCCAGGCAGCCAAGTTCGGCGGTCAGGCAGGCATCGCCTACGACGTGAACTACCACGCGCCCGGCGATGACATCAAGAACATCAACATGAAGGCGTTCGACGTGAACATCGATGTGATCGCGGACGCCGTCGGGCACTACGCCTATGACCTGTCCCCGCTCAGCCGCCCCGTCACCTCCGCCCCGACCGGCGGCAGCGCCGGCAGCGGCGGCGGACTCCACGACGGCCACGGGCACGAAACGCGCTAGGGCCCTCCCCGTAGCCCGTGCTGGGGCGGCCCCGCCCCAGCACGGGCCAACGCGTGACCCGGCAACGGAGGCCGACACCCACCGCGGCCGGGCACCGACGGACACGGCCCCCGATCCCGCAGGACCCCATCAGAATCAGAGCACCGGCGGGATCCCCCTGGCGCACAGCAGCCAGCCGAAGTCCCCCAGCCCGCCCCGAGCCCTCAATTCGCCCACCTCGCCCGCTGCGGCCAGCGCCCGGACGTAGGCCGCCGGATCCTGCGAGGCCAGCGACAAGGGGGGCCGGGCGCCGACGAGCCCGAGTCCCTCCAACGCTTCCCGTTGGGAGAGCAACACCCCGCCGCCCGCCGCCTCGGCACAGGCGTCCAGAGCCACGTGCGCGGTCAGGTCACAGCTGCCGTCCGGCACCGGGGCCACCTGCCGACCACTCCGGAAACCGGTGAGGGTCCCGTACGGCGGCCGGGCCCACCGACCATGGGCGTAGTCCACCGCGACCGCCAGTCCCCGCTCCACCCGGCCGACCGCCGCCGCCCACGCCTCGTCCCGGCTCCGGCCGATCTCCGCCCGCTCGCCCTGCGGCCACCAACGGCTCAGCCACTCCTCATCGGCCGCCCCCAGCGCACCGCCCGGGCTCTGGGTTCCGTCCCGATCGACGAGGACCAGCTGCCAGCCCTCCGCTGCTTCGTCGCCGGTCCGCTGGGCGAGGTCCAGCGGAACGTTGTCCAGCCACTCGTTCGCGAACAGCAGCCCGCGCACGCCCGCCGGAACAGCGCCGCCCCAGCCGATCCCCGGGTCCAGGCCCGCGGGCCGCTCCGCTTTCTCCACCCCGAAGGGCCGCACCCGGGCGACGACCTCCGCCGGCAGCGCCGCCACCACCGCGGTGAGCAGTTCCCCGCGCCCCGCACCCACGTCCACGAAGGCCAGCTCAGCCGGTCGCCCCAGCGCCTCGTCCACCCGCAGCAACAAGGTCGCGACCGCTTCCGCGAACAGCGCCGAAGCATGGACCGACGTGCGGAAGTGGCCCGCCGGGCCGGGCCCGCCCGGCCGGACGTAGAAGCCCTCCGGTCCGTAAAGGGCGACCTCCATGGCCTCGCTCCACGGGACTGGCCAAGAACTCAAGCTTCACTCCTCCACCCTCGGCAGCACCCTGCCACCCAGACAAAGGTAGAGGTGCCATCCACCTTGGGGAGTACACGCCCGGTCACCGGATCGCTCCTCCGGTTGACCCCGCCGGGCACACCCTTTCCCTACGCTGGGTTACGTGCAACGGGTCTATGAGTTCCTCCGCAGACATCCCACGGGTGTCGACAGCTTCTGGGCTGTCGTCCTCCTCGGGTTCTGCTCCCTGTGGGTCGGCACCGGGACCGGGGAGGACTCCTCCGGGGTCTACGCGCTGATTCCGATCCTCGCCCTGTGCACGGTGGTGGCACTGCGCCGGCGCTACCCGCGCAAGATGCTCTGGTTGGCCATGGGGGCCGGCGCCTTCCAACTGATCGCCGACGTCCTTCCGAATCCGTCGAACGTGGCCATGTTGGCGATCGTCTACACCGTCGCCGCCCAGCCGCCCCAGGTCCTCGCCCCGTGGGTCCGCCGGGTCGCCCTCATCGCCGGCCTGTCCGCCGCCCCGCTCACCGCGCTCCGCTGGTTCGACACCGCCCCCGGCTCCCCGGACGGCATCGGCGTGCACATCTTCAACACGGTGGCGCTGGCCGTTCCCTTCGCCCTCTTCTGGGTGCTGGGGGATTCGGTGCGGACCCGCCGCGCCTACTTCGCCGAGCTGGAGGAACGCAATGCCCGCCTGGAGCGGGAGCGCGAGGACCAGGCCAAGATCGCGGTGCAGGCCGAGCGGGCCCGGATCGCCCGCGAACTGCACGACGTCGTCGCCCACAACGTCTCCGTGATGGTCGTCCAGGCAGACGGCGCCGCCTATGTCCTGACCCAGGACCCGAGCCTGGCCAAACAGGCGTTGGAGACGATCTCCGGAACCGGCCGTCAGGCACTGGCCGAGATGCGCCGACTGCTCGGTGTCCTGCGCACCGGCGAGCCCCAGGAGGCCGAGGACTACGTTCCCCAACCGGACGTCGAACAGATCGAGGTCCTGGTCGAGCAGGTCCGCACCTCCGGCCTCACCGTCGACTTCAAGGTCGAGGGAACTCCTCGCCCACTGCCCAGCGGCGTGGAGCTGACCGCGTACCGCATCGTCCAAGAGGCCCTCACCAACACCCGCAAGCACGGTGGCCCGGACGTCGGTGCAAGCGTGCGGCTCGTCTACTTCGACGACGGCCTTGGCCTGCTCGTCGAGGACGACGGACGCGGCGCGGCCCAGGAGATGTACCAGGACGGTGGCGCCGACGGCCGTGGCCACGGACTGATCGGAATGCGTGAACGCGTCGGCATGATGGGCGGCACCCTCGACGCGGGCCCCCGCCCGGGCGGCGGCTTCCGCATCAGCGCCCTGCTGCCGCTCAAGGCAGCCTGACCGGCTCAGGAGCCGGCTCTCACGAGGCTGCCGCCCACCCGGTCGGCGCCGGGCGGTCGGCAGCGGGGACCCGGCGTCTACGCGACCTCCGCCGCCGAGCGGAGCCTGGCGATGTGCCGCGTACCCGAGGATTGCGGCGTAGCGGATGGTGCGGCCAGAGGGTCTGGGCGCCGTCGTCTCCCCGCTCTGGAGGCGGGTCCAGGTCCGGCCGGGCGGGTACGGTCCTCAGGGCTGGCGCAGGCAGAGGGTGCCCCAGTGGAAGCCGGCGCCGATGGCACACAGAAGGTAGCTGTCCCCCGAGCGGAGGCTGCCCGTCGTGCTGGCGTGGTGGAGGGCCGTGAACATGCCTGCGGCGCCGGTGTTGCCGAGCCGGTCGAGGGTGACGGGGGCACGGTCTGCGGGAATGTCCAGTCGCCGGAGCGTCTCGCCGAGGATGTTGATGTTGGCCTGGTGGAAGAAGTAGTGGTCGATCCCGGCGGGGGTCAGGCCAGCTTGACGGGTGGCGTTGGCGATGCTCTCGGGAAGCCGGGTGGTCGCCGTCTCCCACACGGCGGGCCCGTCCATGGAAACGTAGTGGGCTCCGGCGGTGACGGTGTCGGCAGTGGTGGGCCGACGGGAGCCGCCAGCGGGGATCTGGACGGCGTAGGACAGCTGCGAGCCGATGTCGTACGAGAGCAGCCCGGTGCCCTCGGTCTGGGCGCGGGTGAGGACGGCGGCGGCGCTCGCGTCACCGAAGAAGACCCCGCCCGTGCGGTCGGTGGGGCTGATGACGCGGGAGGCACAGTCGGCGCCGATGACGAGGACCGTGCGGACGGAGGGGTTCTGTAGCAGGTGCGCGGCCAGGAGCACGGCGTGCACGCCGGAGGCACAGGCAGCGTGGGCTACGTCCAGGGCGAGCGCCCTGGTGGCGCCGAGCGCGTCCTTGACGATGACCGATGTCGAGGGCAAGGGCTGGTCGGGCGTGTAGCTGGCCACGATGAGCGCGTCCAGGTCCGCGGGCCGGAGCCGGGCGGCTTCGAGGGCGGGGCGGGCAGCTGCCACACACATGTCGGAGGTGGCCAGTTCGGCCGCCAGGCGGCGGCGCTCACGGATCCCGGTGCGGGAGGTGATCCAGTCCTCGGTCGTCCTCAGGTTCCGGGTGAGGTCCCCGTTGGTCACGACCGTCGGGGGCAGGTACAGACCGGTGCCGGTGACCGCGAACGGCACCGGCAGGCCGGCGCCGGTGTGGGTGTCGGCGTTCAACTCGTGGGTCACGGTCATGCGAGGGTGCTCCGGTCAGCAGAGGTGAGGAGTTCCAGGTCGGTGTAGAACCGTCCCGAGGGACGGGGCAGGCCCAGCAGGATGCGGCGGGCTGCCTCCGCGGTCAGTGCCCCGCCGAGCGCGACCCCGGAGGCGAGCTGGGGCCAACTGCTGAGCGTGCTGCCGATCTGCGGGATCGCGGCGGCCAGTTCCGGACTGATGCGCTCACGGTCGACCATGGTGAGGATGGCGTCGACGCTCTGCTGGAAGGTGAGGTCGGCCAGGTCACTGGCGGTGGTCGATCCGAGCAGGCCGTGGAGCAGGGGCCTCTCGGGCTCCAGGTCGAAGCGTTCGACGTCCAGCAGACCGCGGTCGTTGGCGTCCATCACCACCGGGATGCCCGCGGCACGGGCACGCTCGCGGGCAGCGATCTTCACGTACGGGGTGTCGCACTCCTCGACGAGGAGGTCGATGGGACCCGCGCCGCCGTGGAAGAACTCCTCCATCGTGGCCTCGGTCAGACCGCCGGGATAGACCTCGATGTCCAGCCAGGGATCGATCTCCAGCATCTGACGGGCCGCGATCACGCACTTGTTCACGCCCAGGTGGTGCACGCCCGCACGCAGCCGGTTCAGGTTGGAGACACTGAGCGTGTCGAAGTCGGCGAGCTTGAAGGCCCCTCCGATCCCCTCCATCGCGAACGTCAGGGCGGCACTGCTGCCGACCGACAGTCCGATGATGCCGACACGGCGTCCCAGCAGCCGGCGTTGGGCCGGACGCTCGATCCGGCCCCGATTGCGGTCGGTGCGGACCAGCCGGAACTCCTCACGCGGCAGCAGGTGCACCAGCCGACCCGACCACGGATACCAGACCCAGCTTCCGTACTCGTACGGATCGGTGCCGCCCAGTTGCTCCGCGACGGCACGCTCCACCGCCTCCGCCGAGGACCGCAGCACCGGCTCACGAGCGGTGACCAGTTCCTTCAGCTGTTCTTCGATGGTGTCCAGGACTTCACGGACCTCGCCCGAGTCGCGCAGCGCGTCGAAGCCTTCGCGGTCCCGCTCTCGCCTCAGGTCGTAGATCACCGGCCGCCGCCAGGTCCCGTCCCGTGCGCCACCGCGTTCGGCGTCCACGCCGGCGGGCGCCGGGCGTTGCGTTCCCGTACCTCGCCGCCGATCCACCTCACGGGACTCCTTGAGTCCGGCCCGCCGGGCGGGAACGGTGGCGGTGGGGAACTCCTCTTCCAGCCGCTCGATCAGGCTCGCGTACTCACCGCCCTGTTGCGCGGCCCGGTACAACATGATCACCACGTCCTCCGTGTACCGCTCGACGTAGCGACGTGTGCCCGCTACCGCGCGGAAACCGAACCGTTCGTGGAAACGGTCCTGCCCGTCGGCCGTACCCGACGTCCCGATCATCGCCTTCGCGCCCAGGCTCCGCGCCGCCGCGATGGCGAAGGCGTTCATGTACACGCCCAGGCCCAGCTTGCGCGCCCGGTGCTCGACCACCAACCGACTGTGCTCAAACGTTTCAGCTACACCCAGGCCGTGCTCTCGCAGCACCTCCTCGTAGCGCATCTGGCCAAGGTAGGCACGAGACTGGAACAACTCTCCCGTCTTTGGAGTCGAAAGCCGCACGTACCCCAGGGGCCGGCCACCTGCTTCCCGCCTCGCGACGAAATGCCAGGCACCGAAGTCCAACTCCTGGTCGTCGGCGTACCCGCCATCCGCCCTGCGGAAGTCCGGTCGACGCCCCCGGTCGAACAGGATCCTGGCCCGCAACTCCCGGACCTGCCCGGCCAGCTCGGCCGCGCCCGGCTCCTCGGCCCCTAAGCGGAACGCCGAGACATGCCACGGTGCAACCTCGGCCGTGAAGCCGTCTTTCATGAACAGTCACCCCAATCGAGCAGCGCATACCTTCCAGCTGCGCACCGGAGCGCACACCCGGCGCTCACCCGAAGACACAACGAGCGCCCCGCTGATCGGTTGCACCGAGCAGCGCGGGATCCACCAGAACCGACGGCCACCGCAGGTCCGCGCCCGGGGATGCGCAACTGCACCCGGTCTGCTCACCGGCGTCACGTGCCCAACAGGAACGGACTCGGAACCTCATGGCATGCCTACGCTGTTCGGGTTCTGTCGTCCATCACACGAACCCGGCACTCCGGCGTAGCTTCTGAGGCCCCACAGCGTGAAGCCCGTGTAGCGCCCCACACCGCCCCACCCGACGACGGACCGGACACGGCCCGGTCTCGCTACCACCCGTGCACAGGGGGTCGCACTGGCGGACCACCGGCCGTCATGGACGCCGACAAGCTCACCGCGACCAAGACACGCCGCCCCGACCGGGAACCGGAACGTGATGACAGGCATGCCCGTGCACGGATCTGGCAGTCGTTGACTCAGCGCGCCGCCAGTGCCCTCTTCAGCGCGTCGCGATGCTCCCAGGTCCATGGGGCATTCCGTAGTTCATCGGGCAGTCCCGCGAGTCCCGCCGCGATGTGGTCGGCGGCGTCCGCGTAGCGGGCAAGCCCCAGGTTCGCGAGGCCCATGTTCAGGCGGTTGAACTCGGGTGTGAGCCAGTAAGCCGTGTCCGGGGGTGGCAGTGCTGCGGCGGCGTCCGACAGTCTCTCCGCGTTCTCGACCAGGCGTAGGGCGTCGTCTCGCTCACCCAGCTCTGCCAAGCCAGCTGCCGCCTGGAGCATGTCACCAAGCCGCTGGGCAGGGTGGGCACCCGGTGTGAATGCTGCGGCTGCGTACCAGCGGGCGACACCTTCGGGCCTGCCTTGCTGACGGGCTAGGTAGCCCTTGAAGTTGAGGGCTTGAGCGGCAAGCGTTCCGTTCCTGATCTCGTCGGCCAACTCCACGCCATCATTGAGGAGCCGGACAGCTTTGGCGTCCTGTCGATCCTGGGCGAGCATCCACCCGCCGAACTGGATGAACTCTGACGCCACCTCCGCCAGTCGGTCACGGTGGGGGCCCCGCGCGCCCCTCAACATCCGGGTAACTTCCTTCATCTGGACGAGAGTTGCCGGGACGAGCGATGTGGGTTGCGCTGTGTCGTCAAGCCGTCGGTAGGCGGCGAGGACACCGGCCAGCGCATCCACGGTCCCGGCGTCCAGCCGTGAGGGGTTCTCGGCGCTGCGGGACACCCGGGAATCATCGTCAGGGTTCAGCAGCGTATCCGTCAGCGCTCCGCCGGTCCCCAAGAGGTCGTCCAGGGCTTTGGCCAGGGCGAACGACGGGCGCTGTTTCCCATTGAGCACGCGGGACAGAAAGGCGGGGTCGTAGTTGGTGGCACGTGCGGCGGCCTTCATCGAATAGCCGCCCTCGCGAAGGAGACGGCGGGCAACATCAGCGAAGTCGTCACGCATCGCGCCTCATCACACTGGGGTTGACCGATGGGCTTCCAGAGTAGTCAACGCCGGTCAACTCCCGCGTGAGCTGTCGGCGGACCAATCATGAACGTCATGACCGAACCAACGCGATACAGCGTGAACCCGCTGGAGTTGCCCTTACGTCGCTGGGAACCGGACCCCACCCCGGTGGAGGGGTGCACGGGGTGCGCCGAGTCGGCCAACGTGCGGACCCGTGCCCGTGCCGGGGGCGACATGGCCACGGTGTCCGACTGCAACGTCTACATGCGGCGCCACGCCGAGGGGCACTGATGGTCACCGCAGAGGACATCGGCCGACGCGTGGAAGACGGCGCCGGACGGGTGGGCATCCTGCGTGACGTGCTCTCGGACTACGAGGACCCGGCCGAGTCACCGGGGAAGCGCCAGAAGCACCCTGCGGCCTTCCTGCGGCCCGAGACCGGAGGCCGTGAGTGGCTCGTCCCGCCCCACAGCGTGAAGCGCGTGTAGCGCTCCACACCGCCCCACCCGGCGACGGCGAGCAGGACAGCCGGACACGGCCCTGATCTGCGTACCCTTGCCGCATGACGACCTCTGACGCGCCCACCTCGCCGACCCGCCCCGTACGCGTGATGCTGGTAGACGATCAGGTACTGCTGCGCACCGGCTTCCGGATGGTGCTCGCCGCGCAACCCGACATGGAGGTCGTCGCCGAGGCGGGCGACGGGCTGGAGGCCCTGGAGGTGCTGCGCGCCACTTCGGTGGACGTGGTCCTGATGGACGTGCGGATGCCACGGCTCGACGGGGTGGAGGCCACGCGTCGGATCTGTGAGCCCGAGGTGCACCCGAAGGTGATCATCCTGACCACCTTCGACCTGGACGAGTACGCCTTCTCCGGCCTCAAGGCGGGGGCCAGCGGTTTCATGCTCAAGGACGTGCCGCCCGCCGAGTTGCTGGCTGCGATCCGTTCGGTGCACAGCGGGGACGCCGTGGTGGCTCCGTCCACCACGCGCCGGCTGCTGGACCGCTTCGCCCCGATGCTGCCCACCTCCGGTCCGGGTCCCGAGCACAAGCAGCTCGACCGCCTCACCGAGCGGGAGCGGGAGGTCATGCTGCTGGTGGCGCAGGGTTTGTCGAACGGCGAGATCGCGGCCCGCCTGGTGCTGTCCGAGGCCACGGTCAAAACGCATGTGGGTCGCATCCTGACCAAGTTGGGCCTGCGCGACCGCGTTCAGGTGGTGGTGATGGCCTACGAGTCGGGGCTGGTGCGCGCTGGCGGCGGACCGCTCCGGTGAGCCCACCCGTCCAGGCGGGGCACCGGCCTGGACGGCGTTCGTCCCCCGGCCTTCGTCGCAGGGTGTCGGGGGAGCCTTCGGCGGCGAGCAGTCAGGGGAAGGTGACGTTCCGCCAGCCACCCGCCGTCTTCGCACGGCGTTCTTTCCTCCAGGGCCGCTCGGGCCTGCACTTTTCCGAACCATCAGGGGCCATCGGCGGGTTCCCCACCCCTTGACCGGCGCGCGCTCCGATTGGAAGAGTCGCGATCAGTCCGCGGCGCACTCTTTCAAGGCTTCAGGAACCACGAAAACGCGCTGCAGAAAAGGAAGTTGCGCCATTCAAGCCGGTGGGGGCCGGCGAGGGCGACAGCAACCGGGCGGACGGGTTGTGCGGGCTGGCGTGTGGGGCTCATCCACTCGCTGCTGCTCGCGCGGTGCGTGTCAGGAACGCGGGCCAACCCGTCCGGATGACAGAACCTTCACTTGACGCTGGGGAAGCGCCTGATGACTTATATAGCCGAAATATCCGGTATTTCACGAAGAAGAACGATAGTGGTTGCACTCGCTGCGGGATCACTGATCCTCACCGGCACCGCGGCGGGCACCTCCGCGAAGGCCGCGAGCACCGCTGCGGTCAGTGCCCAGGCCGCGCAGGCCGACTCCTCTCAGATCCCCTTCGCCGATGTTGCCGGCTCCACCGGACCCGCCCAGGAAGTACCGGGAGCCGTCAGCGGCGGCACCGTGAACATCCTGCAACGGGACACCTTCGGCCACCTCGACCCGGCCCAGGTCTACGTCAACAACCAGGCGCAGCTGGCCACCCTGCTGCACCGCGGTCTGACGACCTACAAGCTGGACAACACGGGTTCCTACTCCGTGGTGGGTGACCTCGCCACGGACAGCGGCCAGATCAGCGACGGCGGAAAGACCTGGACGTACACGCTCAAGGACGGGGTGAAGTGGGAGGACGGTACGCCGATCACCTCCACCGACATCCGCCATTCGATAGAGCGGCTGTTCGCCCCGTTCATCGACAGCGGTCCGACCTACCTCCAGCAGTGGCTGGCCGACACCCAGGGCACCGATTACCGCGAGCTGCTGCCCGGTGGCCCCTACCAGGGCAACCACCTGCCGGACTCCGTGCTGGCCACGCCGGACGCGAGGACGGTGGTCTTCCACTTCAAGAAGGCCCAGCCGGACCTGCCCTACGCCTTGGCCCTCGCCGGCTACGGGGCGGTCCCGCAGGCCAAGGACACCAAGGAGGCGTACGACCTGGCTCCAGTGGCCTCCGGCCCCTACAAGATCCTTGAGTTCAAGCCGGGCACCTCGATGACCCTGGTGCGCAACACGCACTGGAACCCGGCCACCGACGCGGCCCGGCACCAGTACCCGGACCGCTTCCAGATCTCCTTCGGCGTCTCACACGCGGACTCCACCCGCCGCATGATGGACGACACCGGCGAGGACAAGACCGCGACCACCTTCACCAACTCGGTGGAGCGGGCCAACATCGACGAGATCATGGCTGATCCCGCGATGGCCCAGCGCACCCTGGCCGGCCACCAGTCCTACGTGGCACAGGTCAACTTCAACACCCGTCGGATCACCGACCGCCACCTGCGCCTGGCGCTGGCCTACGCCATCCCGACGAAGGCGGTGTACGACGCCCAGGGCGGCAGCTACGGTGCGGAACTGGCCGGCAGCTTCATCAGCCCGACCCTGGCCGGCTACAAGAAGAGCGACCCGTTGGGCAAGGTGAAGCACCCCGAGGGGCAGCCGAACAAGGCCCGCAAGATCCTCAAGAGCCACCACAAGCTCGGCATGAAGATCCGCTACGCCTTCGTGGACACGGCCAGTGGCCAACAGTACTCGGCGGCCATCGAGACCGCGCTGGAGAAGGCCGGCTTCGACGTGGAACGCTTCCCGATCCCGGGCCGCAACTACTACGACGTGATCGGTAAGACCGACAACACCTACGACATGTACGCCTCGGCGTGGGGTGCGGACTGGCCCAGCGGGCTGACGGTCATCCCGCCGGTGTTCGACGGCCGGGGTGTCGCCGACGGTGCCTCCAACTACTCGCTGGTCAACGACCGCAAGGTCAACCGCCGCATCGACCGCATCCAGGCCATGACCAACCCGGAGCGGGCAGCCGCGGCGTGGATGAAGCTCAGCGACCACATCGCCAAGCACGTGGTCCCGGCCGTCCCCACGGTCTACTACAAGCAGATGCAGATGCACGGTTCACGCATCGGCGGGGCGACGTACCACAAGGTCTTCTCCAACATCGACGCCACACGGCTGTACGTGAAGCCCTAGCTACCCCGCGGGGCAGGCAGGCCGGTGGGCCGGGGTTCCCGTAGGAGCCCCGGCCCACCAGCCGGTCCGTGAAGGTCAATTCGTCATCCAGCGATCGGGGCGGGCGACGGCCCGCGACAGTCGGGAACGTTCCGCCTGCTCCCGTAGGAGCCCCGCGGCCTCCCGGACCTCACGCAACCGGGCTCGCACCGTGTGGTTGGCGCCCGTGTCCACACACACGTCGGCCACCCCGCGCCACCGCTCCCAAGGCCCCTGTGTCAGACGGACGCTCTGCACCTTCGCGTGCGGGACGATCTCGGTACGGCGGCACAGTCGCCCCCACCGGGCGGCGAAGACCAGCGGGTCGACAGCCAGGGCGTACCCCTTCCACCACACCGGGACCACCCAGCGCGCTGCGCGACCCACCGGCGCGTACTCCAGCCCCGACAGATCCACTCCGGGCAAGACCCGTGCCACCACCTCGTAGGCCACGGCCCTGGTCGCCACCGGCACCAACAGGTGGTTGTCCGAGCCTGCGACGTCGAGTTCGATACGGACCCAGTCGCGGCGGCGCCACAGCAGCGGCTCGACGATCCGCACGGTCTGCACCCGGCCCGGCGGCACCGTCTCATGCACCCGGTCCAACAGGCCGTGGTCGAGGCGCAGCCCGTCCGGCGAGTCAGCGACCGTCCAGTCGTACTCCGCGATGTACCTGCCCACCGTCGACGCCCACGCCGCACCCAGCATCGGCAGCAGGGCGAAGGCCATGGCGAACAGGTTGTCCATCAACCACCAGGCCAACAGCGGCGCCACCACCACGATGACCGCCCCGGCCCAGGACGCCCCGGTGAGCAGCAGCGAGAACGCCAACATCCGCGGATGCACCCGCAGCAGGTCGCGCACCGGTGCTTCACCGGCCTCCACCGCGTCCTTCGGAGCGAACCCGGCCGCCCGGGCCAGCAGTTCCGCCCGCAGCGCTCGTGCCTCCCGCTCACCGAGGTAGGCGAGCTCGTCCTTGGAATCCGCACCGATGACGTCCAGCTTGAGCTTGGCCACGCCGAGGAGCCTGGCCAGCAGCGGCTGCGTGATGTCCACTGCCTGCAAGCGGTCCAAACGGATGTGCGCGGTGCGCCTGAAGAGCAGACCGGTGCGGATGCGCAGCTCGGCATCGGTGACCGCGAAGTGGGTGACCCACCAGCTCAGGAACCCGTACAAGCCGGCGAGCGGCACCAACACCGCCAGGGCGAGCGATCCCGACCCGGCCGACACGTCACCGAACCAGTCCTGCGCCCGGTCCGCGTTGTGCATGATCACGCCGGCGACCACGGCGATCGGAGCCCAGGCGCGACGCAACGGGGTCACCGGATGCAGCCGTCGTTCCCCCCGGGCAGCCCGGTCACCGGCGGCTCCGCCGTCCCCCAGCACCTCGCTCACAGGCCCGCCGACCTTGCTTCGCCGAGCTCCGAGAGGCGGTCTCGCAGCCGCTCGGCCTCCATGGGCAGGAGGCCGGGGATCGTGGCGTCGGTAGCCGCGGCAGCGGTGTGCAGCTGGACCGTGGCGAGCCCGAACCGTCGCTCCACCGGACCGGAGGTCACCTCCACCAGCTGCATCCGCCCGTAGGGCACGACGGTCTCTTCCCGCCACATCACCCCGCGTCGGATCAGAAGGTCGTCGGAGCGCTCCGCGTATCCCCAAGAGCGCCAGTTCCGGGCCGCCAGCCCCCAGGCCCACGACGCGAACGCCAACGGGACGAGCGCCACCAACGCCCACCCGGGCCCGAGGAGGAAGCCCGACAGCATCCCGGTGAGCACGGTCAGTCCGCCCAACCAGATGACGATCAGCAGACGCCGCATCCTCAGCAGGCCCCCCTGCACCCCGCGCCACGAAGGCTCGCCCGGCCGCTCCGCTATCGGGCCCCCTTCCCCGCCGGGCCCGCCGGCGGACCCGTGCGGATCCCGCCCCATCTCAGCTGCTGTCCCCGTATCCATGCACCCAGCCTAGGCTGAGAGACTGTGCCCATGACGGAGACCACGGTCGGCATCGGAGGCGCGGCGGAGAGCACCGACATGGTGCTCAACATCGGGCCCCAGCACCCTTCGACCCACGGCGTGCTGCGCCTGCGCCTCGTCCTGGACGGCGAGCGGATCGTCAGCGCCGACCCCGTGGTCGGCTACATGCACCGCGGGGCGGAGAAACTCTTCGAGGCCCGCGACTACCGCCAGATCGTCATGCTCGCCAACCGCCACGACTGGCTGTCCGCCTTCTCCAACGAGCTGGGCGTGGTCATGGCGGTCGAGCGGATGCTCGGCATGGAGGTGCCGGTACGCGCGGTCTGGATGCGCACCCTCCTCGCCGAGCTCAACCGGGTCCTGAACCACCTGATGTTCCTGGGCTCCTACCCTCTGGAGCTCGGCGGCATCACCCCGGTCTTCCACGCCTTCCGCGAGCGTGAGGAACTCCAGGCGGTGATGGAGGAGGTCTCCGGCGGACGCATGCACTACATGTTCAACCGGGTCGGTGGGCTGAAGGAGGACCTCCCCCTCGGCTGGCACGACCGGGCCAGGGCGGCTATCGCCGACGTCCGCTCCCGCATGGACGTCTACGACCGCCTCGTCCTCGGGAACGAGATCTTCCGCGGTCGTACCCGGGGAGTGGGTGTGCTCTCCGCTGAGGCGGTCCACGCCTACGGCGTCTCCGGGCCGATCGCGCGCGCCTCCGGGGTCGACTTCGACCTGCGCCGGGACGAGCCCTACCTGGCGTACGGAGAGCTCCAGGACGTCCTGCGGGTCTCGGTCCGCGAAGAGGGCGACTGCCTGGCCCGCTTCGAGGTCCTGCTGGAGCAGACCCATCACGCACTCGACCTCGCCGACGCCTGCCTCGACCGGCTGGCCGAGCTCCCACCCGGCCCGGTCAACCAGCGGCTGCCGAAGGTCCTCAAGGCGCCCGAGGGCCACACCTACGCCTGGACTGAGAACCCGCTCGGGATCAACGGCTACTACCTGGTGTCCAAGGGCGAGAAGACGCCCTACCGGCTCAAGCTGCGCTCCGCCTCCTTCAACAACATCCAGGCGCTGGCGGAGCTCCTGCCCGGCACCCTGGTCTCGGACATGGTGGCGATCTTGGGCTCGTTGTTCTTCGTGGTCGGAGACATCGACAAATAGTGAGGACGGGGACTGGTGAGCCCCCGTCCTCACTCGTGAGTCCCGTTCGCCGTCAGGAAATCGCCGTGCGCAGCCGACCGACGTCGATGGGTTCGGTCTCGTCATGCTCCGTCAGGTCGACGACCTGACCAATGCTCCGGTGGTGCGCGGCCATCGCCTTGAACTCCGGTGCGCTGCTGTGCTCCTTGTGGACCGCGAGGGCCTCGACGCCGACGACATCGGCGAGGTCCTCGTTCTGCACCGACTCGATGGCCGCGGGCGAGCCGCCCGCCGACTTAGTGCCGAAGAAGTCGAAGCCGCCCATCACACGGGTGGTGCCCCGACCGCTCGGTGCCGGATACGGAACGATGGGCGCCGGGACCGCCGTCGCGGCCTGGCGAGGAACGTTGCGGGCCGCCGCCTGCCGGGCGAGGTTGTTCAACACCAGGTTGGCGCGGGCGTATCCGACCGCGGTGGGGGCGCCGCTGGGCGTGCGCTCCTCGGAGGGCGCCGGGAGCTCCCTGGGCGTGCGCGCCTCGGTGGCGGCGGTGAGCTCCTTGGGCGCGGATGCGATCGTCGCGGCCGTGGCCAGAAGCCGGCGCTTCTCAAGTGCGCTGGCGCGCTCGGTCTCGGCAGTGGCGTAGCGGCGGAGCAGGGCGGCGTGTTCGCCCCGCAGTCCGGCCAGTTCCACGCGCTTGGCGCGCAGTTTGGTCTCCAACTTGGCGCGCAGGTGGCGGGCCTCTTCGATCTCTGATTCCAACTCGGCTATTCGCTCTTCGTGCCGCCAGTCCTGACGCGCCCGCTCACGGGTCAGCTCGGCCACCCGTCGCCCGGCGGCCCGGTCCCAGCCGCGCATCACCACGGCGGCGGTCACCGCCCCTGCGGCGGAGAGCGCCACGAGCAGGCGCAGCGCCACCGGATCCGCCACCAGCCATGCGGCTGCGGCGGTGGCGAGCGTCGCGCCGGCGACCGTCGAAGGAGTGAGCAACCGGTGCAAAGGCTGGGAATGGCGGTGGCGTCCACGTGGCATGGCCAGAAATTTACCGTGCGCCGGACGCCTGTGGGGTACCCGCCCGACATTCTGTTTCCAGGCGGTTACCCGATACGCGAAACGCTCCTCGACGCCTTCTCGGGACGCTTCCTCCGGGGGGCGGCGAAGAGGCGCCTCCGCTCTTGGCTGCGGATCGCTAACGGGGCCGTCCTGGGCATGCAGCTGGTGGTGGAGGGGCGCCCACCGACGATTTTTGTGCGCCGCGATTCCCGGGCCGGCGCGGTGGCTGGCGCCGGGTGTCCGTCATGGCCCGGTAGGGCGCCCGCCCGGGCCCGTGAGCCCGAGGAAGCCTCCCCCCGGGCTCACGGGCATCTGGCCGGTTCAGCCCTCCAGCAGGCCCTTGTCCTTGAGGTACTCCTTGGCGACGTCCGCCGCCTTGGCCCGCTCCGCGTCGACCCTACGGTTGAGTTCGACCAGATCCGCGGTGGTCAACGCTTTGGTGACGCGTTCCAGGGCCGCCGCGATCTCGGGGCTCGCCGCGTCCTTGGCGTTCACCACGGGAAGGACGTTGTCGGCGTTCTGCAGCTTCTTGTCGTCCTCCAGCAGCACCAGCCCGAACTCCTGGAGCGTGGCGTCGGTGGTGGTGGTCAGCACGAGTTGGTCCACCCCGTCCTTGACGGCCTGCTTGGCCTGCGGGGTACCGACTCCCTTGGGATCAATACCGGAGACATCGATTCCGTATGTCTTCTTCAACCCCGGCGCGCAGAACGGACGGATCGCGCATTCGTCGCCAGCAGCGATCTTCACCTTCAGCTTCGCAGCTCCGAGGTCCGAAAGCGTTTTCAAGTTGTTCTTCGCGGCGAATTCCTTACTGACCGCAAACGCGTTCTGGTCGACCGCCTCGCCGGGCGGCAGGACCTTCAGACCGAGCGGCCCGGCGAGCTTCTCCAGACCCGCGACAGTGGCCGCGACATCGCTGGAAGCAACGGGCGCGTCCTGCGGAGCCTTGGGGCCGTGCACCTTCGCATTGAGGAACTCGGCGAGGGTCGCCGCGTACTCCGGAACGACGTCGATCTCGCCCTTCTCCAGAGCCGGCTCGTAAAGCTCCCGGTTGCTCACCGTCGTGATCGAGGTGCGGTAGCCGGCGTCCTTCAGCGTCTGCGCGTACAACTCGGCCAGCACGTTGGACTCCGTGAAGCCCGCCGCCCCGACGACCAGCGAGCCCTTCCCCGCCCCGCTCTCGGTGTTCCCGGCGACGGCCCCCTTGCTCTTCTCCAGGCTGTCGCCGCCGCAGGCGGCCAGGGAGCCGGTCAACGCCATGACCGCGAGGGCCGCTCCCGCCAGACGCGAGGTTCTGCTCATCTTCTCTTCCGCTCCGATCGGTTGATGCAGTGGTGTGGGTGCGTGCCCCTGACGCCCGTACCCATCGGCGCCGCGAAGACTCCCCGTGTTCCCGTTCTCCCGGGCGAGTACGCGTCAGGAAGGCGACCTCGACGGGCGGGGCCGACGAGGACCGAGCAGGCGGTCCACCAGCAACAGGGCCGCCTCGACCAAGAGGGCCAGGACGGCGACCAGCACGGCGCCCGCGACCACCTGCGGGGTGTCGTACGTGTTGAACCCGGCCGTGATGATCCGGCCCAAGCCCCCTTGGCCGACCATGGCGGCGATCGTCGCCGTCGCGATGACCTGTACCGAAGCGGCACGCAGCCCCGTCATCACCAACGGGTAGGCCAAGGGGAGTTCCACCCGGCCGAAGAGCTGACCGCCCGACATGCCCATCCCCCGGGCCGCCTCCACCACGGAGCGGTCCACCTCGCGCATCCCCACATAGGCGTTGGTCAGCAACGGCGGTACCGCGAAGAGCACCAGCGCCACGATCGTCGGCAGGTAGCCGGCACTGCGCAGCGGCGAAACCATGAAC
This sequence comes from Streptomyces sp. NPDC006879, assembly GCF_042869595.1. Classification (NCBI taxonomy): domain Bacteria; kingdom Bacillati; phylum Actinomycetota; class Actinomycetes; order Kitasatosporales; family Streptomycetaceae; genus Streptomyces; species Streptomyces sp. NPDC006879. The sequence continues at coordinate 66,323 of NZ_JBIAGC010000002.1, forward strand.
AGGGCCAGTACGGCGAAGACCGGGATCGCCCGACCCGCGTTGGAGACGTTGACCGCGAGGGCTCCGCCCTTACCGAGGTGGCCGAGCCACAGGCCCAGCGGCAGCGCGAGGCCAGCGGCGACGACGAGCGCGACCCCGCTCACGTACAGGTGCTCCCCCAGCCGCACCCACACCCCGTCCTGCCCAGACCAGTGGGAGGCGTCCGTCAGCCAACTCCACGCACCGACCATCACCTGCACGTCCTCACGCTCCCTTGTCCGCGCCGACCGCGCTCGACGCCCGCGTCCAAGGCGTCAACACCCGCTGGAGCCCCAGCAACAGCAGGTCGGCGACCAGGGCGAGTACGACGCACAGCACCGAGGCGGTGAGCACCTGCGCCTTGAAGGAGCTGCGCACGGCGGGCTCGATGAGATTGCCCAGGCCGCCCTGGCCGACGATCGCGCCGACCGTGGTCAGGGCGACCGTCGAAACGGTGGCGATCCGTACGCCCGCGAACAGGGCGGGGAGCGCCAGCGGCAACTCGACCTGCCACAGCAGCCTTGCGGGGCCATAGCCCATGCCGCGTGCCGCCTCCCGCACCTCCTCGGGCACGGCGTCGAGACCGGCGATCGTGTTGCGCACCAGGATCGTCAGCGAGTACAGGACCAGGCCGGTGATCACCAGCGCCATCGCGGCGGACAGTCCGAACAGCGGAAGCAGCAGCGAGAACATCGCCAGCGAGGGGATCGTGTAGAGCAGCGTGGTCAGACCGAGTACGGGCGCCGCGAAATGCCGGCCGCGGCGGGCGAGCAGCGCCAGCGGGAAGGCGAGCAGCACTCCTATCAACACGGCGGTCACCGTGATGACCACGTGCTGGAGAGTGGCGTCGGTGAGTTCCTGGCTGCGCGAGCGAACGTACTCCCAGCAGACCCAGTCGTTCGCCACCAGACAATTCCGCGCGGCCATCCGCGCCCCACCCCCGTCTCAGCAGTTCCAGCCGACCCTAACCCGCCCGGCCGACATCCACGCCCTTCGGTCGCCGGTGACGGCACCTGCCGCAGCACCTGGTCCGTCGGGTGCGGGACAATCGGGCCCCATGATCCGATTCGAGCACGTGACCAAGCGCTACGCCGACGGCACCACGGCCGTCCAGGACCTGTCCTTCGAGGTCGCTGCGGGCGAACTCGTCACCCTCGTCGGACCGTCCGGATGTGGCAAGACGACCACGATGAAGATGGTCAACCGACTCATCGAACCGACCGAGGGCCGGATCCTGCTGGACGGCGCGGACATCGGCGCAACGGATCCGGTCGAGCTGCGGCGCCGGATCGGCTACGTCATCCAGCAGGTGGGCCTCTTTCCGCACAAGACGGTGTTGGAGAACACCGCGACCGTGCCCCAGCTGCTCGGCACCCCCCGTGCACGGGCCCGCGAACGCGCCGGCGAACTACTCGCCCTGGTCGGACTCGACCCGTCCGTGTATGGCGACCGCTACCCCGAGCAGCTCTCCGGCGGCCAGCGCCAACGAGTCGGGGTGGCAAGGGCGCTGGCCGCGGATCCGCCGGTTCTGCTGATGGACGAGCCCTTCGGCGCCGTGGACCCGGTGGTGCGCGAACGGCTCCAGAACGAGTTCCTCGCACTCCAACGTTCGGTGCGCAAGACGATCCTGCTGGTCACCCATGACCTGGAGGAAGCGGTACGGCTGGGCGACCGGATCGCCGTGTACGGCCAGGGCACCATCGAGCAGTTCGCGCCGCCGACCGCCGTGTTGGCCGCGCCCGCCACCCCCTACGTGGCCTCCTTCGTCGGCGCTGACCGCGGGCTGAAGCGGCTGGCGGTGACACCGGTCGTGGCGCAGGACCTGGAGCCGCTGTCCGAGGCCGGTCCGCCGGAGGGGGCCGGTCAGCAGAGCCGTCCGGCCACCGACGCGCCAGGTACGGCGCTGCCGCTCGGATCCTCGCTGCGCGAGGCGCTGGCCCTGCTGCTCCAGGAGGACAGCGGACGGCTGCCGGTCACCGATCCCGCCGACGGCCGGCTGCTCGGCCACCTGACACCGGAATCGGTGCACCGGGCACTGCGCCGGGCCACCCCCGCGGGCACCGCCGCCGAGCCGGCCGTCCAGGAGCTGCCCTGAGGCTGGCGGGGTGCCAGGACCGCAGAGGTGATCGCTGAGCACATCCGTCCGCTCGGCGATCGGCCGTCTGTTCAGGCCTGCAAACGGCTGCCGAGCCAGACCAGAGCGGGCGGGATCTCCCGGCGCCAGGTGTTGAAGTTGTGACCGCCGCTGTCGAGGATGATCGAGGAGACCCTGGTGGGCGCCTTGGCCTTCGCGATGAACTTCAAGGTCGCGCCGTAGTTGCCCTCGCCGACCTTGCTGCTCGTCACCAGGAACGACGACGCCATCGGCGGGCGGCGTTCGAGGCTGTACAGCAGGTCGGCCCGCTTCTCCAGGACGGTGTCCCCGTGGAAGAGGTCACCGGTCGTGGGGTCCTTCGCCGCCTTGTAGTACGCCGACAGGCCCGCTGCGGCGGCGAAGGTGTCCGGATGGTGAAGGCCGATCTTCAGCGCGCAGTAGCCGCCGGTGGAGTTGCCGATGAGGCCCCAGTTCCGTGCCTCGGTGCCGACCCGGTAGGTCTGCGAGACCGCCTTGGGCAGATCGTGGGCGAAGAAGGTCTCGGTCTGGGGGCCGTCGGGCACGTCCACGCACTCGGTGTCCCGTGGCGGGGCCACCGTCGGACGGAGCATGATCAGGACCATCGGCTGCATCCGGCCGTCCTTGGCCTGCCGTTGGGCCGTCTGCGGGTAGCGGAGTCCCTTGATGAGGTTCTCCGCGGTGCCGGGGTAGCCGGTGAGCACCACGGCCGCGGGGAACTTCCGCCGCTCCTGGCCCGCTTGGAAGTACTCCGGCGGCAGGTACACGTAGGCAGGGCTGGTGATCTTGGAGTCCGCGCCGCTGATCGAGACCTTCTGGATCTGTCCGCCCTGAGAGGGCTTGTTTCCGCCGGGGACGTCCACCGGCTGGTTACCCAGGATCTCGATGTCCTTGCGGCCCGCCGAGTGGTCGACGACCACGCCCATCGAGGTCTCCTGGCCGAAGAGGTCCGACCAGGATCCGTAGAACAGGAACGTCCTGTTGGCCGCCAGACCGACGGCGCAGAAGAGAGCCAACTGGGTGGCCAGCAGTAGGCCGACCCGGCCAAGCACCGCCCGTCCGCTGCGCCCCGACATCCTGGGCCACCACCAGACGGTCGCCGCGAAGAGCAGCACCCCCACAAGGCCGGCCAACGTCAGAACCGTTTTGCTGGTGAGACCCATGAGCAGGCTGTGACTTTCTTGAGTGCGGGATGAGGTTTTCCCGAGAACCGATGAACCCGTGACCGGCGAGTTTCGTCCTAGCAGTCGTACATGTCCGGACAAGGCCGCCTGACCACGGCCCGCGGACTCAGGACCTCTCGCGGAGTTACGGAAGCAATGTCTGTCAGGATAGATGGGGATAAGTCCGGACTGGTTCCGAATCGGCTACGCCGCCTGCTGGACGGCCCACGCCCCGAATCGGTACCCGGCATCGTCGGCACCGCCTGCACCTTCGTCGGCTTGATCGACATCGCTGCCGGCGTCTTCCCGCGCTTCCGCCAGAGCCGCTTCCACGCGGTCGCCGAAGTCCTCCCAGGAGCTCTGGGACCCTTCGCCGCCGCCCTCTCCATCAGCGCCGGCGTACTGCTACTCCTACTCGCCCACGGCCTCAAGCGACACAAGCGGCGCGCCTGGCGCGCCGCTGTAGTGCTCCTGCCCGCCGGCGCCGTCGCCCAGTTCGCCTACCGGCACTCGTTCTTCGGCGTACTCATCGCCGCCGCGCTACTCGCCCTGCTCCTGCGCCACCGCGCCCAGTTCCGCGCCCTGCCCGATCCACGCAGCCGCTGGACCGCACTGGCCAACTTCGTGCTGATGAGCGCCGGTTCCATCGGCCTCGGCCTGGTCATCGTCAACTCCCACCCCGGCCGCGTGGTCGGCGAGCCCGGCCTGTACGAACAGCTCCAGCACGTGGTCTACGGCCTGCTCGGCGCCGAAGGCCCGGTCCACTACGCCGGACAGACCTCTTGGACCGTCGGCTACTCCCTCGGCGCGCTCGGCCTGCTCACCGCCCTCACCACCACCTACCTGGCGTTGCGCCCCGAACACCCGGCCGCCCGACTCCACTTCGAGGACGAGCAGCGGCTACGCGACCTCCTGGCCCGGCACGGCGCCCGCGACTCCCTCGGCCACTTCGCCCTCCGCCGGGACAAGGGCGTGGTCTTCTCCCCCAGCGGCAAGGCCGCGGTCACCTACCGGGTCGTCTCGGGCGTGATGCTCGCCAGCGGCGACCCCATCGGGGACGTCGAGGCCTGGCCCGGCGCCATCGAACGCTTCATGGCCGAAGCCAAGGCGCACTCCTGGACCCCTGCCGTCATGGGGTGCTCCGAGACCGGCGGTGAGGTCTGGACCCGGGAGACCGGGCTGGACGCCCTGGAACTCGGCGACGAAGCCATCGTCGACGTGCCCGACTTCTCCCTGTCCGGCCGCGCCATGCGCAACGTGCGCCAGATGGTCAAGCGGATCGAGCGCAACGGCTACGAAACCCGGGTCCGACGCGTCGGCGACCTCTCCGAAGAGGAACTGGACCGCGTTCGATCCGCCGCGGACGCCTGGCGGGGAACCGACAACGAACGCGGCTTCTCCATGGCTCTCGGCCGTATCGGCGACCCCGCGGACGCGAACTGCGTCATCGCGACCGCCCACCGCGCCGCAGGGGGCACGCAGGGCCCGTACGGGGACCTCAGCGCAGTCCTGCACTTCGTGCCCTGGGGTCCGGACGGCATGTCACTGGACCTGATGCGGCGCGACCGCGCCGCGGACCCGGGCATGAACGAGCTCCTGATCGTCGCCGCCCTGCACGCCGCGCCGACCCTCGGTGTGCGACGGGTCTCCTTGAACTTCGCCATGTTCCGCTCCGCGCTGGCCCGCGGCGAGAAGATCGGCGCCGGCCCCGTCCTGCGGACGTGGCGCGGCCTGCTGGTCTTCCTCTCACGCTGGTTCCAGATCGAGTCGCTGTACAAGTTCAACGCCAAGTTCCGACCGCGCTGGGAGCCCCGCTTCGTGGTCTTCCGCACCACCCGCGACCTGCCGCGCATCGGCTTCGCGGCGATGCAGGCGGAGGGCTTCGTGACGCTCGCGCTCCCGCGGCTGCTGCGCGGACGCCCCGCCCGCGTCCCCCGGCCCTGCCCGCATCACCACCTGGCCCCCGCGCCGACGAAGACGCCCGCCGCCGGGCCCCGGGCCTCGCAGGGCACCGGCGCCCAAGCCGCCTGAGCCCCCGACACCGCACCGCCGCACCCTCCGCCCACACGGCCTACGCTGTTGGCATGAACAGAGGTACCGGCAGGGGCCGGGTCCAAGGGCTGCCGGATTGGGACCGCTGCGCGGTGATGGGCGTGGTCAACGTCACTCCCGACTCGTTCTCCGACGGCGGTCGCTGGTTCGACACCACGGCCGCCATCAAGCGCGGACTCGACCTGATCGCCGAAGGCGCCGACCTCGTGGACGTCGGCGGCGAATCCACCCGCCCCGGCGCCAGCCGGGTCGACGCGGACGAGGAGCTGCGCCGCGTCGTTCCGGTGGTGCGCGGACTCGCAGCCGAAGGCGTCACCGTCTCCGTGGACACCATGCGCGCCAACGTCGCCGAACAAGCTGTCGCCGCCGGTGCGGCCCTGGTCAACGACGTCTCCGGTGGACTCGCCGATCCGGCGATGATCCCGGTTGTCGCCGAGGCATCGGTTCCCTTCGTGGTGATGCACTGGCGCGGTTTCAGCGCCGATATGAACAGCCGCGCCGTCTACACCGATGTGGTCGCCGAGGTCACCGCCGAGATCCGGACCCGGATGGACGCCGTGATCGCCGGCGGCGTGGCACCCGAGCGGCTGGTCATCGACCCCGGCCTCGGCTTCGCCAAGCAGGCCGAACACGACCTCGCCCTGGTCGCCCACCTCGCCGAGTTGCGCACCCTGGGCAGCCCGGTGCTGGTCGCCGCCTCCCGCAAGCGGTTCCTCGGCCGCGTCCTGGCCGCCGACGCCTCCGCGACCCCACCACCCGCCCGGGAACGCGACGCCGCCACCGCCGCTGTCTCCGCCATCGCCGCCCACGAGGGCGCCTGGGCCGTACGTGTCCACGAGGTTCGAGCAACCGCCGATGCGGTAAGAGTCGCCCGTGCGGTCGAGGGCGCCCGGTGAGCGCCCCCGTACCAGCCGCCGACGAGAGGGCCCGTTGACATCCTCCCGTCCCTGAAGGGAGGGGGCTCCCTGGCTCGGGCTGCCTCCGGGAGCAGCGCACTGGGAGGTCTTCCGCCATCGCCACGAGCCGGTTTGAGACCAGTGCGCAGGAGCATCACGCGGGCGGAGTCCTTGCCCCTGGGGGACACGACCGCGCACGCGGTGCAGGTGTAGGTACGTTCCGAAAGAGGAAGCGCGTGCTTGGTTCTCGCTCCGCACGACGCACAGTCCATGGGGTGTGCGCGTCGATGTACGAGGCGTACGTCGGGCCCGTGCTCGCGGCCGATCCCGATCAGGGGCGTCTTCTTGGCGCCGATCGCCGCGTCCGCGGCCTTGCGGGCCTGGATCAGCGCCGTGTCGAGCTGGGCCGGACCACGCGTCGCCTTCTGGGTAACCCACTGGTTCGCGGCGGGGACCTTGCGGGACATGGCCCCGCACTCGTTCCGCGCCCACCGACAGTGCGCCCGGCGGGCGATCGACGACGCGCGGAGCCGGTAGCCGCACCGGGCACGCCGAGCGTCCCCCGCAACCCTCTGCCGTGTCGGGATAGTGTCACGTTGCCACTCAAAGGACACTTTAAATCCACTACTCTAAGGTCATGGATGAAGAGAAGCGCATCACGCTCCGCCTGCCCGCCGACCTGCACGAGTGGCTGGTCACCCAGGCCAAGTCCGCCCGGAGGTCCCTCAACTCCGAGATCGTCTACCGGCTGGAGACCGAGCGCGACACCGCCGCGGCCCGCACCGAATCGCCCTGACCGCGATTCACCCCGCCCCGCCCCGCTCCACAGGAGTCCGATCCCTCCCCGACCTGAAGGCCGGGACGTCCTCGGAGGAGCCCAGTGAGCCAGAGCCGTACCGACATCGAAGCGGTCGAGGCCGCCAACACCGCCTTCTACGAGGCCATGGAGCACGGCGACTTCGACGAGCTGTCCGCCCTCTGGCTGGACGACGAGATCTCCTGCGTCCACCCCGGTTGGCCGGTGCTGGCCGGGCGGGGCGAGGTCCTTCGCTCCTACGCACTGATCATGGCCAACACGGAGTACATCCAGTTCTTCCTCACCGACACCAAGGTCACCGTGATCGGCGACACGGCCGTGGTCACCTGTACCGAGAACATCCTCAGCGGCGGACCCGCAGAGGAAGCAGGCGAGCTCGGCCCGCTGCTCGGCCAGCTCGTGGTGGCGACGAACGTGTTTCGCCGCACCCCCGAAGGCTGGCTGATCTGGTCCCACCACGGCTCTCCAGTGCTCACCGAGTCCGAAGAAGAAGCCGATAGGGACGGCTCCGGGGACTGAAACGCGCCGTCGTGGGCATACGCAGCCCATCGGTCCCCGAGCCCACTGCCCGACCCGCGCCCGGGCACCGTCCAGGCTCGCAGGTAGATTCGACGCAGGACGACGCCGACCGCACTCGGCACAGGCCTTTGGGCCCGGGGTGTCCCCGGGACCCGCAGTACCTACGAAAGCAGGAGTGATTCGCGTGGATCGTGTCGCGCTGCGCGGCCTGAAGGCTCGCGGGCACCACGGCGTCTTCCCCCGGGAGCGCGAGGAGGGCCAGACCTTCATCGTGGACCTGGTGCTCCACCTCGACACCCGGCCCGCCGCGGCCGATGACGACCTGGCGAAGACCGTCCACTACGGGGTCGTGGCCGAAGAGGTCGTGGACGTCGTGCAGGGCGAGCCGGTCGACCTCATCGAGACGCTCGCCGAGCGGATCGCCCAGCAGTGCCTCAAGCACGAGGGGGTCGCCGAGGTGGAGGTCGTTGTCCACAAGCCGGACGCGCCCATCACCGTCCCCTTCGACGATGTGACCATCACGATCACCCGGAGCCGAGCATGAACGCGGGAACCCACCCGGGCCAAGGCGCCCAGAGCGACCCGACCGTCCAGCCGGTACCCGCCTCCGTGGTGGAACAGGTCGACGCGGCCGACGTCACCCTCTCCAACCCCAAGGGGGCCGTCATCGCGCTCGGCGCGAACCTCGGCAACCGGCTGGAGAACATCCAGGGCGCCATCGACGCCCTCGGTGACACGCCCGGGCTCCGGGTCAAGGCGGTCTCGCCCGTCTACGAAACACAACCCTGGGGCGTCGCCGTAGACAGCCAACCCTCCTACCTCAACGCGGTCGTCCTGGTGAAGACCACCCTGCCGCCCGGTTCCCTGCTGGAGCGCGGACAGGCCATCGAGGAGGCTTTCGACCGAGTGCGCGAAGAGCGCTGGGGCCCACGGACCATGGACGTGGACATCGTCGCCTACGCGGACGTGGTCTCCGCCGACCCGACCCTGACCCTGCCGCACCCGCGGGCCCACGAGCGGGCCTTCGTGCTCGCCCCCTGGCACGACGTCGACCCGCAGGCACAACTACCGGGCCGCGGCTCCGTCGCCGAACTGCTCGGTGCTCTTGGCCGGGAAGGCATCACGCCGCGCGTCGACCTGGAACTACGCCTGCCCGAGTAGTCGTTAGCCTGGAGGCCGGCGACAGAGCGGGGACAGGGACGTGAAGCAACTAAGGCTCGGGGTCTTGGCGGGCCTCTTCATCGTGGCCGGGGTGCTCTCCTGGGCGGGCGCCCGGCTGTGGAACTCGGTGGGTACTCTGCCGGGAGTGCCGCTGGCCGCGCCGATCGTGCTGGGTGTGATCGCGGTGGTGCTGTTCGCGACCGCCCTGTCACTGCGCTCGCGCCTCAAGGCCCAGCGCGAGCGGCGCCCGGGCGCCAAGGGCGTGGAACCGTTGATGGCTGCCCGAGCGGTGGTCTTCGGCCAGGCCAGCGCCCTGGTGTCGGCACTGGTGTCCGGCGTGTACGGCGGAGTCGGCCTGTTCCTGTTGCTGAACGGCCTGGAAGTGCCGGCCCGCCGAGACCAGGCCCTCTACGCCGGCTGCTCCGTCCTCGCCGGGGCCGCTGTCATCGCCGCCGCGCTCTTCCTGGAGCGGGTCTGCAAGCTCCCCGAGGACGACGACGAGGCCACCGCCCGCGCCTGAGCTCGACCGCGCCCCTCGTGCCGGCCCCGCCCGGGGCGAAGGACGTACGCCGGGAACCCCGACCTCCGCCGCCCCGGGCGGGGCCGGCCACCGCCGCGCTCAGCGCGCGATTATCAGGCTCATGGCCTCGTTGCGGGTCGCCGAGTCCCGGAGCTGACCTCGCACCGCGGACGTGGTCGTCTTCGCTCCCGGCTTGCGGATGCCACGCACGGACATGCACATGTGCTCCGCCTCGACCACCACGATGGCGCCGCGCGCCTCCAGGATGCTCATCAGGGAGTCGGCGATCTGCGTGGTGAGACGCTCCTGGACCTGCGGACGCCGGGCGAAGACGTCCACCAGGCGGGCCAGCTTGGACAGACCGGTGATCTTGCCGTTCTCGGCCGGTATGTAGCCCACGTGCGCGACGCCGTGGAAGGGCAACAGGTGGTGCTCGCAGAGCGAGACGATCTCGATGTCCTTGACGAGCACCATCTCGTCATGACCCAGATCGAAGGTCGTGGTCAGGACGTCCTCCGGCTGCTGCCGCAGACCGGCCAGGATCTCCTTGTACGCCCGCGCCACCCGCGCCGGGGTGTCCTGGAGTCCTTCGCGGTCAGGGTCCTCCCCGACGGCGAAGAGGAGCTCGCGCACGGCGTTCTCAGCCCGCTTCTCGTCGAACTCGCCGATCGCGCCCTCGTCACCGTGGAGGGTCACTGGGTCGGTCATCTGTGCCTCGTTCCTCAGTTCTCATCGCGGGCTCACGCAAGCGCGCCGCGCCCCCCAGGCTAGAACCTGGGGGGCGCGGCATCCATTCCGGCCAGTTGGGCGGCCGACCTGGTCAGCTCTCGGTGCGCTCCTCGGGGACGACCTCGATGCCCTTCTTCTCGGTGGACACCGGGGCGGCCGACACACCGTTCGCCGTGGCGGCGGTGTTGGTCAAGGAGAGCTCCTTGGGCGAGAGCACCGGGGGCCGCGTGGACGGCGTACGGCGCGAGGAGCCGGTCCACGCGGGACGGGCCGGGCGGCGAACGATGGGGGTGAAGATCTCCGCGATCTCCTCCTTACCCAGCGTCTCCTTCTCCAGCAGCGCGAGGACCAGGTTGTCGAGGACATCCCGGTTCTCGACCAGGATCTCCCAGGCCTCGTTGTGCGCGGTCTCGATGAGCTTCTTGACCTCTTCGTCCACCAGCGCCGCGACCTCTTCCGAGTAGTCACGCTGGTGTGCCATCTCACGGCCGAGGAACGGCTCGGTGTTGTCCCCACCGAACTTGATCGCCCCCAGTCGCTCGGTCATGCCGTACTGGGTGACCATCGCGCGGGCCGTCGCCGTGGCCTTCTCGATGTCGTTGGCCGCACCGGTGGTCGGGTCGTGGAAGACCAGTTCCTCGGCTGCGCGGCCACCCAGCATGTAGGCGAGCTGGTCGAGCATCTCGTTGCGCGTGGTGGAGTACTTGTCCTCGTCCGGGAGCACCATCGTGTAACCGAGGGCCCGGCCCCGGGACAGGATCGTGATCTTGTGCACCGGGTCGGAGTTCGGGGAGGCCGCCGCGACCAGGGCGTGTCCACCCTCGTGATACGCGGTGATCTTCTTTTCCTTGTCCGACATGATCCGGGTCCGCTTCTGCGGGCCCGCCACGACGCGGTCGATCGCCTCGTCCAGCATGTGGTTGTCGATGAGCTTCTTGTCACTGCGCGCGGTGAGCAACGCTGCTTCGTTCAGCACGTTCGACAGGTCGGCACCGGTGAAGCCGGGGGTGCGGCGGGCGACGGCCGAGAGGTCGACGTCCGGGGCGACCGGCTTGCCCTTCTGGTGGACCTTGAGGATCTCCAGACGGCCCTGCATGTCCGGACGGTCGACGGCGATCTGCCGGTCGAACCGACCGGGACGCAGCAGCGCCGGGTCGAGGATGTCGGGCCGGTTGGTGGCGGCGATCAGGATGACGCCGCCCTTCACGTCGAAGCCGTCCATCTCGACGAGCAGCTGGTTAAGGGTCTGCTCGCGCTCGTCGTGCCCACCACCGAGGCCTGCGCCACGGTGCCGACCGACAGCGTCGATCTCGTCGACGAAGACGATCGCCGGAGCGTTCGCCTTGGCCTGCTCGAACAGGTCACGGACCCGGGAAGCACCGACGCCGACGAACATCTCCACGAAGTCGGAGCCGGAGATCGAGTAGAAGGGAACGCCCGCTTCACCGGCGACGGCGCGCGCGAGCAGGGTCTTGCCGGTACCGGGCGGGCCGTACAGCAGCACACCCTTGGGGATCTTGGCGCCGACTGCCTGGAACTTGGCCGGCTCCTGGAGGAACTCCTTGATCTCGTGGAGTTCCTCGACGGCCTCGTCCGATCCGGCGACGTCGGCGAAGGTCGTCTTCGGCGTGTCCTTGGTGATGAGCTTGGCCTTGGACTTCCCGAAGTTCATGACTCGGGAGCCGCCGCCCTGCATCTGGTTCATCAGGAACAGGAAGACCACGACGATGAGGACGAAGGGCAGCAGCGAGAGCAGCACGCCCAAGAACGGGTTCGTCTTGTCTGGGGAGACGGTGTACCCGTCCTTGATCCGGCCGTCGTTGACCCCCGCCTGGAGGTCTCTGGCCAGGTCAACGCCCTGCTCACCGATGTAGTTCGCCTGGATCTTGGAGCTGTCGTCGACCTTCTGGCCGTCCTTCAGCGTCACCTTGATCATTTGCGAGTCACCGGTGGTCAGCTTCGCCGACTCCACCTGGTTGTTACTGATCGCCTTGACGACATCGCTGGTGTCCACCGTCTTGTAGCCACCGGACGAGCCGACGACCTGCATCAACACGACCACGGCGAGGACGGCCAGCACGATCCACATGACCGGCCCACGGAAGTATCGCTTCACGTCCATCCATACGGGGCGGTGATCGCCCCGTCCCTCCTGCCCGTAGGTAAATGCTGCTGTGAGAAAAGACTGTTCTTCGGAAGGTACCCCAGCATTGCCATCCGTGGCCTCGTGGGCCGGCTGACAAACGCCTTCCCCTGCTCCAACGGCGGGCAAGCGGTGAGGGTTCCCCGGCGGCGCCACCCGATCCGCACCGCCGGGGCATTCGTGGCGCGCGGGGGCTCAGCCGCCGTACACGTGCGGGGCGAGCGTCCCGACGAAGGGCAGGTTGCGGTACTTCTCGGCGTAGTCGAGGCCGTATCCGACGACGAACTCGTTCGGGATGTCGAAACCGACCCACTTGACGTCGATGGCGACCTTGGCCGCGTCCGGCTTGCGCAGGAGGGTGACGACCTCCAGCGAGGCCGGCTCCCGCGAGCCGAGGTTCGACAACAGCCAGGACAGCGTCAGGCCGGAATCGATGATGTCCTCGACGATCAGGACGTGACGACCCTTGATGTCGGTGTCGAGGTCCTTGAGGATCCGGACGACGCCGGAGGACTGGGTGCCCGCTCCGTACGAGGAGACGGCCATCCAGTCCATGGTCAGCGGGGTGGACAAGGCGCGCGCCAGGTCCGCCATCACCATCACGGCACCCTTGAGGACACCGACGATGAGCAGGTCCTTGCCCGCGTACTCCGCATCGATCTTCGCTGCCAGCTCGGCCAGCTTGGCATCGATCTCTTCCTTGGTGATGAGCACCGACTGGAGGTCGCTGCCCATGTCCTTCTCGTCCACCCGCATCACTTTCGTTGGCGGCCAAACCTCGTGGGGAGCCCCCGGGAGGCGCGGCCGTGCTTTGGTGCTTCAGCCCTGCCGGATGACAAGTTTGCCACCCTGCCGCTGAGCCGCGACGCGGCCGGGCAAGTTGATGGCGCCCTGCCCACGCCATCCGGTGATCAACCGGTCGACCTCCTCGAGGTGGCGGGCGAAAAGGGACCCCGCCGGAGAACCGGCGGCGACCAGCGCCAGACGCAGCACCCTGCGACGCACCGCCGGGGGCAGGGCGTAGAGCTTCGCACACTCCAACTGGCCGGATTCGTCACGCACTGAGCGGTCGGCTTCGGCAGCCCAGGAGTCAAGGGCGTCGGCATCGTCGCGGGAGAGCTGCGCGGTTCGGGCCAGGGCCTCGACCACTCCCTTTCCTAGCGCCTTCTCCAGCGCCGGAAGCCCCTCGTGTCGCAGCCGTGAGCGGGTGTAGGCGGGGTCGGCGTTGTGCGGGTCGTCCCAGACCGGGAGGGACTGGACCATGCAGGCCTTGCGGGCGGTCTGGCGGTCGATGTGGAGGAAGGGGCGCCAGTAGCGGGCGGCCGGGCGCGGGACGGAGGCGGTCGCACCCGAACCGCGGGAGACGGTGGCCATGCCGGACAGGGAGCGGATGCCCGAGCCGCGGGCCAGCCCGAGCAGGACGGTCTCGGCCTGGTCGTCGCGCGTATGGCCGAGCAGGACGGCGGCGGCGCCGTGGCGGCGGGCGGCCTCGTCCAGGGCCGCGTAGCGGGCGTCACGGGCGGCGGCCTCGGGCCCGCCGACGCGACCCACGCGCACCGCGACGGCTTCCACCGGATCCAGGTCGAGCGCGCTCATGCGGGCGACGACCTCGGCCGCCCGCACCTCGGAGCCGGCCTGGAGGCCGTGGTCCACGGTGATGCCGCCGGCCCGGACGGAGAGTTTGCGGGCCTCGAAGGCGAGGGCGGAGGCGAGCGCCATCGAGTCGGCGCCACCGGAGCAGGCGACGAGGACGAGCGGCTGCGTGCCGGCTCCCGGAGGCTGGGGACCCTGGCCGTGCTGGTGTTCGGTGAGGACGTCGTGGAGTACGCGGCGGACCGCCAGGCGTATCGCCGCGACCGCAGGATGGGGACCCATGTCCGGTGCCCTTCGGTGGAGTTGGAGTGGCCTCAGGGGTGATGTCTCGTGGAGTCATCGAGGAGCTCCGGGTGCCTCGCCGGAGAGGCGGGGTCACTCAGAGTGCGTCGATGGTGACAGAGACGGGCCGTTCCCCGAGCATCGCACGCCTATCCACGGCTCACGGTCCCTCGGATGGGTGATTGGGGAGGCACCCTCCTGCCGTCATACGACCGCATACCCGCACACGGCCCCTCAGTCTGCTCTACGGTGCACTCGCGCGACCCACTCCGCGGGTTTGGCGATCTCCGACTTGGTGGGGAGGGTGTTCGGGGAAGTCCACACCCGGTTGAAGCCGTCGATGCCCACTTCGTCGACCACCGCCCGCACGAAACGTTCGCCGTCACGGTACTGGCGCAGCTTGGCATCCAGCCCGAGCAACCCGCGCAGCGCCGCGTCGAGGCGCCCGGCGCCACGGGCGCGGCGCTTTTGGAACTTCTCCCGGATCTCCGCGACGGAGGGGACCACCTCGGGCCCCACCCCGTCCATCACGAAGTCGGCCTGCCCCTCCAGCAACGACATGACGGCGGTGAGCCGGGCGAGGGTCTCCCGCTGGCCGGGGGTCTGGACCAGTTCCACCAGCGAACGTCCCCTCTCGCCGTCCTCGCCTTCGGGACGGGCTCCGGAGAGCGACTGGGCGGCCTCGCGCAGGCGTTCCAGGACGGTCATGGGATCCACGTCGGTTTGGCTGAGGAATGACTGGATCTCGCCCTCCAGGTGGTCCCGCAGCCAGGGGACGGCAGTGAACTGGGTGCGGTGGGTCTCCTCGTGCAGGCAGACCCACATCCGGAAGTCGTGGGGGTCCACATCGAGCTCCCGCTCCACGTGGACGATGTTCGGCGCCACCAGGAGCAGCCTTCCGCCTCCCGACGCGGAACCAGGCAGGTCACGGCTGGGCGGGGCGAAGGTCTCGTACTGGCCCAGCACCCGGGAGGCGAGGAAGGACAGCAGGAATCCCAGCTCGACCCCGGTGACCTTGCCGCCCACCGCGCCGAGGACCGCGCCGCCGGTGCCGGAGCCCCGGCGCTCGGCCATCTTGCCCAGCAAGGGCTGGAGCAGTTCCCTGAAGCCGGCCACGTTGGCCCTGACCCAGCCGGCCCGGTCCACGACCAGGACGGGGGTGTCCGGTGCGGACGCGTCCTCGGGCAGCATCCGGGTGAAGCCACGCACGTGCTCCTCCGCGGACCTGGCGTGCCGGCGTAGCTCCGCGACGACCTCGCGGGCCTGGTCCCGAGTGACCTCGGGGCCGGGCCGTACCAGTCGGGTCGCGGTCGTGACTGCGAGGTTCCAGTCGACCATCTCCGCACCACCGATGCTCGTCATGCGTCAACGGTACGTGTTCGAGTGCGCGCGCGGTGAGGGGTCGGGCGGCGGCGGACCGCTCGCGCGGGCTCCGCGGGGGCGTGCGGCCCCGGGTCGGCGCCGGCAGGGAGGTTTCAGCCAGCCTCGGACACGGCGGCGGCGAGCCGGTCCAGGGCCTTCTGGGCGGCGTTGCGGTCGGTGGTCCCGGAAGCCAGGAAGGCGAAGGTGAGCAGCCGGCCCCGGGCGTCGACCACGGTGCCTGCGAGCGTGTTCACCTTGCTGAGCGTGCCGGTCTTCGCCCGGACCAGGCCCGCGGCCGGGGAAGCCGCCTCGTAGCGACCGCTCAGGGTGCCGGTGAAGCCGGCGACCGGCAGCCCGGTCAGCACGGGGCGCAGCTGTGGCATGGCCGGGTCGGCGGCCTTGGCCAGGAGCTGGGTGAGCAGTCTGGCGGGCACCTGGTCGGCCCGGTCCAGGCCACTGCCGTCGGCGAAGCGGGCGCCGCGCGCGTCCAGCCCGAGGGCGGTGAGCTGGGCGGCGACGGCTCGCCCCCCGCCGGCGAAGCTGGCGGGCTGGCCGGAGGCGAGGGCGGTGGCCCGGGCCAGGGCTTCGGCTAGGTCGTTGTCGCTGTGGGTGAGCATCCGCTCGACGAGTGCGGCCAGGGGTGCGGAGCGGACTTCGGCGAGTCGCTCGGCCTTGGCCGCGGCACGACCCGCGGCGGGCGCCCCGATGACTTCGATGCCGTGTTCGCGCAGTTGCGCGGCGAAGACCCGGGCAGCCGCCGCGGCCGGGTCTTCATGGCGGGTGGCAGTGTCTCCGCTGGTGGAGTCGTCGGTCCGGGCCGCGTCGGCCATCAGGGCGCTGACCGGTGCGAGGTTCTCGTTCCGGCCGATCGGGTGGCGGACCGGTCCGGTGTAGAGGGAGGTGTCGTAGATCAGGGTGACGGAGTCGACGTGGCGTTCCGCGAGGGCCCGGGCGGTCCGGGTGGCGAGATCGAGCAGGCTGGCGTCCGTGGGGGCCGCGACGTCGGCGGGGCGCGCGGTCAGCGTCGGGTCTCCCCCTCCGAGGAGGACCACCCGCCGGTTCCCGGGGTCGGCGAGCGCCCTGGTTTCGAGACGGAAGTCGGGTCCGAGCGCGGAGAGCGCCGCCACGGCAGTGGCGATCTTGATCGTAGAGGCGGGGGTCATCGGCTGGGTCGCCCGGCTCTCGTACAGCACCTGTCCGCTGGTGGCGTCCAGCACGGAGGCGGCCTGGACCGTGCCGAGGGCGGAATCGGCCAGCAGTTTGGGCAGGACGGCCGTGAGCGGACGGGCAGCAGCCCCCCTCGCGGGGACGGTCAGGGCCGGCAGCACCCCCGGCGCGCTCGGCGCCGGAGCAGGAGAGTCCGGATCCGCTCGATCGGGCCGGGATTGGTGATGTACGCCACCCATGCGGCTCTGGGCCACGGCCCAGCGCCGTTCGGCCGTACGCTGGCCGGAGTCCCAGGGGCCCGCGGCGAAGGCCACGCCGGCGGCGAGGGCGAGGCCGGCTGCCACCGACCCCGCGGTGACCTGCCACGACTTCCCCACTGGCACCTCGGACCAGCCCCTTTCGCGATCACACGTCTGCGTGAGGGACACTTAATCACTGCGTCTTGCCGCGAGCATGGCACCCCGGCCGACACCTCGGCCGCGTCCCGGCCTCCCGGGCGGACGCGCTTTCACTCAGAGCAAGTGTTGATCATGGAGGAGCCACCCGTGGAGTTCGACGTCACCATCGAGATCCCGAAGGGTTCGCGGAACAAGTACGAGGTGGACCACGAGACCGGTCGGATCCGCCTGGACCGTCGACTCTTCACTTCCACCAGCTACCCCGCCGACTACGGTTTCGTCGAGAACACCCTCGGCGAGGACGGCGACCCGCTGGACGCCCTCGTGATCCTGGATGAGCCGACCTTCCCCGGCTGCCTGATCAAGTGCCGCGCCATCGGCATGTTCCGGATGACCGACGAGGCGGGCGGCGACGACAAGTTGCTGTGCGTCCCGGCTTCGGACCCGCGCGTGGAGCACCTGCGCGACATCCACCACGTGTCGGAGTTCGACCGCCTGGAGATCCAGCACTTCTTCGAGGTCTACAAGGACCTGGAGCCGGGCAAGTCGGTCGAGGGTGCCGACTGGGTCGGTCGCGCCGAGGCCGAGGCCGAGATCGAGGCCTCCTTCAAGCGCCTTGAGGCGCAGGGCGGCCACCACTGACGCAGGTCGCCGAACGGCACCGGCTGGACCGCGCTCACGTCTGACGCGGATGCGGCGGGGGGGGGGGGGGGGGGGGGGGGGGGGGGGGGGGGGGCGCCGCCCCCGGCGGGGGGGGGGGCGGGCGGGCGCCCCCCGCCCCGGGGGGCCCCCCCCCCCGCCGCCCCGGGGGGGGGGGGGGGGGCGCCCGGGGGGGGGGGGGGGCGCCCCCCCCGCCGCGCCTTTTTGTGCCCCTAGAGCTCCACCCAAGGGGACGCCGGCCGTCCGAGGCACCTCCCAGCGGTCCGTACCGAGTCCCCCCCTTTCGCCGGGGAAGCGTTGGTTCCGCATACTGATTCGACCGGGGTGGGCATCAAGAGGACGGAGCGCGCGTGGCGCCGGACGCTGAGGGGGCGGAGGACCGTAAACCGCGGTCGGACGAGGCGCGCAGCGCCTTCGCCGCACCGCCGGGAGTCGTACAGCCCGACACCTTCGAAGAGGACCAACCGACCTCGGAATTCGCCGTTCCAGAGGGCTTGGCCCCGGTGGAGGACTCCGAGCAGGAAGGCTCCGCGTTCGCCCCGCCGCACAGTGCGGCGGCCATCGCCGGGATCGGCAACCGAGGAGCGGCGTCCCACACCGGCAGCCACGCCCTCCCGCCGCTGCCCGGCATCGGGACCACCCAGGTCAAGGACTCCCCCTGGCAGGACCGGATGCGCACCATGCTGCGCATGCCAGTCGGAGAACGGCCGGTCGCCGAGGTGGTCCAGCGCCCCGACGAGAGCGGCCCGGCCGTGGGCCGCATCCTCGACCTCACCCTGCGCATCGGCGAGTTGCTACTGGCCGGCGGCGAAGGCTCGGAGGACGTAGAGGCGGCGATGTTCGCGGTCAGTCGGAGCTACGGCCTGGACCGCTGCGAGCCGACCGTCACCTTCACCCTGATCTCGATCACACATCAGCCCTCGCTGGTGGGCGACCCCGTATCGGCGAGTCGCACAGTACGCCGACGCGGCACCGACTACACCCGGCTGGCGGCCGTCTACCGGCTGGTGGCGGACATCAGCGCGCCGGAGGTCGAGGTCTCTCTGGAGGAGGCCTACGGGCGGATGGCGGAGATCCGCCGCAACCGCCACCCCTACCCGACCTGGGCCCTGACCGCCGCCGCCGGGCTGCTGGCCGGGGCGGCGTCCACCCTGGTG
Source organism: Streptomyces sp. NPDC006879 (assembly GCF_042869595.1). Taxonomy (NCBI): domain Bacteria; kingdom Bacillati; phylum Actinomycetota; class Actinomycetes; order Kitasatosporales; family Streptomycetaceae; genus Streptomyces; species Streptomyces sp. NPDC006879. The sequence goes on from NZ_JBIAGC010000002.1 coordinate 85,073, forward strand.
GGCGGTGGGGTACTGGTGTTCTTCGCGGCGGCCTTCGGAGCGATGCTCGGAGACCGACTGGCCTGGCTGGCCGCGGGCCGTGGGCTGCCGGAGTTCTACCAGTTCGTGGTCGCGGCGATGCCACCGGCTATGATCGGCGTCGCCCTCGCCTTCGCGGAGGTCAACGTGCGCGGCTCCGCGGTGATCACCGGCGGACTCTTCGCCCTGCTCCCCGGACGGGCGCTGGTGGCCGCCGTGCAGGACGGGCTCACCGGTTTCTACATCACCGCCGCAGCCCGCCTCCTGGAAGTCATGTACCTCTTCATCGGCGTGATCATCGGCGTGCTCGTGGTGATCTACCTGGGCCTGCAGATGGGAACCCAGCTCAAGCCCGAAGCGGTCCTCCAGATCACCGAGCGGCCGTTGATCCAGATCGCGGCCTCGATGGTGCTGGTGACCACGTTCGCGATCCTGCTCCAGCAGGAGCGCGCCACCGTGCTCTTCGTGACCCTCAACGGAGCGGTGGCCTGGGTGATCTTCGGCGCGATGCACTACGCGGGCGGGATCCCTCCGGTCCCCTCCACCGCCGTCGCAGCCGGGGTGGTGGGACTGTTCGGCCAGCTGCTCTCCCGCTACCGGGCCTCCTCGGCCCTCCCTTACGTCACGGCCGCGATCGGCCCACTGCTCCCCGGCTCAGCCACCTACTTCGGGCTCTTGTCCATCGCGGAGAACCAACTGGAGAACGGCCTGGCCTCGCTGACCAAGGCGGTGGCCCTCGCACTGGCGATCGCCATCGGCGTGAACCTCGGAGCCGAGATCTCCCGGCTGTTCATCAGCACGCCGGGCGCCGCCAAACGGAGCGCGGCCAAGCGCACCCGCGGGTACTGAGCGCCCGGAGGCGGCTGCCAACGCCGTGGCGTCGGCAGCCGCCTCCCGGTCAGCGCTTGGCGTGACGACCGCGCGCCGACGGCGCCCCGCCGTCCGCGACCGGTTCGCCTGCGAGGCCGAGCGCGAGCTCGCGCTTCTTCTCGCGGCGCGCCTTGAGTACCTCGAAGGCGATCGGGACCACCGAGATCAGCACGATCAGGACGAGGATGGGCTCCACGTTGTCCTTGATGAAGGCGATCTGGCCCAGGAAGTAGCCGGCCACCGTGACTCCCGCGCCCCAGCCGATGCCGCCGACCACGTTGTAGGCGAGGAAGGTCCGGTACTTCATGGAACCGGCGCCGGCGACGATCGGCGCGAAGGTCCGCACGATCGGCACGAACCGGGCCAGCACGATGGCCTTGGGCCCGTACTTCTCCACGAACTCGTGCGCCTTGTCCAGGTTCTCCTTCTTGAAGACCTTGGAGTTCGGCCGGCTGAACAGCTTGGGCCCGAAGAACTTCCCGATCATGTAGCCGACCTGGTCACCGACCACCGCCGCGGCCACGATCAGCGTGCACACCAGCCAGAGCGGCTGCTTGATGTAGTTCCCCTCCGCCGTCAGCAGACCCGCGGTGAAGAGCAGGGAGTCGCCGGGCAGGAAGGCGAAGAGTCCCGATTCAGCGAAGACGATGACCAAGATGCCGATCAGGCCGTAAGAGGAGATCAGGTGGTCCGGACTGAGCCACTGCGGGCCGAGCGCAATCACGTTCACGGGTTCCGGGCTCCTGAATCAGATGAGGGGGCAGGGCGTCGGGGCGGGGGTGCCCGTCCGGCGGTGCCCCCAATTATCAACGCATGCGCCACCCGTCCGGTTCCAGCACCGGACGGGCGCGACATGCGCCGACTTTACCTTCCCATTACTGATCGTGGCGCGCGGCGTTGGCGAAAATCGCATCCCTCAGGAACATCGCCAACCCCGGCCTGATCCGCTCGTAGACGGCCGTGAAGCGCGGATCCTGTACGTACATCTCGCCAAGGCCGCGGTGCATCTCGTACCCGCAGGCGTAGTGGTGCTCGCCGATCCACCCCCGGTGCTCCTCCGCCAGGTCCATCGCGGCCGTCTCGTCCGCGGTGGCACCCCGTTCCATCAGAGCGGCGAGGCGCTGGTTGATCCCCTCAGCCTCCGCCATGATCCGCTTCCAGTCCTCGCCGCTGTACGAAGCCGCGCGACGTGTGGACTCCCGATAGGCCTCGGTGTCACCCCAGCGTCCCTCCGCCTCCGCCGCGTACTGCTCTGGGTCGTGGTCCCCGAAGACCTCGAACCTCTCCTCGGGGCTCAGTTCAATGCCCATGCCGCGTGCCTCCATCGCGTGTTCCACGGCCGCGGCCATCTCCTGGAGCCGGGCGATCCGGTCCGACAGCAAGGCGTGCTGGCGGCGCAGGTGCTCCTGCGGATCGCTTCTCGGGTCGTCCAGCAGAGCCGCGACCTGGTCGAGCGGAAAGCCGAGCGCCCGGTAGAACAGGATCTGCTGCAGCCGGTCCAGGTCCGCCTCCGCGTAGCGGCGGTGACCCGCCCGGCTGCGCCCGCTCGGGGAGAGCAGGCCGATCTCGTCGTAGTGGTGCAAGGTGCGCACGGTGACCTTGGCGAAGCCGGCCACCTGTCCCACGGAGTAGCTCATCGCTCCCGCTCCTGTCATCGGTACGGGCTCCAGCCTGACCCCTCACGCCACGTGAGGTGCAAGCCCGACCGCCCCGAGACCCATTGGGGGTCATTTAGAACTTTTCACCCCCTGCCGCACTACCTTGATCCGGTGACCGCCCCCCACCCGGCCCCCACCGGACGACCCGCCGCTCCGGCGCGCGCCCTGCTGCCGCTGATCGCACCCGCCCTCGTGATCGGCGTGGGGGCCAGCCTGGTACTGATCGGCGTGAGCGAGGCGGCCGATCAGCTGGAGGGGGTCCTGTGGGGAACCCTTCCGGACGCGCTCGGCCTCGGGCCCTGGTCCGCCGCCTGGACCATCACCGTTCTGACGGCCACCGGGCTCGCCATCGGGCTCGTCGTGTGGAAGGTGCACGGGCATGCCGGCCCCGACCCGGCCACCACCGGGCTCGTCGACCCGCCGCTACCCCCGGGCGTGGTGCCGGGCCTCCTGCTGGCCACCGGACTCTCACTCGCCGGCGGGGTCAGCCTCGGCCCCGAGAACCCCATCACCGCGGCCAATATCGCGCTGGCCTGCTGGCTGGGCCGACACTTGGCCCCGAACAGCTCGGCCGACCTGTGGAGTTCCCTGGGCGCCGCGGGAACCATCGGGGCGCTCTTCGGCACCCCCGTCGCGGCGGCGCTGGTCCTCACCGAGACCATCGCCACCAGACCGCTGGCCCCCGGGCCCAAAGGGCGCACCCCGAGCTTGTGGGACCTCCTCTTCGCCCCGCTCATCGCCGCCAGTGCCGGCGGCCTGACCACCACCCTGATCGCCTCGCCCTCCTTCCAGGCGAGCCTGCCGGACTTCGGAGGCCTGGGCTGGGTGGACGTGGGCACCGCGCCGGCGGTCGCCGTGGTGGGCGCGCTGCTGGGTCTGGCAGCCATCTACGCCTTCCCCCACGTCCACCGCTGTTTCCAACTGCTGCGCCACCCCGTGCTAATGCTGACCGCCGGGGGCCTGCTGCTGGGGCTCCTCGGAGCACTGGGCGGCCACCTCACCCTCTTCAAGGGCCTGGCACAGCTGGGCGAGCTCAGTGCGGATGCCAGTGCCTACTCCGCGGGAGAGCTGGTGCTGATGACGGTGGTGAAGCTCGTCGCGGTGGTCATCGCCTGCACCGCGGGATTCCGCGGGGGACGAATCTTTCCCTCCGTCTTCGTGGGGGTGGCGCTCGGCCTCGCCGCGCACGCCTTGGTTCCGGCCGTCCACCCCACGCTCGGCGCGGTCTGCGGTGTCCTCGGGGTCCTGCTGGCCGTCACCCGTCAGGGGTGGCTCAGCTTGTTCACCGCGGCCATCCTCGCCCCCGACCCCGGTCTGGTGCCGCTGCTGTGCCTGGCTCTGCTGCCGGCCTGGCTCCTGGTGACGGGACGGCCGCAGATGCAACTGGACGAGGCGGGCAAGTCCCTTCGCTGAGAGGGAGGGACCATCCTGGCCGGCGTCGTGTGCCGGCGACCGCCGGTCCGTTCCTGCCCGGGGAGGGCGGCCAAGGGTGCCCGGACGCCGAGGCGGTGATCCCCTCCCACCCGCAGTCGTTGCCACACCGCCCCTGGACACTGGTCCCTCAAAGAGCTGAGGGAAGCAGATCACACTCCGCCATCGTGGACCGTACGAACAACGGGCCGGGTGCAGCGGTGCGCACTACCGCCGCCGTCCCGTCCACCTCACCCCCACGGGGGGAGGCAGAGACGGTGCTGGGCGTAGGCCGGGCGGTGGTCCGGGCACCGCCGCCCGGCACCGCTCACCCCCTACTGGCCGGTCTCCAGCCCCAGCAGATCGAAGGCGTTCTTGCCGTCGAGGGACTCGCGGACGATGTCCGCGTGTCCCGCATGCCGGGCAAACTCCTCCGTCAGGTGCAGTAGGAACCAACGCATCGATACCTGACCGTCCTTGGGGAACCAGGGTGCCGGCGGGAGCGGAAAGGTGGCGTCCATGCTGGGCACCGATCGGATGAACTCCTCGGTCTCCGCGCGCACCTGATCCCAGAAGTCCAGCACCGCGGGCACCGTCTCGCCGTCGACCAGCCGGAAGCCCTCGCTCCACGTCGACTCGTCACGTTCCCGTTCGTTCGGGCGCTGTTGGGCCAGCCGCAGCCAGGACAGTTCGACTTCCGCCACATGCTTGAGCAGCCCGGAGAGGGAGAGTTCGCTCGCGCTCGGGCGGCTCGCCGCCTGCTCCTCATCCAGGCCGCGGACCGAGCGTCGAAGCGCTCCACGCTGCGCTTCGACGAAGGCGAGGAGCGCGCCGCGCTCGTCGCCCGGAGCTTCCGCGGGAACGTGGGTGACCATGCCAATCGCCGCCTTCGGTATCGGGGTGCTCGTCGCCGCATGCGGCTGACGGGACCACCTTAGGAAGCGTGCTGACCGATCCGGTCGCCACGGCGCCGAGCCCGGGTCAGAAACTGAAGTCGCTACGTCCGTGCTGCACCGAGATCCACTTCTGCGTGGTGAACGCCTCCACTGTCGCCTGCCCGTTCAACCGCCCCAGCCCGGACATCCCCTCGCCCCCGAAGGGCACCAGCGGCTCGTCGTGGATGGTCGAGTCGTTGACGTGGATCATCCCGGTGCGAATGCGTGCGGCGAATCGGACCCCACGTTCCACATCGGCGGAGTGCACCGCTCCGCTGAGACCGTACGGACTGTCGTTGGCCAGTCGGACCGCCTCCTTCTCCCCGTCGAAGGGCACGATCAACACCACCGGGCCGAAGATCTCCTGCCTCAGCAACGAGGAACCCTCGGGCAGACCGGTCAGCACCGTCGGCTCCACCAGGTTGCCCCGGGTGCGCCCACGGACCAGTGCCGTCGCGCCTTCCTCGATGGCCTGGTCGACGAGGTTGGTGAGCGCCTCCGCCTGGAAGGCGTTGATCAGCGGGCCGATCTGGGTGTCCTCCTCGCGCGGGTCCCCGGTCTTCAGCGCACGGACCCGCTCGACGAACTTCGCGGTGAAGGAAGCTTCCACCGAGCGGTCCACGAGGATCCGGTTGGCAGCGACGCAGACCTGTCCCTGGTAGACGAACCGGCTGAAGACCGCCGCGTCCACGGCGTAGTCGAGGTCCGCGTCATCGAGCACGACCAGCGCGCTGTTGCCACTGAGCTCCAGGACGGTCCGCTTGAAGCGGCGTGCCGCGACCGAACCCACGTGTCGGCCGACCCGGTCGGAACCGGCGAAGGAGATCACCTTCGGCACGGGGTGTTCGATCAGCGCGTCACCGATCTCGGCGATGTCGGTGACAAGTACGTTGAGGAGGCCGGCTGGCAGCCCGGCGTCCTCGAAGATCTTGGCGATCAGTCCGCCACCGGTGACCGGGGAGTTCTGGTTGGGTTTGATCACCACCGCGTTGCCGAGGGCGAGCGCGGGCGCAGCCGATTTCAAGGTGAGCAGGAACGGGAAGTTGAAGGGACTGATGACGGCGACGACGCCCACGGGCAGCCGCTGCACCCGGTTCTCCCTGCCCGGAACGAGTGAGGGGAAGGTACTTCCTTCGCTCTGCACGGCCAACTGGGCGGCTTCGCGCATGAACTCCTTGGCCAGACGAACTTCGTGTGTCGCCTTCGAGCGGGTCCCGCCCAGCTCGTCGATCATCATGTCGATGATCTCCGGCTCGCGTTCCTCCACGATGCGAAGGGCCCGCTCAAAGACCGTTCGACGCGCGTAGGGGCTGGTCTCCGCCCAGGCGTGCTGGGCCGACTCCGCGACGCGGTAGGCCTCGTCGACCTCGGTCACAGTCGCCACCGTGATCGCGGCGAGCTTCTCTCCGTTGTAGGGGTTGACGTCGATGATGTCCCACGAGCCCGTGCCGGCCCGCCATTCGCCGCCTATGTACTGGTGAGCCAGCTCGGTGAATTTGGACATGCCATCCCTTACTGCGGAGGCGCGCGCCGGTGCGCACCGCGGGGGTACATCTTTGGCCTGATCTTACCGATTGCTTTTCATCGTACTTGCACATCAGGAGAGTTGGAGCAAACCGCGTAGAAGATCACGGGTGGCCCCCGGGTCCGGGCAGTCCCGTCGGAGCCTCTCCATCGCGCGTTCGTACTGTGCGACCTCCTCCGCCTTGTCGAGATACAGCGCACTGGTGAGCTGTTCCAGGTAGACGAGGTCCTGCAGGTCGGACTCAGGGAAGCGCAGCAGGGTGAAGGCCCCGCTCTCGCCGGCGTGGCCGCCGAAGCTGAAGGGCATGACCTGCAGGGTGACGTTCGGGCGCTCCGAGATCTCGATCAGGTGCTCCAACTGCCCGCGCATGACGGCACGGTCACCGTACGGACGGCGCAGCGCCGCCTCGTCCAGTACGGCGTGGAAGACCGGGGAGGTCTCCGAGACGAGGATCTTCTGACGCTCCAGGCGCAGGGCCACCCTCCGGTCGATCTCGGCTGCGGGCGCACCGGGCATGCCACGGGTGACCACCGCGTGGGCATAGGCCTCGGTCTGCAACAGGCCGTGCACGAACTGCACTTCGTAGATACGGATGAGGGAGGCCGCACCTTCCAACCCGATGTAGGTCTGAAACCAGCCGGGGAGCACATCGCCGAAGCTGTGCCACCAGCCCGCGACATTCGCCTCCCGCACCAGCGCGAGCAGCGAGGCGCGTTCGGCGCCGTCGGTCACGCCGTACAAGGTGAGCAGGTCCTCGACGTCTCTGGCCTTGAAGCTCACCCTGCCCAACTCCAAGCGGCTGATCTTCGATTCGGATGCGCGGATCGAGTAGCCGGCCGCCTCACGGGTGATTCCGCGGGATTCGCGCAGCCGTCTCAGCTGCGATCCCAGGAGGATACGCCGTACCACGGAGCCGCCCCCGTGGCCGTCGGCAAGGGGGGACCCCCAGGACTGTCCTGTGGTCACTTCTCCAACCCTCCCCATGGCGATGCTGTGTGGTGCCGGGCCCCCGAACCCAGATTCAGCAGTGTGCCACCAAAACGCACCCAGCCGTACTCGTTCAGTAACGGAATTGGCCTGGCCTTAAAAAGAAGTAGGGAAGTGGCCAGCGGAAGAAATGAGCAAGAACCGTCACGGTAAGGGACGGGTCGGGCACGTGCACGTGCATCTGCCCTTGCATCTGCCTGACGCATTCGGAAGCATGGGCCCGCGCGCGTACCGCTCCGTCCGCTGACCCGGGAGTGCCTCGCATGGGGACGAATGGATCGACCATGCTCGAGCCTTTACGGCAGGGGCTTCCCCCAATCGACCCCACAGCCGTTTCGGGCTCCGCCTCGTGTGCGTTGCCTGCGCGCTACGAAGCGGTAAGGGGGGCTCGCTCGTTCACCCGGGCGACCCTGCGCGACTGGGGGCTCGACGACCGCTTCGACGATGTCGCCCTGGTCGTCTCCGAACTCGTCACCAACGCACTGCGGCACGCCCTGCCCGCCGGCACCCCGCGCGGCGGCGACCAGGATCCGCCCGTGCGGCTGCACCTGATGCGCTGGAGCACCCGACTGGTGTGCGCCGTGCGCGACCCCAGCCAGGACAGCCCGGAGGGATCTCAGGAGGGGTTCGCCCCGGAGTTGACCGAGGAGAACAGTGACGCCGAGTCGGGGCGCGGGCTCTTCCTCGTCGATTCCTACAGCGACGGCTGGGGCTGGCACCCACTCACCGGGCAGCTGACGGGGAAGGTGGTGTGGGCGCTGTTCCGCCTGCACGACTGACGGCCGTCACAGGCGAAGACCACCACGACTGAAGGCCGGTACCGGACTCCGAGGGGGGTGCCCGGTGCCGGCCTTCCAGGTTTTCGGTGTGCCCCCGGCCGATGGACCGGTCGGCACGGCACCGCGTGCCGACCGGGGCGGCCCTCAGGGCGCGATCAAGTGGTCGAACTCCCCATCCTTGATGCCGAGCAGCATCGCCTCGATCTCGGCGGGGGTGTAGACGAGCGCTGGCCCCTCGGGGTGGCGCGAGTTGCGTACCGCCACGTTGCCACCGGGCAGCCTGGCGAACTCCACGCACGAACCCTGCGAGTTGCTGTGCCTGCTCTTCTGCCAGACCACCCCGTCGAGGTCCGTGGCGGCCATGCCGTTGTATGCGTGGTCCACAGGACGCTCCCGATCATGCAGATGTCAACTGCACGGGATCATAGCTCCGTTCATCTGCAACTGCATGGGCAGATGCACGTGCACGCGGGGTGTTTATCCAGTCACCCAAGTCGCTGAAACCAGCGGAATCCCTGGGAAGGAAGGGCCATTTCCTAGGCACACCGCAACCAGTGCCGCCCCCCTCGACCGCCGCACGGTGACCCGTGTCACTCGGTATCCCCAGCCTGCCAGACGAGGAAAAAGGCGCAATGGTTCCCGCACGGGCGGTCCGGACACCCGGCACGCACCCGACAGGGCGGAGCCCCTTGTCTCCGACTCAGCCGATCCGCCGACGCCCCGTGGCCATGTTCGCCCGGTCGGCCGCCGCGGTGCCATCCGTCCACCCGGCCCGATCGGTGGCCCCGCGCAGGCGCGTGGTGGTGGTCTGCGGGAACATCTCCTCGGCCCGGGCCGTCACGGCCAGATCGCGCGCCATCAAGACCGGGAGCAGCTGGCCGCCCGGCCCGCCGGCGCCCCCGGCGTCCGCCTCACGGGCGGTCCGCTCGGACACCGAGGACAACCGCTCTCCGAGCCGACTGGCGTAGGCGAGCAGGAAGGACTGACGGAAGGTCTTGGTCCGCTTGCGCCCGCCGGCCCGCTGCTCGGCCTCCGCGCGGGTCATCGCCGCAGCTCCCTGCACCAGCAGGGAGGTGTGGAGGAGTTCCACCGCGTCCAGGTCGCTCTCGAAACCGACGACCGTGGAGAACTCAAAGGTGGAGTTCCACACGGCCCGACAATGGTTCGCCGAGGCCACCGCGTCCAGCAGGACGGCCTTGGCCGTCTCGTAGGGAGCCTCCACCCCGATCCGGCAGGCCCCGGGGACTTCCTGCCCGGAGCGTTCGCCCCGGGCCACGAGCAAGGCCTCGTCGATGGTGTGGCGGGCCATCAACTCCTGCGCCTTGGCGCTCAACGCCTCGGCCTCCGGCGGATAGCTCGTCGCCTCGGCCTTGACGAGCAGCGCTCGGATGCGGGTGAGCATCCGAGGCTCGCCGTGCACGTGCAGTGGCATATGCAGCTGGCCGGTTTCAGGCAGAGGCCCAGCTGGCTCGATCGATGGCAGCCGAACCAACAGCCGCAGCACTTCCAACAGCGCGGTGGCCAAGGTGAAACGGTCCGCCGACTCGCGCCTGGCGATCGCCGCCGCGTACCTTGCGTCCTCCCCCCACCACACCTCCCGGTCCGCGCCGAGTTCCGCCAGTTGCCCCTGCCAACGAGGGGGCAGCCGGTCGTAGGATCGGACCTCCGCCGCCACCAGGTCCGCGAGCAGCCGCACATGCCGCCCTGCCGGACCGGAGGCTCCCCCGAGATCCCGCCGCACCAACCTCGCCAGGTCCGCCGGCTGCCATCCGCGCTCCCAAGCCCGACGCACCCAGGACCGTCCCCGACCAAGCACCTCACCACCGACGGCCGACCAGGCGCCGGCCTCGGCGGCGAGCAGCGAAGCACCGGAGTCCAGGCTTGAGTCGTCCTCGGAGTACAGGGCGGCGGCGAAGGCGCGCTCGACGCGGGCAGCCGCCGCATCGGCCTCGGAATGGGTGTCCATTTCTTCAGCCTCGCACGGAGTGCCGTGCGGTGGTCAACGCGGCCCGGGAACGAACAGGAAACGACTGTCCACAGGCTGTGGACGGAGAATCTCCCCGCACGGGCCGCCGTACACGACGGCACGCACCCATGCGTGGAACAGAACGCGAGCGCCGGCGCACCCCTACGCCGGCGCGCCCCAGAACCACTGTCAGACCCCCCTGTCAGACTCGTACTCATGAGCGAGCGCTGGGCCCTCGGAGAGGACGAGGGCACGGTCCACACCGTCCCCCTGGCCCCGGACGGCACCCCGATCGGCCCGGTCCTCACCCACCGGGACCTGGCCACCGCGGTCAGGGCCGCACCTGCGGCCACCCGCTGGGTGTGGCGCTCCACCCACGCCACCCACCCACAGCTGCTGACCGCCGGCGTCCGCGTCACCCGGTGCTACGACATCGAGGCCGCCGAACAACTCCTCCTCGGCCACGAGGGCCGCCTCGGCGAACCCCGCTCCGCCGCTGCCGCCTGGGCCCGCCTCCAAAACGCCCCCGTCCCGCCCGACCCGCCCCAGCGCGGCGCGGAGCCCGGCTCCCAGTCCCCCCTCTTCGAACCCCAGCCCACGCCGGTGCCCTTCGACGCCCTGATCCAGGTGTACGCCGAGCAGCAGCGCCGGCACGGTGGCGCCACACACCCGGACCGGATGCGGCTGCTCACCGCGGGCGAATCCGCCGGAATGCTGGTGGCCGCCGAGATGAACCGGACCGGACTGCCCTGGCGGGCGGACGTACACCGGGCGGTGCTCACGGAACTCCTCGGCGAGCGCTACCCGGGCGGCGGCGAGCCCCGACGGCTCGCCGAACTCACCGAGGAGATCTCCAGCGCCTTCGGCCGCCGGGTCCGCCCCGAACTGCCGGCGGACGTCCTCAAGGCCTTCGCCGAAGCGGGCATCAAGGTGCAGTCCACCCGGCGCTGGGAGCTCGACGGGATCGACCACCCGGCCGTCGCCCCACTGCTCGCCCACAAGAAGCTCTACCGCATCTACACCGCGCACGGCTGGGGCTGGCTGCAGGACTGGGTCCGCCACGGCCGCTTCCGCCCCGAGTACCTCCCCGGGGGCACGGTGACCGGTCGGTGGGTGACCAACGGCGGCGGGGCCCTGCAGATCCCCAAGGTCATCCGACGGGCCGTGATCGCCGACCCGGGCTGGCGACTGGTCGTGGCGGACGCCGCCCAGATGGAACCACGGGTCCTCGCGGCCATCTCCCGCGACCCGGCGCTGATGGAGGTCGCCGGCCAAGCCGGGGACCTCTACCAGGCGGTCTCCGACCGCGGTTTCCGCGGCGATCGCGCGATGGCGAAACTGGCGGTGCTGGGCGCTGTCTACGGGCAGACCTCCGGGGACGGCCTCAAGCATCTGGCCATGCTGCGCCGCAGGTTCCCGCGCGCCGTGGCCTACGTGGACGAGGCCGCTCAGGCGGGCGAACAGGGGCGGTTGGTGCGGACCTGGCTGGGCCGGACCTGTCCGCCCGCGGTGGGCTCCGCCCAGGAGCACGGCGAGGCAGGGCTTCCCCAGGAGGACGACGAACCCCGGCAGACCGGTGGCCCGGCCGGTTGGACACCGGGATACGCCTCCCCCAACAGCCGCGCCCGCGGCCGTTTCACCCGAAACTTCGTCGTCCAGGGAAGCGCCGCGGACTGGGCACTGCTGATGCTGGCCGCACTGCGCCAAGCCCTCTGGGACCTCCGCGCCGAGCTGGTCTTCTTCCAACACGACGAGGTCATCGTGCACTGCCCCGCCGAGGAGGCCACCGAGGTGACACAGGCGATCCAGTCCGCCGCCGAACTGGCCGGGCGGATCACCTTCGGCGAAACCCCGGTGCGCTTCCCCTTCACCACCGCGGTGGTGGAGTGCTACGCGGACGCCAAATGAGCGGGCCAACACCGGCCCGCTCGATTTACGCACCACCCGCCCCCGTGGCGAAGCGCCGGGGAAACCGACGGATGCGACGCCCTCAGACGGTCCACCGGTACTTGCCGCCGCCCAGCCACCGGACGAAAGCCGGATCGTCCAGGTCCACATGCTTGAACCCCGCCTGATCGGCGATGCGGATCACGTCCACCATGTCGTAGGCGACACCCACCGGGTCCCCATTGATCTGCACAATGCGGAACGGGGGGTCGCCCGGCATGACGCCGAAGACGATGACGGGAGCCACCACGGGTTCGCTCACCCCTCCATCCTCCCGCGCCGCCGTACGCCCCGCACGTCCACGCGGCGGCGGGCCCCACCCGGACACCCGAGGCGCCCGGCACGACCTCAGCCGCCACCGGCCGGCTCGGGCACACCGGCACCACCCGAACGAGCTTCCGGAGGACAGTCCCCTACTTTCAGCGGAAGCATTCCACGTTCGGAAGTTCGGGCCGATCCCCACCGGACGGCCTGATATCTCTGTTACGGACCGCTGGAAGGCACCGAAACTGGGGGTCGAGATGAAGCAACACCCCTTCGCGCCACGTGAGTTAGCAGCCATTCGGGCTGCCGGGCGGGCGCGGAGCTGGACGCCCGGGGAAACGCTGCTACCCGAGGGAGCCAGCCAGCAGGACGTCATCCTGATCGACTCCGGCCTGGTGAAGGTCGCCCGCCAGTCACCGAACGGCTACACCAGTGTGCTTGCCGTACGAGGCCCCGGCGAACTGCTGGGAGAACTGGCCTGCCTCGACGGCCGGCCCCGGTCGGCGACCGCCGTCGCCATGCGCGCGGTGGGCGGAGTATCCGTGCCGGCCGCCCGGTTCCTCAAGATGCTCGAACAGGACAGCACCCTCGCGCTCGCGGTGCTCCGCAGTCTCGCCACACGGCTGCGCGAGTCCGATCGGCTCCGCTCCGACCAAGGGGCCTACAGCTCGGGCATCCGCGTCGCCCGGATTCTGCTGGACATCTCGCTGTCCTACGGAACGCCCGCACCCGCGCCCGCACCCCGAGGCGCCGTCACCGTCACCGTCACCCAGCAGGAGCTCGCGGGCGCCGCCGGCACCTCGCGCGAGTCCGTCGTGCGCACCCTGCGGGTTCTCCACCAGGACGGACTCGTGGTAGCCACCCGCGGACGCCTGCTGGTCACCGACCCCGACCGCCTCGCGCAATGGAGCGCGGGCTGAGGAACGGACCCGCGCGGGCCCGAGAAACAAACCCATCAGGACGACCTCAGGCCGATAACAACCCTTCGCTGTGCGTCATCTGACGCTGCGACGGATCGGCTGAATCGATATCCAGATCCCATGTCACCGGCGGTCGGCGGGACCTGCACAGAGTGCACCCTGCGCAACGCCCCGAAGCGCTCGCAACCGGGGAGAAGAGGCTGAGAACAGATGCCGATCAAACCACAGTATTTCGTCATCCTCGTGGTGGACATCGAGAGTTTCGGCACCCGGCCGAACCCCGTCCAGTCCTTCCTGCGCAACCAACTGTACGAACTGATGGAAGGGGCCCTACAAGGAACCGGAATCGACGCAGCCGCCGGATCGGGCCCGGTGGACCGGGGTGACGGCATGTTCTGGCTACTGCCCGGGACAGTGCCCAAGACCGACTTGGCCGGCACCTTCGTCGACCGGCTCAGGACCGGCCTACGGGCGCACGCCCAGACCAGCAACCCCGCGGCGGCACTACGGCTGCGCGTGGTGCTCGCCTCGGGCGAAGTCGGCTGGGACGGACGCGGCTGGGTCGGGGAGGACCTCAACACCGCCTGTCGGATGGTCGACCACCAGCCCCTACGGAACACACTCGCCGCCGCACCCCAGGCCCAACTGGTTCTCGCGATCTCCGACGAGTGGCACCGCAGTGTCCTCCGCCACGACTACCCGGAACTGGAATCGGCTTCCTTCCACCCCGTGCGATTCGAGGCGAAGGAGATCAAAGACGCCACCGTCTGGGTGCGGGTGCCCGGATACCACACGCCACCCGGACTCGCCCCGTCCGACGAACCGGAACCCGCTCTGCTCGCCACCGGCGGTACTGCCGCCCACGGCGCCCCCCACGAAGGCGCCCCGCAGCGGACCGCCCCCGCCGGAGCACCCCGCACGAGCCAGACACAGCCGCGAGCCGCGCACGACACCAGGAGCACCGAGATGACGGGACAGCGCCCAGCGGACCACGACCGACCGCACGTCACCCAGACCGGAGGCACAGCGCAGATGTACGTCGGGCAGAACGACGGCGTGGTCAGCCAAGTGGTGAACGGCGATGCCCCGCTGCACGCCGACCCCGAACTCCTCCAGCACATCGCCGGGTTGCGCCAGGCGCTCCGCGAGGCCCGGGCGCACCGGGAGGTGGACGAGGAAACCTTCGAGGGAGCCTCCCAAGCCCTGGACGAGGCCACCCGCCAAGCAGGGGCCGGCCCGGCCGGGCGCTCCAGGTTCGTGCTCGCCCTGCGGAGCTTCAAGGGCCTGGTGGAGCCGATCAGCACACTCGCGGCGGCTGCCGCCGCCGTCATAGCCGCAGTAAGGGCCAACGGATCATGAACAGAACCCCGAACCACACCGACCACCCGAGCAACGGCGGCATCAACCAGAACGCCGGCAGCGACTCCCAGGTGGGCGGCCAACTCGCCGTCAACGTCAATCACGGCAATGTCACGCAGTACGTGGTCGGCCCCGACGCCACCCCCAAAGAGCTTTACCAAAAGGGGTGCTGGCTCCTCGAAGCAGGACTGCGAGGTCGCGCCGAGGAACTCATCTACCAGGCGATCCACCGACGTTTCTGCGAACCGGAAGTCCTCTACCACTGGGGTCTGGCGATCGTCAGCCGCCGAGCGGTGGAGGACCTCACTCCCGCAGACATGGACAAGCTGCACGCCCTGGGATCCATGCTGGACTCTGCCCCCGACTCCACGCACACGAGTGCCGCCCGAGCACTGCTGCAACTGGTCGACGAGGCCCTCGCGGTCCCGCACGCCACGGGCGCCGACGAACTGGCCGCGCGCCGCGGCCACGGATCCCGCGCGATCAACTCACTGCCCCCCGAGCAGCGGGCCGAACTCCAGGACCACCTGCGCCACTACCTCTCCGAAATCACCCGGGAGCAGCTCGACGGCGCCGAGGAACAAGACATCCGGGCGCACCGCACCGACCGCCGGCGGGAGGAACGGGTACCACTCTTCTTCGAGCCGGACCCGCTCGCGCCGGTCAAAGTGCCGGTGCTCGAACTGCCGCTGAAGCTCTGGTACAAGGTCCTCTCCTGTTCGGGTGCCCTGCTGGTACTGGCCTCCCTGTACTTCGGGGTGCCACCGGCGTTCCACGGCTCGGCCCCCCAGACGGTGATCGGACTGCTGCTGAGCGTCGGCGGTGGCGCCGCCGCCGTCCGCTTCGGGATGGACCGCAGATGGCTGCGCGCACGGATCGAACAGGAGGACCAGTGGTTTGAACGAGGAGGCCCACAGACCCGCAAGTACAACAACGCACTGCCCAGCCATCTCGTACCGGAACCGAGCCCCAACCAACACGACTTCGCCCAAACCATCGGCAAACTGATCAACTCGCACTTCAGGGCCCAGCCCCGACAGGGCGAAGACCGCGACGCCTGGTGGGCCGCCACGCGGATTGCCAGGCAGAACCTGAGAGTCGAGCTGGCCGACCTCTACGGGGAGGACGCCGACCCGTACAGCCTCGACTGGCTGGTACGACTGCACGCGCAGACCACGGCAGACCGCTGGCGCGACGGCCAGCTGGGGGCCCAGCGCACCCGGCGACGGGTCCCCTGGCTGACGAACCTCGGATACTGGGGCGGACTGGCGCTCCTCCTGATCGGCCTCGTCCAACTGGGCTCCGCCGCCACCGTGCAGGAGATCGGTCCCGTCTCCCTCGCGACCATCCTGTTGGGCCTCGGCGCCCTCTGCGGACTACGCGGCGGCTACCCGCTCTACGCCGACTTCCTACGGACGACGCTCGACCACGAGGAGTTCGACGCCCGGCTACGGGAAGAACAACGCGCCTTCGAACAATGGCAGGCCTTCCTCCAGGCCAACCGACCCAGCGACTGGGAGATGGGCCGCTGGCTCAACTACGACACCCGGTTCCTGCGCCGGGACGCGCTCAAGAGCTACGACCTGCGGCACCACGAAGTGGTCTACGACTTCTTCGTCCTGGAAGCGGGCGAAAAGGCCCAGCGCGCCCGGGTACGCAACGGACCGGTGCGCTACTCGATCTACCGGATCAGGCTGTACGTGATGACCGAAGGCGGCATCCGCCAGGCGACCTGGACGATGCAGTTCAACACGGCCACGCACAGCGGCCGGTCGGACAGTTCCTTCCGCTACGACTCCATCTCCTCGATCAACGTGGAACGGGCGAGCGTACAGCGGTCGGACCGGGTGACCGGCGAAACCCAAGCCGTCACCGTGCAATCCGACGGATCCATCCGCGGCAACCACACAGGCGGCGACGAACTCATGCTCAGCGAAGACCTCGTGATCGAGCGTGACAGCAGCCACCTCACCCGGCTGCGGGTCGAGAACTTCACCTCGCTCCGGGGGAGCAACAGCGAGGACCTCGAAAGCCTGCTGCAACTCTCCCAGGAGGCCTCCGGCATCTCGACGGCCTCCCGCATCCTGGTGGCGGTGTCCGCCGAAGGCAAACAGTGGTTCGAAACCCAACGGCGTCGGCAGAGCATGCGGTTCGCCGAGTCCAGCAAACGTGCGACCGGCAGGCACGATCCCAAGCCGAGGAACATCTCGCCCATCACCCCACCCCCTCCGGACAACGGCCCCCACCCCCTCGAAGCCCCCTACGACGACGCCGAAGGAGCCTGAGACGGGGGGCGTCGTGGCTGAGGGCTGTCCCGCCGCCCCGGCCGAGTGATGCACGGCGTCACCTGTGGTGCACCGCATGACGGAGGGCCGCCCTCGAACGGGGCGCGTTCGAGCGGGCCGGCGCCGCGCCGCGGCGCCGGGGGTGTCGGCGTGTACCCGCCGGAGGCTACGGGGGTGCCCGCGGTGCCCCGTTCGCCTGGAGCGAGCGGGGCCCGGCACGCTCCGGCCGGGCCCCGTTAGGCTCGTCCGCATGCCACTGCGTTGGCTACCTTTCTGAGGGCTTTCGTGGTGCGCCGGTCCTGCCGGGTGAGCTCGCGCTGTTTCCAAGGGAGAGTGGTCCGTGGAGTTTCGTACCGAACTCGTCGAGGGTTTGATGGGCCGATTCCCAAACGTGCCGGCGGAGGCCGTCTTCAAGGAAGATCTGCTGCGCGGCGGAATCGCGTTCGACGCCGCAGCCCTCAGCGGAAACGAGGAGGGTGATGTCAAGCCGAAGTCGTACTTCATCTTCTCCTTCGACCACCGCACTCTGCCTGAGCTGGGAGAAGCGGCGCTGCGTCGCCCTCCGGAGGAGATCGTCCTCACCGGTGGGCCCTATGGACTGCGTCGAACCGTGGTCTCAGTACGTGTCAACCCGCAGTCCCCGTACCGGGTGAGCGCCGATGAGTCCGGTTCTCTGGGTCTTTGTCTGGACGGGGTTCGGATCGCGGACGTTGGGCTGCCGCCGATGCCGGAGTACTACCGGCACACGTTGACGAACGGCAAGTCGGTGATGGAAGTCGCGCCCACCATCCAGTGGGGCTATCTCGTCTACCTCACGGTCTTCCGGGTCTGTCAGTACTTCGGCGCCAAGGAGGAGTGCCAGTACTGCGACATCAACCACAACTGGCGCCAGCACAAGGCGGCGGGGCGTCCCTACACCGGGGTGAAGCCGGTGGAGGAGGTCCTCGAAGCGCTGGAGATCATCGACCGGTACGACACCGCGCGGGTATCGACCGCCTACACCCTCACCGGGGGTGCCATCACCTCAAAGGTCGGCGGGCGGGACGAGGCGGATTTCTACGGGCAGTACGCACAGGCCATCGAGGAGCGTTTCCCCGGTCGCTGGATCGGGAAGGTCGTGGCCCAGGCGCTCCCGAGAGCGGACGTGCAGCGTTTTCGTGACTACGGCGTTCAGATCTACCACCCCAACTACGAGGTCTGGGACCGTCGACTCTTCGAGCTGTACTGCCCGGGCAAGGAACGGTACGTCGGTCGCGACGAATGGCATCGCAGAATCCTTGATTCGGCCGATGTCTTCGGCGCTCGCAATGTGATCCCCAATTTCGTGGCCGGCGTGGAGATGTCCCAGCCCTTCGGTTTCTCCACCGTCAAGGAGGCGATCGAGTCCACGGCCGAAGGGCTGCGGTTCTTCATGTCGCACGGGATCACCCCACGCTTCACCACCTGGTGTCCGGAGCCGACCACTCCGCTGGGTAGGGCGAATCCGGAGGGCGCACCGCTGGAGTACCACATCAGACTTCTTGAGGTCTATCGGGCGACGTTGGAGGAATTCGGGTTGAGCTCTCCGCCCGGGTACGGCCCGCCCGGGCCTGGAAGGGCCGTGTTCTCCGTGAGTTCCTTCATGGACAGCCTCCCTTCCCAGGAGGACTCCGGGCTCGTACCCGACGCCTGAGGAGTGCGGTCGCAGTTGCGGTGACCGGTGGGCCGGACGCTCGTGGAGCCGGGCCTGGGGCGGGGACGTTCATGTTCGGGCGCTGGCCGAGCAGGTGGGCGAGCGCCGTCCGGACGGCAGGCAGGCAGGCAGGCAGATCGTGGCGCCGGTCAGGTTCGAGCCTGTTCGGCCTCTCCTCCTGAAGGGAGCGGATCGTCGCCTTCCGCGCCCCTGCGGCGGAGGGCCCCGGAGAGGCGATGCGCGCCGCATCGGGTCGGAAGCGCTCTCGCCCCCGACCCGATCCAGCACCTTGCCCGTTCCCCCGTTGCCGACGGACGGCATGCGTTCCCCCGTACACCGCACACCGCGCCGTCTATTCCGTTTTACGGGCTCCTTCAGAATGCAGAGGCACCCGCCCTCTTGTCAATCAGACTTTACGCATCCACGCTGACTCCCTCGTCCGTAGACTTCGATGCACAGTGAAGGCACACAGCGAGAGCACCGCCGCCGGAAGCGACGGGCGAGCGGCCACACGGGCAGCGAGGGGGGATCGGATGGAGAGCCGGAAACCGGCAGGCGGGCGGACCATCGCCCAGAAGCTCGACCACTTGATCGGCACCGTCCACCCCGCCGGTCGGGGTCCACTCAGCTACATGGAGATCGCCGAGGGGATCCGGGCGAAGGCGGGGCCCGACGGACCGACGGTGTCGCACGCCACGGTCCAGAAGATCCGCAAGGGTGAGATCACCGACCCGAAGGTCAGCACCCTCACCGTGATCGCAGGCTTCTTCGGTGTCCCGGTGACCTACTTCTTCGACGACTCGGTGGCCGCGCGGGTCGACGCCAAGCTCGCACGGATCAAGGAACGAGTCGAATTGACCCGGGCCCAGCGGGAGCTGGTGAAGATCCTGGAGGACAGTGACGTGCGGGACGTCGCAGTGCGCATGAACGGCCTGTCGGCCGGAAGCATCCAGGCCATCCGCGGCGTGATCGACCAGGCGCGCAGGCTGGAAGGACTACCGGAGCCGCCGTCCGACCGCACCGGAGGAGCTGAGTCCTAAAAGACGGCAGCTGTGGCCGGATTACATCGGCATATGGCCCGGCTGACTCGAAGGGCACTTGAGTACCAACAGGGCAACACCTACGCTCAGCCAAAAATCTGTTCGCCCCGTTCAGCGGAAAGCGCTCCGGCGGAGCGCCATGGAGCACCCGGACCTTCCGGCGAGCCCGGCCTGCCCAGCCAGCGAGGACCGCATGTACTTCACGCGCCGCCGCGCCCGCTGCGAGGCAGCCGCCGATCTGGTCGCCATCCCGCGCCCTTTCGACCTCACCTCCTTGTGCGAGTCCATCGCCGCGCAACGGGACCGCCCCCTACGTCTCGTCGAACTTGCGGGCGCCCCCCACAGCAGCATGCCCTGCGGGGTCCTGGTGGCCACCGAGACCGCGGACCTGATCTTCTACGAACCCGCGACCAGCGCCCTGCACAGACTCCAGATCGTCCTGCACGAGCTCGCCCATCTGCTCCTCGGGCACGGATCCCAGGACGACGACAGACCGGCCTACGCCACCAGGCTGCTGCCCGCCCCCGGGCGCGTCGGAGGCGAAGGACCCGAGAACGCCGAAGACGAAGACGACCTCGGGATCGACCTCGACCAAGTGCTGCACATCCTCGGGCGCACCAGCTACAGCGACAACCAGGAGAAGGACGCCGAACTGCTGGCCACGATCCTCAGCCACCGCATCCTCGACCGCGAGGCCGCTGCGAACCCCGTACTGGAACGGCTGGGCGACGCACTCGGCCATCCCCTGCGGACCTCCACCGACATCCCCCGAGAACGCAGATCGTGAGGGCACGCTCATGACCACCGTGGTTCTGGTCCTGCTGTGGACGGTCGCCCTCTGGCGCGCCCCCTCGGCCGTAAGGTCATCGAAGCAGCGCACCCTGTGGGTCGCCTTCGCCGCGCTGACACTCGCCATGACCCTGCGACACCCCACCGTCATGCACACCATCGACAACGGCACCGGGGTCAACAACCTGTCGACCCTGCTCAAGCAGTACCTCGGCATCATGGCGGCGGCAGCCGTGCTGGAGTTCGTCTACGTCATCGCCCGACCCCACCAACGCGCCGGCTTCCGACTGCGGATGGCCGCCGTGGGGACGACCATGACCGCGCTGACCGTGCTCTTCGCCTTCGTGCCTCGCCAGACCGAAACCACGGACTTCTTCGACAGCAGCGCCGGGTCCGCCACCGCCACCGCCTACCTGCTGGTCTGGCTCGCCTACCTGGCCACCGCGATGGCCGTGGCCACCTGGCTCTTCTGGGGCTCCAGTCGCCAGGCGGGCGCCGGCTGGCTGCGCGCCGGCCTGCGGCTTCTCGGCGCGGGCACCGCCGTCGGCGTGATGTACGCCCTGTCCCGCGCCGGCTACCTGGTACTGCGGCTGACCGGAGCCGTGACACCTCACAGCGACGCGGTCACGAGCACCGTGACCGACACGATGAAACATGCCTCGATCGGTCTCATCCTCATCGGCAGTTCGGTCCCCGCCCTCGGAGTGGCCTGGCGGGCAGCCCGACACTGGTGGTACCTGCGCGCGCTACGTCCCCTGTGGCACGACCTGACCGGGGCCGTTCCCGAGGTCGTGCTGGGCGAGGAGTTGAGCCGCCGGGAACTACGGATGAGGCTGCACCGCCGCGTGGTGGAGATCCGCGACGCGATCCTGGCCCTCCAGCCGTACGTCTCAGTGGCACAGCGGGACGCCGCAGACGCCGCCGCCCCGGCCGCCCGGCCGGACCTCGCACACGCATGTTGGATCGAGACCGCCCGCCACGCCAAGCTCACGGGCCATGGCCCTGACGACGCCGTCCAACGCCGGGACTTCGACTCCGCCGGTGACGACGCCGCCCTCGACCTCGAAGCGGAGGCCCAGTGGCTGCGCCGGATCGAAGTCGCCCGCGCCAGCGACACCGTACGGAACTTCGTCCACGACCAGTACCAGCCGAATCAACGCACGCATGACGGCCACCGCTCCGCCCAGTCGAAAGCCCGCCAGTGACCAGTACCGAGATCGATTCCACCACCACGCCGGAGAACCGCGCCGCCCGCCTCGTCACCGACCATTTCGAGCCGAAGAACTGGATCATCGCCGTAACCCTGCTCGTCGGCTGGCACGTCGACGGGCCCTCCGGCGTCGGCTGGGGACTCCTCGGGGCGCTGTTCGCCGCCGTCCTCCCGGTTGCTTTCATCAAGCTCGGTATCCGGCGGGGCACTTGGGCCGACCGCCACCTCGGCGTGCGGCAGCAACGGCTCCTGGTCATGGTGTTCATCATCTGCTCGGTGGCCACCGGCACACTGTTGATGCGACTGCTGGGCGCCCCCGCAGCCATGGTCGCCCTCATCGCGGCCATGGTCACCACGTTGGTCATCCTGATGGCCGTCACGACCCTGTGGAAGATCTCGGTCCACACCGCCGTCTCCTCCGGCAGCATCGCCATCCTCGCCCTCGAATACGGCCCCTGGATGCTGGCCGCCTACCCCCTGACCGCTCTGATCGGCTGGTCCCGCATCGCACTTCGCGACCACACCCCGGCCCAGGTCGTGATGGGATCCGTGCTGGGCGCCGTGGTAGCCGCCGCCACCTACGAACTGCTGCGCTGATGCCTCAACGTTGCCCCGTTTCTACGGCCGCCGGCACGCCCCCTCCGAAAAGGACCGGCAGGTGTGTTGCCCCGGGCACTTCGAGGACGGCGGGGGTCGCGCGGATCAGGGGGCGTACCGCAGTCCCGTGGTGACGCCCCGCCCGCAACCCACGGCCGCTCTCGCCGAAACCTGCGCGAAAACGTGATCCGCACCCGAGCACGAGGCTCCGTTCACGCGCTCAACCGACGCACCCGATCAGCGGGCGTCCCGACTGCGCAACGCGACGACCCCGCCCACCAGCGCGGCGGCGGTCCACAACACCAGAACGCCCAGGCCGCTCCATGGCCCGAGAGCGCCGGGCAGTTCCTCGACCTGGGCGATCCGCATACCCGCCGCGTCGGGAAGGTACTGTGCGACCGCCTTGGTCTTCGGCAGCGACCCCAGGAGAGGCGAAACGAGGAAGAAGAACGGCATCAGCAGTCCCAGCGCGAGCAGCGAGCTGCGCAGCACAGTCGCCGCGCCCATCGCGAACACCGCGAGGAGCGCCATGTACAGTCCCGCACCGAACACGGCACGCAGTACACCCGGCTCCGCGAGTGACGTGCCGTGCGGGCCGAGGGCCGCCTGCCCCACCGCGTACGAGGTGAACGACGTGACCAGCCCGGTGACCAGCGCGGCCCCACCCACTACGGCCGCCTTGCAGCCGAGCAGCAGCCCACGTCGCGGCACGGCCTGCAGCGACGTGCTGATCAAGCCACTGCTGTACTCGCCGGACACCGCCAGCACCCCGAACACGATCATCGCGAGCTGTCCCAGAACCATCCCCGCAAAGCTGGTGAACACCGGGTCTTCGGCGATGCCCGCGCTCTCCTGCGAGGCGAGCTGCCCGGTGGCGTACCTGGACAGCAGCGAGAAGCAGAGAGCGAGCAGCACGGTGACCGCACACGCGGTGAACAGGGTCCACGCAGTCGAGCGGACGGTGCGGAGCTTGGTGAATTCGCAGAGCAGCACCGCCGTGCACTTTCCCCGATCGAGCGTTGTCCTCGTTGCCATGGTCAGGCTCCGCCCCCGGTTGGCTGGGCACCAGCGCCGGTGCGGAACTCGGTGGAGTCCGCGGTCAGCGTCAGGTAGGCGTCCTCAAGCGACGCCCGCTGGGTGAACAGTTGGTGCAGTGGCACCCCGGCTGTGGCCGCCAGGTCACCGACCGTCGCCGCCCCGGCATCACGTACCTCGAACACACCTTGGTCCGGGGCGGATTCCACCACCTCGTACGCCAGATCCGCGCGCTCCAGCAGCGCATGCAGCTCCGCGGGACGCGGCGTCGCCACGTGAACCGCCTGCCGGGAGTGCCGTTCCACGAACTCCGCCATCGGCATGTCAGCGAGCAGCCGCCCTTTGCCTATGACGACGAGGTGATCGGCGGAGAGGGCCATTTCGCTCATCAGATGGCTGGAGACCAGGACCGTACGCCCCTCCTGCGCCAAGCCTCGCAGCAGCTGCCTGATCCAGTGGATGCCCTCTGGGTCGAGGCCGTTGACGGGCTCGTCGAGGATCAACACCGGCGGATCGCCCAGCAGTGCGGCGGCGATGCCCAGACGCTGCCGCATGCCCAGCGAGAAACCCTTGACGCGGTGTTTTGCGGCGCCAGCGAGGCCGACGAGAGAGAGCACCTCCTCGACCCGGGCGGCGGGAACCCTGTTGCCCTGCGCGAGTTGGAGCAGGTGATTGCGGGCAGTGCGACCACCGTGGATCGCGCCAGCGTCGAGAAGCGCGCCCACCTCGCGCAGGGGGTCGGGGAAGTCAGCGCATCGCCGACCCGCCACGGTGGCGGTGCCGCGGGTCGGTCGGTCCAGCCCCAGGATCATGCGCATGGTGGTGGACTTGCCGGCACCGTTGGGTCCCAGGAAGCCGGTCACTTTACCCGGCCGCACCGTGAAGGTGAGGTCGAAGACCGCGGTGCGACTTCCGTAGTGCTTGGTGAGGCCTGCGACCTCGATCACGAGTTACTCCGGTTTTCCAGATGAACATGACGGTCCAGCAGCTGCTCGACGTACTGCGGCTCGTGGGCGGTCATCAAGACGGTGCGCCCCTCATCACGGGCTTCCTTGAGCAAGCGTGCGAGTTCACCACAGGAGTCGGCGTCCAGACCGTTGAACGGCTCGTCCAGGAGCAGCAGTCGGGGGCGGTGGGCGAGCGCCGCCGCCAGCCCGACCTTCTTGCGGGTGCCCAGGGAGAGGTCCCGGACGAGTGTGCCCGACCAGTTTCGGGCACCGAAGCGGGCGAGCAGTTCGAGACCGTCCTCGACGGGTACGCCCCACAGCCGCGCGGCGAACGCCAGGTGTTCATGGGACGTCAGGTACTCGTACAACGGCGGGTCGTCCTGGACGAAACCACGCAACGCCCGCACCGTGGCGGAATCCGGCGCCTGCCCGGCGATCTCCGCGCCACCCGAAGACGGCTCCAGGAGCCCGGCGAGAACCCGCAGGAGGGTGGACTTGCCGGAGCCGTTGGGCCCAGCCAGCAAGACCACCTCGCCCTCGTCCACATGAAGGTCGACCCGGTCAACGGCGGTCTTCTCCCCGAACCGCACGGTCAGGTCTTTGGTACGTATCACGCGTGCTTCCTCCATGGCCTCCGTGGAAGCCGGTCCTGACCTGCCAGCCACCGGATGGCGGCGACAAGGCCAACGAACGTGACGGCGAGCGGGACGGCAGCGATGACCGAGGACTTCCCGAGCAGGGAGGTGGTCAGCAGCGCAGGTGCCATCAACGCCGCGGTCAGCAGCGGCTGGAGCAGATCCGCGGTCCCGGACCTGTTGATCCGGGTCTGCGCGGCGCTCTCGGTGGCCGGTACGGCGAGCGCCGTCACCACCGCGGCGACTCCGCTCGCCGCACACGCGGCGAGCCATCCGGTGACCAACGGCAGCACCGGGTCGCGGAACAGCAACAGCCACCCGGCGACCGCGGGGCCGGTCAGTACGGCCACCACCCCGGCGAACGCGATGACCTTTCCCGCGAGCAGCGTCCCGTACGGAAGCGGGGACTGCCGCAGCAGATCGGTGCAGCCGCGCTCCGCCTCCAGGCCCGAGGTCTGAACCGCCTCGTCCGAGGCCAACGCAGCCATGCCGACCACGGCGCCCACCGCTCCGGTGAACGGCAGCCCAGGCAAGCCGCCCCCGCCCAGGAGCAGATGCCCCAGCCCGACGCCCAGGAGCAGGACCGCGCCGAAGGCGACCCGTCGCAGTCCTGCGGTGAGCGTGTGCGCACCCCTCAGGATGCTCCGGAGCTCCTTGGCAGCGATCAGCGCCGCGGGCGAGCGGCCCGCCCGGAAGCTCTCGGGACGCCCGCGCACCCGCGCCCCGCTCGGGTCCTCCTCACGCAGAACCCGCCCGTGCCCCACCCGTACGAACCCGAGGGTGGCGAAGGCTCCGAGGGCGGCGGCTGGCAGCCACATCACCACGAGGACCGGGACGGCTCCGCCCTCGTGCAGGGTGTCCCACCATTCGGGGCGCAGACCGGCGAGCGTTTCCACAGCGAGCCGGGTGAGCACGGTCGCCGTGTCCTCCTTGCCGCCCGCGGGCAGGAACAGTCCGGCGAGCGGGACGGTGGCAGCCCCGAGCACGATCCCCGCGACCGCGCAGAGCGCGAGCGTACGGAGCTGCGCGGCCCGTACGGGGACCAGCAGGTACCCGACGGTGACGACCAGTTGCGCCGCACCGCCCAGAGCGACCGTGCCCCACACGAGGGCGACCGCGAGCTGCGCAGGCGGCCCTTCCAGCCAGAACGTCAGGAGCACGGTCCCGGCCACGCCCAGGCCGGCCACGGACAGCAGGGCGGGCCCTACGAGCCGTACGAGCAGCAACTGCCCGGCGCTCACCGGCAGAGTGCGCAGCACGTGGAAGTCGCTCGGGAACATCACCTGCCGCACCTGGCCGAGCCGCACCGAAGCCGCCAGAGCCACGAGTGCGCCGACCACGGGCACCCACGAGTTCCGCGTGACGCGCGCTGCGTCCACCTCCTGCGCGGGCAGGAGGTGCCCTGCCAACACGCCGGCCCCGGCAGCCGCCACCAGGGCGGCCAGCGCGCCGAGCCCGTAGCAGCCGGCGACCGCGAGGAGCGCCCACCGGGGCGTGGGGCGTCCCTGGAGCAGGTTTAGGGAACGGCGCTGGTCGGTGACGGCCAGGTGGAACGACCCCCGCAGGAAGGAAGACGTCATCGGGGAGTTCAGGTCCTTCCGGGCAGCAGCGCAGCGCATACGGTCGCGATGGTCCCGACGAAGAACGCTCCGGCGAGGGCGGCCAGCGCGCCCGTGGACGGGAGCAGCACCCCGGCCATGGCGAGGAACGAACCGACAGAGCCACTGATCGCGACCAGCAGAGCTTGCCCCGTCTTGAGAACGGCGGCGATGAACGCGACCAGGACCAGCACGAGAGGGAACCCGATCCACGCGTACTGCATGGCGTCCTGGACCTGCATGACGGTCGTCCGCGCGGACTCGGTCACCCGCGACGACCCGTGCACGGCGGCGACGACATCGTCACGGCTGGACGCGTAGACGGCTGCCCGTGCCCAGGCGGTGACGGCCGTGAACGCGGCGGCGGCAGGCAGCACACGCCGACTCCACACCAGGGGGCCGCCCGGCTCCGCTGTCTGTCGCCCGTCCGGTCGCACTGCCTGCTTCTCCTCGTGTTCTGTCATGGGCACAGGGTCTCCTGGTGGGCGTCTAGAGCACGATCTGGCCCAGCGCCAGCAACAGCGCGGGGGCAGCGGCGCAAGCCGCGGTCCGCGACGCACCGAAGTCGGGAGCGGCCTTCCGTAGCGCCCAGCCGGTGGCGAGGGTGAGGAGAACCAGCCCGGGGTCGGGGCGGGTCAGCCAGTTCATCAGGCCCGTACTCGGCACCGGAGCGAAGGTCAGCGCGAGGAACACGGCCGTACGCACCAGCAGGTACAGCGCGAACACCCCACCGACGAGGTGCCGCAGGCTCCGGAAGTCCACGTCGCACCCCAGCCCCCGGCACAGCCCGGCCGTGGCAGCTGCGACCAGCAGGACCCCGGCCGTGTACACGAGCACGTTGAGCACCGAGCCGGTGGCGACCGCGGCCCAGGTACCCAGGCTGACCTCCTGCTGGGTCGCCTCCGGCAACGCTGCGGCGACCTCGTCCTGAAACACATCGCGCAGCCGGAACATCAACAGCGCCAACAGCGGGGCGAGGACGAGAAGCGACAGCGCCTGTATCCGGCGGGGGGCGATGGCGTTCACAGGGTACTCACCCATGTTTCTATGGTTGCGGCTACGAGGAGCAGGGCCAGGCAGATGACCAGCAGCCCGGTGGAGTCGGTCAGTACGTCCCTGACTCGGGGACGCTGCACCCGGTCCCCGGTGAGGTACCGGACCAGTGCCAACAGCGGGGTGATGCCCGCGCCTATCGCGACGGCGACGGCCGGTAGCTCGATGACGGCGTGCGGCAGTACGTGCGCGGCCATCACGGACGGACCTGCCACGGCGTACGCCTTGCCGAGTCCGAATCCGGTCAGGGCACCGGAGACCAGGGTGAACAGCAGGGTGGAGATACCGAGCGTGATCACGCCGCCGAACGCGAGCAGCGCCACGGAGGCGTTGGCGCTGAAGATGTGCCACCAGGTGGTCAGGCCGGGCTGAGCCGGGTTCATCTCCACTCCGGAGCCCTCACCGACGCCGACTGCCGCACCGGCAGCCATGGCACCGAACCAGAGGAGGGCCCCTGACAGCAGCGCGAGGCGCTGTCGGCGTACCAGGCGGATCGCCCAGCTGCCAAAGGCAGGCATGTCCCCACCACTTCCTGTCGTCGTTTCCGTGCGGATCATCCGGGTGCCGACAACTGCGGGCCAACACCCGGATGGCCCAGCGGTGTTACTTGACGACGGCCTTCTTGCCGGCGGCGCTGATGGCCTGTCGCAGCAGGAACATGGCCCAACCGCCGGCCGCGGTGACGCCGCCGAAGACGGAGAGCGCGGCGGCAATGCTCATGCCGCTCATGATCGCGCCGTAGGCGGCGCCGGCGTTGGCGGTGTTGAAGCCGAAGTAGCCGACCAGAACAGCCGGGGCCACGACGCCCAGCATCAGCAGCGCGCTGCCGGCGACGGCGACGCCGACACCGGCCACGGCGGCACGGCCGTAGGACTTCTTCATGACTTTCCTCCAAGGGACGTAAGCTCGGCTTCCCCATGCCGCCATGGGCTGCCCCCGCCCCGATTCCCGCGGGGCGGGGGCGTGATTGGCGGATTCTCGTCCGAGCCGTTGGCTACCGTGCCAGCGGCCAAAGCCCGCGCCAACCCCGCTCTTTGGCCCCCTCCGGGTCGCCCCGTCGATCGGAGGGGGATGCACAAGTGGGGACAGAAGTTGACATTCCCCATCACTGATTGAACACTGACGGCGCGCCTCGGAGCGCCACTCATACCTGTGCCTGACCAGCACACATGGCGCGGCGACTCGCCAACCGGGGGCGGCTCTTGAGGGGGAGAAACATGGCGGACGTCATGGGCGTTGTGATCGTGGACGACGACAAGTGGGCGCGCGACAAGGCGGAGTCACTGCTCACGAACGCGGCGGAAACGGAAGTTCGTGCCGCCCTGTGCGGCGCGAACGCACCCGGCGCGATCGCCAGAGCCGAAGCGGACCTCGTGCTGATTGGCAAGATCGGCATGGACCCCGAACTCGAAGCAGTCTTCACCGCGGCCCTCGCCCGCCCCAAGCCACCAGCTCTCGCAGGTTACGGCGGGTTCGACACCGAACGGTCCAGTGCCACGCACCTGAACGGCGTCCTACCACCCTCGCTGGCCGGCCAGGACTTCGTGCACGCGGTCCGGCTACTGGCGGGCGGACTGCGGGTGTGGGCGACGCGATCGGGCCATACGGCGCGACTCGCCCGGCTCACCCCGCGCGAACAGGACGTGCTGACGCTGCTGAGCGACGGGCTGAGCAACGACCAGGTCGCGCACCGGCTGGGTCTGCACGTGGGAACGGTGAAGGACCACATCCGGGCGGTCTACGCCAAGTGCGGGGTAACCAACCGGGTCGAGGCAGCGCTCTTCGCGCACGGTATCGACACCACCAGTCCGCCGTCCCGCAAGACCCGGGGCTTGAACGGTCACTGGCGCCAGCAGGTGCACAAACGCAGCGCCTGAGAGCAGCCCCGGATCCGCACGTCCCCAAGCTCATCGAGGTGCCCACCAGGGTACGGAGGAACGCGCTCAGCTCGACGGCCACCGACGCGCCGCCTCGTGAGAAGGAAGGGAGCCTCGGGGCGCGATGCCCACTCCAGCGGCTGGCAGCCGACTTCATCGACGACGACTCCGGGGCGGGGACGAAGTGCGAAGCTTGCCGCGGAGCCGTCCAGCTGGCTCGGCGGGCGCGTCCGACGGAAACGCGCACTTCTACGGGTTCGAATGCGTCAACCTCGGCGACGGTCGCGTCCCGTGGCCCGCCTCGCCGAGCGCGGGAAGCGCCACCGCTTCCATGACGACTCCGACGGACCCGCCCGCGAGGTCGCGCTCTACCGCGAGGCCGCACAGACCTTGATGCCCCTCGGCGTCGAGGTGCTCGTGCTCGACTCCACCGACGCCACCCCTACGGATGTAGCGAAGCGAATCGCCGACGCGCTGCCCCCATCCGGGGGTAGCGTCGACAACCCCACCGACCCCGACGACCGCACGGTGAACTCATGAACGCAGCACTCGCAACCCCCGTGATCGACACGCACGTGATTCTGCGTGATGGCGACAAGGTGCTGTTGTCGCAGCGCGGGGGGCCGTACGGCTACGGCCGGTGGCACGCCCCCTCGGGCAAGCTCGACGCAGGCGAGCCGCTCACCGCGGGTGCCGCGCGCGAGCTGCTCGAAGAGACCGGCGTCGAGGTCGACCCCGAGCACCTGCGGCTCGTGCACGTCGTGCACCACAAGCAGGACGCCGACACCGAGCCTTCGCCACGTCGCCGCCTCGCTCATGCTCGCCGCCGGCGTCGACGTCAAGATCGTGTCCGAGACCCTCGGCCACAGTGACAGCCGCATCACGCGAGACATTTACCAATCCGTCATGCCCAAGGCTGCGCGAGACGCCGCCGAGGCCACCGCCGCCATGGTCCCGAGGCGTACGACGCGCCCGGTGCAGGCGGCGCCCGAGCCCGTCGAGCCCGAGGTCGAGCAGGTGCAGGGGCAAACGGATGGGCACGCAATGGGCACGCAGGAGGGCGCGAAGATCATCGCGTTCCGCCCCCGACTGGTCCGGGCATAAGAAAAAGCCCTGGTCAGCGGGTATCTGACCAGGACTTCTCTGGAGCCGCCTTCGGGATTCGAACCCGAGACCTACGCATTACGAGCTCAAGATCAATCGTGATGATGGGTTCCAGTCGGTACCGGCAAGTGACAGAACATGCAGGTCAGGGCGTTTCGCAAGACCCGTTGATGTCAACCGGTGCCGACCACTCCAGAGCCGTCCGGCCTCACCACGGCCTCACAATGGCCGCATCGGAGCAGGCTCCGAGCCTCGCCTCGGGGAAGCAAGGTACCGCGCCCGAGCGGCCTACGTGAGGCCACGGGAACGACGAAGGGGGCCGCACGGTGATCCGTGCAGCCCCCTTCTCCGACTCATCCCGCCTCCGCGCTCGGCCCGTCCTTCTGCTGCGGCTCGTTCGTTCTGTCGCCCGATGTGGGGGGAAGGGCGTTCAAGACGAGTTCGAGAGCGAGGGCGCCGGTATCCGTGATGTGCCGATCGTCGATCAGGATGTGTCGATCGGCAGCATCGGCGGCGCCGGCTGCTGGTGCTGTGGTGTCGAGTCGGGTACGGCGGACGCGGTACAAGATGCCCCCCCTTGTGGCATGGCGGAGCCCTGCACTCGAACATATGCACGAGGCAAAGGCTCACTCACACTACCGCCACAAACACCGCAGGTCACGCGACTAGGACACGGCGTCACCGCCGCCATCAGGCAGGATGCGCAGGTTCCCGAGGCCGAGTTCCTTTAGCTTCTGCTGAAGAACGGGCAGATCCTGCGGATCAGTTCCTTCCGCGTAGGCGACGACGACCGTCGCCCCCGGCTTGCTCGTGCGCAGCTTGGCCACGTCGAGGCCGGTCCACTCGGCGGACGCAGCGGCCTGCACTGTTTCGAGGGGTAGGCCGGTCGCTGCCGCGACGGCGCCGATGATCCATCGCTCGCGCCGGTACCCCTCGCCACTGGCGATCTTCGGCAGCGTGTTGTGCGCGATCTTCTGTCCGGTCTCCGGGTCGACGGCTCGGGCTGACAGGCTGCGCAGGTTCTCGCCCGGCTTGTCGATCGCCGCGCGGACGATGTCACGCAGCAGGGTCGCGGGCCGCTCGGCCTCGCCCGCATCGGGGCGTATGGGGGTGTCGTTCTCCGACACGGTCTCATCTCCGTTCTTGTCGCAGAACGCGAACAACCTCATCTAACCAGCGATCTAGGGCGGTTGCACACCTCGGAACTGCGTTGACGTTGGGTTTCTGCCATGCGTACGTTGTTCTTGTTCGTGAACACGAACAGATATTCGACCCCTCTGGGGGTCTCTTCCATGCCGTCTGTTCGAGTTCGTCAACAAAGGTCAGATGGGGGATCTAGTGACCGTCAAGTTCATCGCGGGGCCGCCGCCCGCACGGCAGAAGAACACCCGGCACGCGCTGCTCGTCGCGCAGCTCAAGGCGCACCCGAACCAGTGGGCCGAGATCCAGGAAAAGGCGACGGGCGCCCGAGCGGCTGCTGCGGCTCAAGCCATCCGGTCGGGACAGCTCACGTCGTACGCGCCGGCCGGCGCCTTCCAAGCCATCGCGCGGACCGTCGTCGAGAACGACGTCGCTCGGCACGTGGTCTACGCGCGGTACGTCGGCGCCGGTCAGTGACCGGGCGCCGCACCGCCACCGCGAGCACTGCATGATCTGCGATTTCTGGGACGGCGCGGCCGGCGCCTACTGCCGCGCGATCGGCACCCGTCGCTACATCGTCGGGCATCGCTGCCCCAAGCACACACCCGCCGCCCTCGCCGGATGTCCCGAACCGCCTGGCGACCCGACTCCCGTAAGGAGACGCACCGTTGAGCCTCGCCGCGACGGATTGGGTATGGGCCCGGTCCGAAAGCCGAGGCGCCGCTCGTCTGGTTCTGCTCGCTATCGCTGATCGGGCCGGCGTCGACGGCGTCGCCTACGCCGGTACCGCCTCGCTCATCCGGCGCACCCGCGCCGCGCGTTCCACTGTCCGTACCGCCGTCGACGCCCTGCTCGCCTCGGGCGAGCTCGACATCGTCGAGGGTCGTACCGGGCCCGGTGGCGAGACCGTCTATCGTCTGCCGCTCCTCGACCACGAGGGGGCCGAGGATCGCCCCGGGCCGGACATCGACCCGGGCCGGACAGTGGCCCCCGGGGGACCGGTGAGCGGCCCCGGGGAGGGCCGGACGTCGGCCCCGGGGGGAGCGGACACCGGCCCTGGGGAGGGCCGAGGATCGGCCCCCGGGGGGCCGGTGAACGGCCCCCAGAACGTACCTACCTACTCACCACCACAACAGCAGCAGCCGCGCGCGAGCTCGGCCGCGCTGATTCCCGAACTGCGCCCGCTCGACGACGCCCTCGCCGCGGCCTCGATCACCGTCCGGTGGTCGCTCGGCCTCGGAGAGCAGCGCGACGTCTACCGGCTGACGCAGCGGCACGGCGTCGAGACGCTCGTCGACCTCGCCGCCCGTCGCACCACACCGGGTGAGGCCCCGAAAGCGGCCCGCTACTGGCTCAAGGTCTGGTCCGACCTCGACCGCCCGTCGAGCGCGTCGCCGCGACCGAGGCCATCGACCGCCGCCTACGCCGACAACTTGGCCGCCGGCCTCGCCCTGCTCAACGCACAGAAGGAGAGCACCCCATGAACGAGCAGCAGATCGCCGCCCTGTTGGCGTTCGCCGGAACGCTCGACTCGCGGGTGCGCCGCGCGCTCGCCGACCCCCAGCAGTCCGCCCGCACCATCTCGGAGTGGACGGCCGCCGTCGCCGACGTGCCGGCCACCATGCCCGATGTCGGATGGGACGCCGCCCGCGCGACCCGCCGCTACTACGAACAGCGCGCCGGCGACCGCTCGGCGCAGTTCCGGCCGATCGAGCCGCACGACCTGCTCGCCGCATGGGGCCCGTACCGGACCGAGCTCATGAACCGTCACACCGACCCGGTGCCCAACGTCGACCCCGACAACGTCGCCGCATGGCGGGCTGAACTGCTCGGCACCCGGGCGGCAGTCGCGACCGGGCACGCCGCGCCGGCGCAGTACCGCGCGGAGATCGACCACGGCGGGCAGAAACGTCTCGCCGCGCTCATGTCCGGTGTCGGCACCGGCCCGCGCCGGTACATGCCCGCGCACGTCGCGGCCGAGCTCGCGCGCTTCCGCCCGGCTCGTGCGCACCGCGAGCAGCTCGTCGCCGAGGGCATCCCCGACCCGTTGTCGGTGCGCTGCCCGTACTGCCTCGCCGAGGTCGACGAGCGGTGCCGGTCGAGTTTCCGCAACCGGGGCAAGGGGCGCCGACCGCTCTCGGGCGTCCACCCGTCGCGCGTCGAGGCCCTGCTCGCCGAGGCCGGCGACAACGGCCAGGCCGAGGCCGAGCAGATCAGGCTCGCCCGGATCATGTGCCAACCGCCCGCACCGCGGCGAGACGCCCGAGCCCGGCACACCACCGGCGGGGGCGAGGCCCGATGATCCCGCCCGCTGCTCGCGCCGTGATCGCTGCCCACCTGACCGACGAGCTCGACGTGCACCCGCACCTCGCGACCGTCGTCGTCGCCTCGCTCGCCGACCGCCTCGCCATCGAGGGATGGCACATGACGACGAACTACCCCGCGCGACCGGTCGCGCCTCGCGCGCGGGAGGCCCCGCGCGCTCGGCGCTCCCTCGCCCGGCTGCTGCGCCGTGCCCGAACGAACGGAGAGACCGCCCCGTGAGCCCTGCTCTGCTCGCCCTCGCCGTCGTGCTCGCCCCCGCCCTCGGCGCGGCCCTGGCCTACTCGGTCCGGATCGACGACCGCCTCGACCGCGAGTTGCGTCGCCTCGGCCGCCACACCCGCTCAACCACTTGCACCGCCTGCTCGACGACGCGCCGGGCCGAGAACGGAGAGACGAACCGATGAACACCCACGCCCGGACACGATCGCGGCGCGGCCGGACCCTCGCCCGCGAGGCAGCGCGCGAGGACCGACGCACGGCCCTGCGGCTGCTGCTCGCCCGCGCCGACCGAGGCGCACTCACCCGCGAGGACGCCGCGCACCTGCGGACTCTGGCCGAGGCCGAGATCGCCGAGTGCGACACCTTCCGCCGGTCCGCCGGCGGACAGCAGTCGGCCGCGCTCCGACTGAACCGCCGTATCGACGCCGCCGAGCAGGCCATGCGCGAGATCGAGGTCGAGCGCGACGAGTACGCCGCCGAGGCCGAGGCCCTGCGCGCGGCAGCAGGCAAGGGGGAACAGTGAGTTACACACAGGCTGTGCGCGAGACCGTGCGCGCCCTGCGCACGATCCGGGGGCAGTGGGCGGCGCTGCTGCTCGCGATCGAGACGCCGCCGGCGGATCACTGGCCACCGAGGCAACTCGCGCACACCATGCGCGAGGGCGACGACGAGCTGCTCGTCGAGGACCGGGCGCCGCTCGTGCTGCGCGAGCACCCCGCCCCGCTCAACCTCGGCGCCCTCGACACCGGGCGCGCGGTCGAGCGGCTGATCTTCGGTCTCGCCGACACCCTCGCCGCCGCCGTGCAGCGGACCGAGCAGGGCGACCCCCGGGCATGGGAGAGCGCCAACCCGAGCGCGCCGGACAGTAGGCGCGCGGCCGGATCGCGGGCGCACGGGCTGCACTGGGCGTGCGTGTGGATCGAGGGGCGCGTGCAGGATGAGGACACCGCCCCCGAGCACGAGCTCGACGGCGCCCTCGCTGCCCCGCCGTTCGAGGTGCTGCCGCTGTATCTGCTGCACGAAGCGCGGCGCACGGCACGGATCGCCGAGGCCCGGGTGCTGCGCGCCCTCGACCTCGACCGGCGCGAGACACCCCTGCCCGAGCCGTGCCCGTGGTGCGCCGGCGAGCTCACCCTGCACAGTGCCCCCGACGGGCCGCCGAGCGTCACCTGCTCGGGCGGGCGAGGCTGCTCGGCGCCCGTCCCTCTCGATGGCTGGGAGCGCGCGCGGGTGTGGGA
The DNA here is from genome assembly GCF_042869595.1 of Streptomyces sp. NPDC006879. Lineage (NCBI taxonomy): Bacteria > Bacillati > Actinomycetota > Actinomycetes > Kitasatosporales > Streptomycetaceae > Streptomyces > Streptomyces sp. NPDC006879. The sequence continues at coordinate 120,475 of NZ_JBIAGC010000002.1, forward strand.
GTGGGACGACCTCCCCGAGCTGATCGCCGCGCTCGGCGTGGACATCAGCATCGTTACAGCATGAGCAGCGACCGGCGTCGGGCCCGAGCCAAATCGGGCCAACGCCGGTCGTCGGTGCCACCGGGTCACGCCGTGTTGAAGTCCCCTTCAGCGGCGCGCTGAATCGTGATGGTGATGCCCTGCACAACCTTCGCAATCGGCGGGTCGAGCTCGGCACCTGTGTATGCCGCCCACCGCTCTAGCCATGCCGTCAGTAGGGCTTTCGTGAACCACAGCAGGTACAGCACAGACCCGCCGTCCGGCGGGGTCTCCCTGCCGGTCCGGAGTAGCCACGGTCGGCTGTGCGCGCCGCCCGACAACAGGTTGTAGGGATCGTGCGCGTCGTGGCCGAGGAACGCGCGGGCCGCCTTGCCGATCGCCATGTCGCCGCTCGTCTTGTGGCCGTCGAGCTCGGTCTCGCTGAGCTGCCCTCGTTTGTTCCTCCGGTGTGTGACCCCGGCCGCCTGAAACAGGGCGAGCAGTTCCTGCTCGGTCTCCTGCATGGCGGCTACGAGATCGGGGCGCTCGGTGTGAGATTCGGCGAACCGCAGGGCCGTATCGACGTCCGCCATCTGGATACCCGCGACCCGGGCGATGAGCTCCCGCACGTCGACGTCGCGATCGGTGAGGTAGGCGAACATCCCGCCGGCCTCCATGGCCACCCGGGCGAGGGTCAGGTGCGAGAACGTCGGCCGCGGGTCGCGTGTGAGGTCGGCAGGCAGTGCCCGGAGGTGATCGAGGGCGCTGCTCTGTGCGAGCTCGGCGGTCTCGTGCAGCAGCTCGTACAGGCGCAGCCGCGCGTCTCGTGTCGGCCCGCTCGCGCCGTCCTTGATCGCGGCTATGTCCTGCTCCTTGCCGCGACCGTCGAGGCCGCGACCGAGCAGCTTGTCGGCGTGGTCCAAAGCGAGGCCGATCGAGTGCGCCGCACGTTCGAGGAGTCGGGGGGTGAGCTGCACATCCGATGCCTTGGGCAGCGGGGGCTGCGGAGGGAACGTCATGCGGAAACGGTACGGTCGCGTCGGTGACCGCGCCGCCTGTTTACGCCCGTCGCCATGCCCTGTCAGTCCTGTTGTCTACGCTCAACTCGACACGGACGACTGAGGGGTGCCAGTGAAGATCCAAGACTTGACGGATGCCGAGGCCGTGAAGGCGGCCCTTGCCGAGTTTGACGACCTCGGCGGGATCGCGTTCCGGAAGCGGTACAACTTCGGCGCCTCGACCCGCTATTACGTCAGCCACGCCGGTCGGCTCTACGACGCAAAAGCCATCGCAGGTGTGGCCCACGGGCATCAACACCCAGACGCCGGCGCACTCGCAAACGATCAGTTTGACGGCGGAGAGGCAGCGACCAACAAGGTACTGCGCAGCCTGGGGTTCACGGTGCTGGATAGCCACTCTCAGACCGTGGAGCAGGAACGTGCTTGGCGACTCGCCGTGTGGGCGAACCTCATGGACCGACGAGACGAGACCGGACTGCTTACTGCCGATGCCGTTCGGGATGTCGGCGCATACGGCAACTTCCGAGGCATCTGGGCGGACCTGTCGCGCACGAAGAAGGTGCATCCCGACGGCGTGACCATGGGGCTCAAGCACACGGGCCAGCACTATCCCGATGACCTCAGCGAGACCGGAGTGCTCTACCACTACCCGGTAACAAAGGCCCGAGGGCGTGACCTCGCCGAGGTCAACGCCACAAAGGCCGCGGCCGAACTCAAGCTTCCTGTGTTCGTGATCGCCGAAGTGGGCGAGCATCGCACCGTTCAACTTGCCTGGGTTGAAGGTTGGGAGGACGAGAGCAGCCTGTTCCTCGTCGAGTTTGGCGACAAGGCCCCCGAGCGCATCATCGACAGGGACCGCTCAGACGAAGAACCGTTCTCGCTGGAGGGCAACCGCAGCCGCAAGCGCACTTCCTCCGTGACCGTCCGCCCCGATCAGGCTCGGTTCAAGCTTGAAGTGTTCCGCCGCTATGGGCCTCGCTGCCCCCTCTCCGGCATCGCGGTTCCGCAGATGATAGAAGCTGCCCATCTGCGCGGCGACGCGGACGGTGGTAGCTCCGATGCCCGCAACGGTCTACCGATGAACGCCGCCCTTCACCGAGCCTTCGATGCTCATCTCTTCGCGATTCACCCCGACACGCTCACCGTAGAAGTCCGCGCAGAGGGACCGAGCCTCGATGAGCTCGGCATCATTCACCCACGGCTTGACCTCCCCCGTGCGCCGCACCGGGACGCACTTGCTTGGCGCTACAAGGAGTGGCTGAACCGCACCGGCCGCTCGGCGTGAAGCTGGCGAACCCGAGAACACCCTTGCGCCGTTACCGTTCCGTGACCTAATGTTGGTGGCGCCTTCGGCGTGCCCGGAAACCTTGCCCCTCAATCGTGTCCGCCCCGCCCCTCCTGAGGACGGGGCGAGCGCATGTCACACGAACTGTCTAAGGCAGTTCGTCGAGTTCCCGAGCGAGGACCAAACAGCTATCGACGAAGTCGAGCGCGGCGGTAGGCGTAACCGCCTCCATCCCGTGAACCGCCGTATTGCGCAGCTTGCGCAAGCGATCAAAAACGTCCACGGCACGTTCGGACATCCCTACCTTGGCCAGCGCCCGACCTACTTCGTGTCCAGGTGCGGGCATACCCGGACGGAAGAACGCCGGCATGGCATCGGGGTGCCGTTGCAGCACATCCATGGACAAGCGTTGCAGTGTGTTCCAGGCACCGATGACGGCGCCTACTGGCGACGCCTCGACCATGTGCCGCGCCTCCCGAAACTCTTCGAAACCTGATGGTCCGTACGAGATACGGCTCGCTTCTTCGGGCTCAGGAGCCGTCGCCTCGGGCCCGGGCTCCGCCCCTGACTCTCGACGCTCCGCAGTAGCAGCAGCTAGTTCCTCCGCCTCGTCCCGAACTTCCCGTGCACCCATCGCGAACTCGATGGACCCCGCCGGGGTCTCAAGACGGGTCATCCGCCCAATAGCCCCGCCAATGTGGCGGCGCAGGCCCCAAATCAGGCCGATCGTCACCAGGGGCCAAACCAGTGCTTCTACGTACTTCAGAACGAGTTCCGCTATCTCCACCCATCCATGCTGTCTTCGATGCGCCGAGCTCTCGTGATCCACCGTGAATCTGTAACGGAGGTGAGACATGAGCTCACAGATCACTGACTGGGACCGCAAGCAGGTCCGCCGGTTGCACGCCGAGGGCAAGTCCCGTAACCAGATCGCCCGCGAGCTCGGCCGCGGCGCCGCCACGGTCTCTAAGATCGCCGCCGCCGAGGGGCTCGCGTTCTCTGGCGGGGCGCGGGTCGCCGCCGCGACCGAGGCGCGCACGGCGGACGCCGCCGCCCGCCGCGAGCAGCTCGCCGACGACGCCCTCGACGGCGCCCTCGCGCAGGTTGAGCGGGTCGGCGTCGCCGACTCTGCCCGCGATGCCCGCGACTACGCCACCGCCGCCCGCGCGCTCACCGAAGTGCACGCCAAGGTCGCCGAGCTCGCCCGTAACACCAAGACCAGCAGCGCCGGCGGAATGCTCGACCGCCTCGCCGACGCCCTGCTCGGCCCGCAGGACGGTGCACCGGACGGGGGGTGATTCCCGCGGCGGGACACCTCTCCGACAAGCAACTGCGCTCGATCCGCGAGGCCACGGCCCGTATCAACTTGTGGCACGGCAGCGTGCGCAGCGGTAAGACGATCTCCAGTCTGTTGCGCTTCCTGCTCGCCGTACGGCGGGCGCCCGCCTCGGGGCTCATCCTGATTGTGGGACGGTCGCTCGCCACGATCGAGCGGAATGTGATCGAGCCGCTTCAAGACCCCGAGTTGTTCTCGGACACCGCGGCCGAGGTCCATCACACCCGCGGCGCCACAACGGCCGTGATCCTCGGACGAGTTGTCCACCTGATCGGCGCGAGTGACTCCCGGTCCGAGGGCCGGCTGCGAGGGCTGACCGCATCCGTCGCGTACGCCGACGAGGTCACGTTGCTGCCGGAAGCGTTCTTCACTCAGCTACTCGCCCGACTGAGCGTCGCCCGCGCCATCCTGATCGGCACCACCAACCCCGACGGCCCTCGGCACTGGCTCAAAGCGAAGTACCTCGACCGGCAGCACGAGCTCGACCTCGCTTCCTGGCACTTCAAACTCGCCGACAATCCCGCCCTGTCACCGGCCTACGTCAAGGCACTGTCCGCGGAGTACACCGGACTGTGGCGGCGCCGGATGATCCTCGGCGAGTGGGTCGTCGCCGAGGGCGCGATCTACGACATGTACGACGAGCAGCGGCACGTCGTCGATGAACTGCCCGAGATCCATCGCTATTGGGTCGGCGTGGACTACGGGACGAGCAACCCGTTCTCGGCGATCCTGCTCGGCCTCGGCACTGACGGCCGGCTGTACGCGGTGAGCGAGTGGCGACACGACGCCCGAGCCACCCGTCGGCAGATGACCGACGCGCAGTACAGCCGCGCCGTCCGCAAGTGGATCGCCGAGCAGGGCGTGCGGCCCGAGTGGACGTTCATAGACCCGAGCGCGGCGAGCTACTCCACGCAGCTATGGGCCGACGGGTACCCGAACGTCGCCCGTGCCAATAACAGCGTGCTCGACGGCATCCGCAGCGTGGCGAACGCCCTCGACGCCGGCGCGCTCCTGGTGCACCGCTCGTGCGAGGGACTGCTCGCCGAGTTCCCCACGTACGTATGGGATGACGCCGCCGCGGCCCGCGGCGAGGACCGCCCCGTCAAGCAGGACGATCACTCGCTCGACGCGCTGCGCTACGCGGTGCACAGCACCGTGCACGAGTGGCGCGGACTGCTGACGACCGCTGCCTGATCACTCCCCCATCACCCCGCCCGGGGCGCCTCGCCGCGCCCCGGGCCCGAGCACACCGAGGGGGTGATCGCGTGCCCCCTTCCCTGACCGACCGGTTCCTCGACAAGGTCGCCCCCGGCCCGCTCGGGTGCTGGGACTGGACGGCTCACGTCAAGCCCAACGGGTACGGGCAGTTCAAGGTCGCCGGCCGCCCGCAGTACGCGCACCGTGTCGCCTATGAGCTCGCACGGGGGCCGATTCCCCGCGGGCTCGTGATCGACCACCTGTGCCGCCGGCGCCACTGCGTCAACCCTGATCACCTCGAAGTGGTCACCACCCGGACCAACATCCGGCGAGGGATCAGCCCCGCCGCGCGTCGGGCGCGTCAGACGCACTGCGCCCGCGGGCACCGGTTCAACCACGCGAACACCTACCGCGCCCCGAACGGCACCCGGCACTGCCGGCCGTGCGCGGCACGGCGGGCCCGAGACCGACGTCGGGGGGTGAGCTGTGCCCCTGCCTGACAACGGCGCACCGTGGCCGCCGCCGGCCCTCGCTCGGCACTACGCCGAAGTGCGGGTCGATGATGCTTGGTACTCCGGCGACCGCGACAAGCTCGCCACCGTCTACCGCGACGCCCCGCGGCGCCGCGACGGCCGGCGCCGCTTGTGGGGACGCGACCGGGCCGAGCAGCCCGGGGTCCCCGATCACCGGCTGCACATCCCCTTGCCCGGCGACATCGCCACCGCGAGCGCCGATCTGCTGTTCAGCGAGCCGCCCGAGTTCACCGTCGAGGACACCGCCACGCAAGACAGGCTCGACGAGCTCGCCGCGGCCGACGGCATCGCGAACACCCTGCTTGAAGCGGCCGAGGTCGCCGCCGCGCTCGGCGGCGTGTACCTGCGCGTCACGTGGGATCGCTCGCTCGCCGGCCGGCCGCTGCTCACGACCGTGCACCCCGACGCCGCGGTGCCCGAATGGCGCTGGGGGCACCTCGCCGCCGTGACCTTCTGGCGCGAGCTCGCCGCAGACTCGGTCACGGTGTGGCGCCACCTCGAACGGCACTCCCCGGGCCGGATCGAGCACGGGCTCTATCAGGGGTCGGCCGACAGCCTCGGCGTGCGCGTGCCGATCACCGAACACCCCGAGGTCGCCGCCCTCGCCGACTCGCTCGGCCCGGACGGCGACGCGATCGAGACCGGTATCGACCTGCTGACCGCCGCCTACTGCCCCAACATCCGCCCCCACCGCAAGCACCGCGGCTCGCCATTCGGGCGCAGCGACTACAGCGCTCCCCTGTATGACTTGTTCGACGCGCTCGATTCGACATGGACGTCATGGATTCGCGACCTGCGGCTCGCCCGCGCACGGCTGCTCGTCCCCGACGGGTACCTGCGCGACCACGGGCCCGGCCGCGGAGCGAGCTTTGACGACGACCGGGAAATCTGGACCCTTCTCAACATCCCGCCGACCGAGCAGGGCGGCGCCGGAATCACCCTGAACCAATTCGAGATCCGAGTCGACGAGCACGAGCGCACCTCGACCGCGATCACCCGGCAAGCCGTGATGAGCGCCGGATACTCCGCGGCGACGTTCGGGCTCGGCGACCAGGGCGCCGCGCTCACTGCGACCGAGATCAAGGCACGCGAGCGGAAGAGCCTGATCACCCGGGGAAAGAAGGTCAGGTACTGGTCGCCACCTGTCGCCGACATGCTGTACGTGCTGCTGCTCCTTGACAGCGCACTGTTCACCCCGCGGATCGTGCCCGAGCGGCCCCGCGTCGCCTTCGGCGACTCGATCACCGAGGACGCATCCTCGCTCGCGCAGACCTTGACGCTCCTCCAGCAGGCGCAAACGGTTTCGACCGAAACCCGCGTGCGGATGCTGCACCCCGAATGGGACGCGGCCGACGTGCAGGCCGAGGTCGACCGCATCCTGACCGAGACGGGCGCCGCCGTACCCGACCCCATGCAGCGCGGCGCTCTCGCGTAGGACGAGCCCGCCTACTCAATCGGGTGCGCGTCCCGCAGCCGACGAACTAGATCGCGGCCATCCGCCGTGAAACGAAAGGTCACGTCACCAGCAACAATCCCTCTGCCGCAGTCATCGCCGTGCTTCATCACCGGCTCAATCATCCGGTCGTGAATTAGGCACCAGAGATCCAGCTCACGACCTCGGGGCAGGACGAAGTACGGTCCATCAGTGAAGCTGTCGATATCCCCCTGCTGAACCCCGAACACCGTCAGCACCCTTCGCTCGTAATCCCCATAGCGAGAGCTCAAAAGCCCAAGGTTCGCCTTGTACTGCCTGAGTGACTTCCTGTCGATCTGGCCTGCTTTCTCAAGGTCATGGCAGTAGCCGCACAGAGGAACGAGGTTATGGAACTCGTGTACCCGGACCTTTGCCCATGGCTCGATATGAGCGATCTGCACCGGACTGCGACGACATGTAGGGATTGCGCAGCGATGCCCCGCTTCGACTAGGACTTCTCGCTTCAGCGGCTCCGGAATCGCCGGACGACCTTCAGGCATAGCAGCCAACTCTAGCCGCTGAACGGGAGGTTCGCCTTGCCGATCCACCCTGCCATGGCCGAGGACCTCTCGGCCGCCGTCCGTGACCTGTACGCGGACGCCGAGCAGCGACTGCTCGGCATCGTCGCCCGCCAACTCGCAGACGGGTACGACGCCCCCGGTTGGGCCGTGGCCAAGCTGCGGGACATCCAGCCGCTACGCCGCGCGGCGCAGGGCGTCGTCGACGCGCTCGGGACCTCCCTCGACCTTGAGGTGTTCTCGGCCGTGACCGAGGCGTACGACCTCGGCGCGCGGGCCGGCCTCGCCGAGCTCGGCGCCCTGTCGGATGACGACGCCCGGCGGATCGCCGACGCCACCCCCAACATCCGGGCCGTTGACCGGCTCGCCGCCGAGACCGTCGAGCTCGTCACCGAGACACACCGCGGGATTCTGCGCGGCGTCGAGGACGGTTACCGGCAGATCATCAGCGAAGTGTCGGCGACACCGATCCTCGGCATCGACTCACGTCGGCAGGCCACGCAGCGCGCCCTCGAACGGTTCGCCGACCGGGGCTTGCGCACGTTCGTCGACAAGGGCGGGCGCGCGTGGCAGATGACGTCATACGCCGAGATGGCCGTGCGGACCGCCGTCGGGCGGGCCGCGGTCGAGGCGCACGGCGACAAGCTGCGCGCCGCCGGTGTCGGTCTGGTCATCGTCTCCAACACCCCGCACGAGTGCCCCCTCTGCGCGCGGTTCGAGGGTGAGGTGCTCAGCCTCGACGGACCGGGCGGCGCCCGGACGATCGAGGCCGAGCACGCCATCGAGGACGGGCGCACCGTGCGGGTGCACGTCGCCGGCTCCCTCGACGAAGCACGTCGGCAGGGGTTGCAGCATCCCAACTGCCGCCACTCGACAAGCGCTTACCTGCCCGGGGTCACCCGGGCCCCGGTCGAGCACTCCGAGGACCCGAACGGGTACGAAGCCTCACAGCGGCAGCGTGCGATCGAGCGCGCTATCAGGAAGTGGAAGAACCGCGCCGCCGTCGCCACCACGCCCGAGGCCAAGCGCGCGGCCGAGGCGCGGGTGCGGCAGTGGCAGGGCCGGATGCGCGAGCACCTCGCCGCGCATCCCGAGCTCATCCGTCGCCGCGAGCGCGAGCAGCTCGGCGCGGGCAACCTGCCGCCGGCGGGGGGCACCGCCGGCCGCCCGGGGGCGCCGAGCGGCCCGGGGTCGGACACGTTCGAGGCCGCGCGGGTACGGGCCGGCGACGAGCGCACCCTGCCCGAGCTCACCGACGAGCAGCTCGGCGCCGCGATACGGCCCGGAGTGCTCGACGAGCGCAACCTCGGCCGTATCGGGGCCGAGGCCGAACGGCGCGACGAGCAGGCCCTGCTCGACCGCATCCGCCCCGGCGGGCGGATGGTCGACAGCCTCGCCGAGTTCAGCGACGACGAGCTCGCTCGCGTCGCGCTGCTGCTCGACGACGACGGGCTGCTGCGCGTCATGGCCGAGGCCGACCGGCGCGACATCGACGCCGCCATGCCCGGCGTGCGCGGCGATCTTGTCGGCATGTCCGAGCAGGCCCTCGCCACCCGCGCACGGCACGTGCCCGAGGACCGGCCGGCGATCGGCGCCGAGATTCACCGCCGCCGTCTGCTCGACGCGCTGTTTCCCGGCGGGCGCCTCGCCGGGGACCTGGCCGAGCTCGGCGACGATCTGCTCGTGTGGGGCATCCGCTACGCGCGCCCCGAGGAGGCCGAGCGGATCGCGGCCGAGATCGACCGCCGGCACCCGCCCGCCCCGCCGCCGCCCGCGCCGCCCGCGGCGGGCGCGACGGTCGCCGACACGCTCGCCGCCCGCGAGGCCCTCGACGACGCCATGCACCCGATCCGCCTCGACGACCCGCCGCCGGCCGACCCCGACGAGTGGGGGCCCCACGGCGCAGACATCGAGCGCGGCCCAGACGGCACAGAGCACATGTCCGCCACCGAACGTTGGGTGTACGAGCGCGAGCTCGAAGCACGGGCCGCACGCGACGCCTACAGCCGCGACGAGATACGCGAGATGTACGAGGAACACATCTACGTGCAGTGGCTCGCCGCCGAGGACTACAGCAACGGCTATCTACTCAACCGAAAGGCACGAGCCGCCGGCGTCGACCCGCGAACGCTGTTCAAGGGCCCGGCGCACGTCGCGTACGCCCGCGCGAGCGAGGAACTGATCAGGTTTTGGGAAGAGGTCTCCCCCCGGGTCACCCTCGCCGAGTTCACCGAGCAGGTAACCGGCGTGCGGACCGGGGCCGGCGAGACCGCCCGCAGCGCTCGCGAGAACCAGCGGCGCAAGTTCTAGGGGGTGATCCGTTGGGATTCCGCGAGGCCGCGCTGCGCGCCCGCCGGGACGGCGCCGACACCGCACGAGCAGGCCGGCCGCCGACCGACGCCCCCGGGTACAACGACCCGCGGCTGATTGCCGCTTGGGTCCGCGGCTACGCCGTAGGTTCCCAAAATTCGCCGTCGAGGATCTCTTCGTAGTGCCGCTCCCTCGCCGCAGGGCGAAAGTATCCGTAAGCGTTGATTCTCGGATGGGTGGTGCTCTCCATCCGGCGAACTGCCCCATCGGTGTAACCGCTGGACGAGAACAACACTCCCTTGTCTGCTGCGACGTCCAGCAACTTGCCGAGGAACGCCTCGACCTCGGCGACCCCGACAGGGCGCCCGTGGTCCTTGCACTCGACCACGATCAGGATCTCCTCGCCCGCGACTTTGCCACGCGCCAGGACATCAATCTGGCGCAGCTTCCCGCTGCGCCCTCGCAACCGTTGGTCATGCTCGACGGTCGCGAGCGGATCGCTCCGGCGGACGACCTCGGCGACGAGCAACTCGAACTCTCGCCATGAGGCTTCTGAACTCCCACGCGCAGCCAACTCAGTCACAAACCCCGACCGTACTTTGCCCCGCTGACACTTTGGAGGGCGTATCCATGCCCGAGCACATCCCCGACGCCCCTCTGCCGGTCCACCCGCGCACGGGTGAGGCCGCCCTCGGCTTCCGCCGCGACGGTCGCCCGATCTGGCCCATCAAGGGCGGCTCGGGCGATGGCGGCGACCCTGCCGGCCCGCCCGCCCCGCCGGCCGGAGACCCGAACCCTGCACCGCCCGCCCCGCCGGCCCCGAACCCCGCCGGCGAGCAGCAGCTCGCCGACGCGACCGCGCGCGCCGAGCAGGCCGCGGCCGAGCGCGACGAGCTGCGCGCCGCGCTGGACGCCGTGACGCGCGCGCTCAACCCCAACGGTGGCGAGGCCGAGCAGAACCCCGCCGCCCTCGCCGCCGCGGTCGCCGAGCGCGACCGGCTGCTCTCCGAGAACGGGGCCGCGCTCCGCTCGGCCCGCGTCGAGCTCGCCGTCGCCCGCGTCGCCGCCGATCAGGGCGCCCGCGGCGACCGCCTGCTCAACTCCCGTTCGTTCCTCGCCTCGGTCGCCGAGCTCGACCCCGCCGACAGCGGGTTCGGCGACGCGCTCACCGCGGCGATCACAGCCGCAGTCGAGGCCGACCCCGAGCTCTACCGCGCCACGCCGGCCGGACCGCCGCGCGGGGGCGGCGAGTTCAACGGCCCGCCCGCAGGCGACCGCCGCGCTACCTCCCTGCACGACGCCGTCGCCGCCCGGATGAGCGGCGCCTGAACCACCTAGGAGAACCCTTTGCCTACCTCCCTTACCGAGGCACGGAACAACGCGCAGGACGACGTCGACGTGCAGGTGATCGACGAGTTCCGCAAGTCGAGCGACATCCTCGACCGCCTGACGTTCGACAACGTCGTAAGCCCGACCGGCGGCGACACCCTCACCTACGGATACCGCCGGCTGATCACGCAGCGCTCGGCCGACTTCCGCCCGCTGAACACCGAGTACACGCCCGCCGAGGTCTCGACGCAGCGGTACACCGTCGATCTCGTGCCGCTCGGCGGGTCCTTCCAGATCGACCGGGTGATCGCCCGTATCGGCCCCTCGGCCTCGGGCGCCGTCACCCTGAACATGCAGCAGCTCATCAAGGCGAGCCGTGCGAAGTTCGCCGATGCCGTGATCAACGGCGACAAGGCAGTCGAGACCAACGGGTTCGACGGTCTGTCGAAGATCCTCACGGGGTCGAGCACCGAGTATCTGCCGCTGAACAACGGCGTCGCCGAGGGATACGTCGACTGGACGGCGATCAACGACAAGGCGAGCGCGCTCGCCGCGCAGCGCCACGTCGACGACTGGCTCGCCACCATGGATGACGCCCCGGATGTCATCTACGGCAACCGCAAGACCCTGTCTCTGTTCAAGACCATCGCGGCGTGGACCGACCAGCTCGACAAGGGCACGGACGCTTTCGGGCGCCCGGTCAACGCGTACAACGGGATTCAGCTCGTCGACCTCAAGAGCAGGGCCGGCTCGAACACGGACGTGATCGGGCTCGTGACCCGCGACCCGGACGGCGCCGGCGCCGGCGGGAACGTCTCGGGCCTCGGCGACCTGTACGCCGTGCGCTACGGGCTCGACGGGTTCCATGGGGCCTCGGTCGGGGGCGGCTCGCCGCTGGTGAACACGTGGCTTCCCGAGTTCGACCGGTCCGGCGCCGTCAAGACGGGCGAGGTCGAGATGGGTCCGGTCGCCCCGGTCCTCAAGGCCACCCGCGCGGCTGCTGTGTTCCGCAACATCAAGAGCGCGTGAGGGGGCCGGACATGACCACCATGCGCATTACCGCCCCGGTCGACGACTTCACCGGCGAGGGCCCCGGCGGTGTGCCGTTCGTCGACGGCACGGCCACCACCAGTGACCCGGCAGTGATCGGGTACTGCCAGGGGGCCGGATACGACGTGCAGCCCCTCGACCACGATCCGCCGGACGCCGAGCAGCCCACCGGACCGGACGGCCCGCCGAACGACAAGTCGGCGGGCCGTTCTGCTGCCCGAGCCAAGAGGGGGTGATCGTGGCCCGACAGCCGTACACCACACCCGAGCAGCTCGCCGCCTGGCTCGGGACCGCGGCGCCCCCGGACGCCGAGCGGCTGATCGCGCGGGCCGGCGAGGACATCGACAGTGCGCTGCTGACCGCGATCTACCCCGTCGACGACGACGGCGACCCGCTCGACCCCGAGATCGCCGCCGCGCTCGGCTCGGCGACGTGCGCGCAGGTCGAGTATTGGCTCGCCGCCGGCGACGACGGCACGGGCGCCGCGGGCAAGTGGGACTCAGTCTCGATCGGGCCCGTCAGCCTCTCTGGCCGTGCCGCCTCGGCCGCGGGCGCGTCCGGCGTCGAGCTCGCTCCGCGCGCGGCTCGCACGCTGCGCCGCGCCGGCCTCGAACCGGGGCGGGTGATGGCATGGTGACCCGCGTCCCGCCCTCCCTGCTCCGCCATCGGATCGGCGTCGAGCCCTACCTCGGCGACGGCGCGTACGGACCGACGTACGGGCCACCCGCCGAGCACTCCGCACTCGTCGGCGAGGCCGTGCGCATGGTGCGCGCCCCCGACGGCCGCGAGGTCACCAGTACCGCGCAGATCATCGCCGCCCCCGATCTGGACTGTCCGCCGGGGTCGCGCGTGACGCTGCCGCGCGGCCGGATCACGACCGCGATCAGTACCGCAGTGCATACCGCCCCGGGCCTCCCGGTGCCCGCGTCAACGGAGGTGATGTGCGAATGAGCCGCACCCGTCTGCGCTGGAACGGCGACGCCGCCACGGGCGCGATCCGCGAGGCCGCGGCCCGGGGTCTGCTGCTCGGCGCCGAGCACGTGCTCGCCGCGAGCAGGCAGCGCGTGCCGATCAACGAGGGCACCCTCGAACGCTCCGGCGCGACCTCGGTCGACGAGTCGACCATGACGGCCGCCGTCAGCTATGACACCCCGTACGCCCGCCGCGTGCACGAGGACTTGAACGCCCGGCACGCGCCCGGACGGACCGCGAAGTACCTCGAAAGCGTTCTGCCCGAGACCTCGGCCGAGGTGCAGGCCCTGATCGCCGCGCAGATCCGGCGCGCGCTGCGATGACCTACACCGTCGACCTGCTCGACGGTCTCGCCCGCCTGCTGCACGACGCCGGCCTCGGCACCTACCGCACCGACGGCCCGTACGCGGCGGGCGAGACCGCGATCACGGTTTCCGCGCTTCCCCCCGCTCCCGACCGGTGCATCTGCCTGTCCGCATATCCGGTCACCGACTCCCCGGTGCTGACCGACACGACCACCGGGATTCAGGTGCGCACCCGCGCGGGCGCCGACCCGCGCGAGGTCGACGCCCTCGACGACCAGGTGCACGAGCTGCTGCACGCGTCCGGACCGCACCGGTTCGGTGCCGTCCCCGTGCAGCTCGTCTATCGCGTCTCGGCCGCCCCGATCGGCGCCGACTCCTCGGGCCGCTGGGAGCGGACCGCCAACTACTACGCCCGCGCGCACCGCGCGCACCCCAACCTCGAATAGGAGGCGCCGTTGAGTACGCCGACGCCCCCGGCCGAGACCGTAACCGCGCTCGCCCGCAGGTACCGCCTTGAGCTGGACATGGGCACCGCGCCCGAAACCCCGGTGTGGACGCTGGTCCCCGGGGTCACCGAGTTCACTCCGAAGATCGACCCGACGCAGCAGGAGGTGACCACCTACGACGCCGAGGGGTGGAGCGAGCAGGCCGTGACCATGCTCGCGTGGTCGATCGAGACCACCATCGCGCACCGCGCGCACCCGACGACCGGCGTGTTCAACGCCGCGCAGGAAGCACTCAGGAAGGCGGCCCGATCCTTCGGGGCGGCGTCGTACGTGCGGGTCCGCTACTACGACCGCACCGGCGCCGCAGACGCGCAGGAAGGCACGGCCCTGGTGACGTGGGAACCCGACGGGGGCGGCCCGGACGCGGTCGACACGATCAAGGTCACGCTTACCGGTTCCGGCCCACTCACCGAGATCACGAACCCGGTCGCCGGCGCCGGCCTGCTCGCCGTCGAGACCAAGACGCTCGGGGGTGATGCGTAGTGGCGTTCGAGGCCCTCGACGAGCTGCTCGACGAACGGCTCGAACTCCCCATCGGCGGGCGCCTCTACACCGTCGACGCCCCGTCAGCCGAGATCGGTCTGCGCACGCAGGCCCTGATCAACGCCGCCGCCGTCGCGGCCGACGGCGGACGCGCCGACGAGCAGGTGCTCGGCGACGCCGCCGAGCGCGACCTCTACCGCGAGGTGCTCGGCGCTGCCCACGATCAGATGGTCGCCGACGGCGTGAAGTGGCCCGCGCTCAAGCACGCGGCGATCACCGCCATGGTGTGGATCGCGCAGGACAAGAACGCGGCCGAACGGTACTGGAACGCGGCCGGCGACCCTTCTCGTCTGGCCCCGAACAGGGCGGCTCGCCGGAACCGATCGGGTGCGGCGAGCTCGACCCCGTCTCGGGGCTCTACGAGTGGTACGAGTACCCGCCCGGCACGGCCCCGAGGAAACAGCAAGGGCCGCAAGCGTCGCTGACGTGGGCGCAGATCCTCGCCGAGTGGCCGCTCGTCGAGGCCGATCTGCACGAGGTCTACGGCGTCGACCTAGGCACCCCGGGCCTGCTGCGCGCCCGGTCGTGGCGATGGCTGCGGGTGCGCGTGCTCGCCCTGCTCTCCGCCGAGTCCCGCCTCGCGCGGGTCCTCACTCCTCCGCCTGACCCCTCCCCGTCGGGAGGCCGACCCAACGGGAGGTGAGGCCCCATGGCGCTCATGGTGGGCGAGCTCGCCGCCACGGTCACGATCGACGACTCGGGCGCCGTCTCCGGGATGAACCGCGCCCGCGCTGCGGTGCAGTCGGGCGGCGACCGGATCGCCGCCGACGCCGAACGCAGCGGTGACCGCGCGGGCGAGGGGCTCGGCGACGGTCTCGCCGACGGCGCGGCCGACGGCGCCGACCGTGCGTCGTCCGGCATCGAGACCGCCATGAAGGGGATCGCCGCCGCCGCGATCGGCGCGGCGATCGGCGGCGCGCTCATGGCCGGGATCGACAAGGCCCTCGACCAAAGCAAGATCCCCGGAACGTTGCAGGCGCAGCTCGGCGCGACCGGGCCGGTCGCCAAGACCTACGGCCAGGCCGCGGGCGACCTGTACGCGGGGGCGATCGTCGACTCGGTCGAGGACGGCGCCGAGATCATCAAGGGCATCGCCCGAAACGGTCTGCTGCCGCCCGAGGCGACCCGAGGCCAGGTCAAGACGCTTGCGACGCAGGTCGCGAGCGCTGCCTCGGTCATGGGCGAGGACGTGTCCAAGGTGTCTCGTGCCGTGGGCACGATGATGAAAAACGGGCTCGCCAAGAACGCGCAGGAAGCGCTCGACGTGCTCGTGCGCGGCTCGCAGAACGGCGTCGACGTCGCCGAGGATCTCCTCGACACGTTCGCCGAGTATCCGACGGAATTCCGGCAGCTTGGCCTCGATTCTCAGACGTCCATGGGGCTTTTGCAGCAGGGGCTCAAGGGCGGCGCTCGTGACGCCGACTCGGTCGCCGACAGCTTGAAGGAATTCACCCTTCAAGCGCAGGGGATGAGCGACGCGACGGCGACCGCCTTTACGGATCTCGGATTTTCTGCCGACAAGATGCAGAAGGTTTTCCAAGAGGGCGGGCCGGAAGCCGCAAAGGCGCTTGATCAAGTCCTCGATAAACTGCGCGGCGTCAAGGACCCCGCAAAGCAGAGCGAGATCGCGCTCGGACTCTTCGGAACCAAGTCCGAGGACATGCAGCGCGCGCTCTACTCGCTCGATCCGTCCAGCGCGGTAAAGGCACTCGGCGACGTCAAGGGCGCCACCGACGCCGCCGGCGACGCCATGCACGACAATGCGGCGACCAAACTCGAAGCGTTCAAGCGCGGCATAGAGCAAAAGCTCGTCGGCGTGCTCGGGACCTATCTCGTTCCGGCGCTTGAGACCGCCGCCGACTGGATCGGCGACGGGGGGCTCGGCGGCGCGCTGCGCGCGTCCGTCGGGTGGATCTCCGAGCACTCGACGGCGCTCTCGGTCGCCGCCGGCGTGATCACGGTCCTGATGCTGCCGACGCTCGTCGCGCTCGCCACGACCGCAGCGACGACGACCGTCGCGGTTGTGACCGGATGGGCCACGCAGACCGCCGCCGGCGTGACCGCCGCCGCCCGGTTCGTGCTGCTCAACGCGACGATGCTCGCGGGTTGGGTGGCGCAGGGCGCGGGGGCCGCCGCGGCTGCGGTGCGGGTGGTCGCGTCGTGGGTGCTGATGGGGACGCAGTCCCTGATACAGGGCGCCCGGATGGCTGCGGCATGGCTGCTCGCCATGGGCCCGATCGCGCTCGTGATCGCTGCCGTGGTCGGCATCGTCGCCCTGATCGTGGCCAACTGGGACACGATCGTTTCCGCCACAAAGGCCGCTTGGGATTGGGTCTGGGGAAAGCTGCAATGGGTCGGTCAGAAGATCCTCGACTTCTTCCTCAACTGGACTTTGGTCGGTCTGATCATCAAGCATTGGGACTCGATCAATTCGGGCACAGTCCGCATTTGGAATGCCACGGTCGATTGGGTCAAGGGCATTCCGGGCCGGATCGTTAATTTCTTCCTCAACTGGACTTTGGTCGGTCTCATCATCAAGCATTGGGACTCGATCAAGTCGGGCACGGTCCGCAAAGCCGGGGAAATGCTTTCGTGGGTGCGCGGACTCCCGGGGAGGATCGCCGGTTACTTCGGCAACTTCGGCTCGATGCTCTACGACAAGGGCCGCGATCTGATCACGGGCCTTTGGAACGGCATCAAGGGCATGGGCTCTTGGCTGCGTTCGACCCTGATGTCATGGGCCAAGAATCTGATTCCGGGCCCGATCGCAAAGGCGCTGGGAATTCATTCCCCGTCGCGTCTCATGCGCGACAAGATCGGCAAGTTCATTCCTGCGGGAATCGTCGAGGGCATCAAGGCGGGCGCACCGGCCGTCGACCGCACGATGCGCAATCTCGTCTCGGTTCCCGCCGCGCCGCAGTTCGCCACCGCCGGGGCACCCGCCAACGGCGGTGCAGCGTCCGGCGGTTGGGGCGCAACCGTGCACATCGAGAACTGGCACGCCGGCGAGGCGACCGCCGATCAAACGGCGGTCGCCCTCGCATGGCACGCCAAGGGCAGGGGGTGACCGGACATGGCGCCCGGTGATCTGGTCACCCTCCCCGGGCACGTACAAGTCGGCGAGCTGCTGCTCGGGCCCCGGACCGCCTACGGGTGGCAGTCGCTGACCGGGTGGGAGGACACTCCCGGATACGACTCGGGCACGGTCAACCGGTCGGATGCGCACGGCGCCTACCTCGGCCGGCTGCTCGCGCAGCCGCGCACGATCACTCTCGACGGCGTCGTGATCCGCACCGAGCCCGGTCGCATGGGGGGCGCCGTGCGTGCCCTGTCCGCAGCGACCGCGCTACGGGACGACGAGCAGCCGCTCGTGATCCGCCTCGACGACTCCCCGCCGCTGCTGTCTTGGGTGCGGTGCATCCGCCGCGCCGTGCCGGTCGGCACGGGCGGGTACGCGGTCGGCGTCGTCACCGGGGCCGCGATGCAGTTCGAGGCCACCGACCCGCGCCGGTACGGCGTCGTCGAGCAGCAGGCCACCGCGCACCTGCCCGCGCCCGAGGCCGGTCTCGACTGGCACCTCGACCCCGGGCCCGAACACCTCGCCTACCCGATGATGTTCGGCACCCCGGGCAGCACCGGGGCCCTGCTCGCGCTCAACACGGGCGACGCGCCGAGCCATCCGGTCGTGACGATCCGGGGGCCGGTCTCCCTGCCGTCCGTGACCAACCTCGCGACCGGCGAGACGATCGAGTACGACCTTGACCTCGCCGCCGACGACGAGCTGCTCGTCGACACCCGCGAGGGCACGGTCACGCTCAACGGCACCGCCTCGCGTCTGTATACGGCCACCGCCCGCAGCGCACCCGAGCAGCTATTCGCCCTCGCCCCGGGCGCGTCCTCGCTCGTCTTCCGAGCCGCGCCCGGCTCCACCGATCCCCGCGCCTCGGTCTCGCTCCGGTGGCGCTCCGCCTACTGGTAAGGAGGTACCCCGACGTGACCGTGCGCGCCGGATGGCTGCTGCCCAACGGCCAGACCAGAGAAGACACCCGACTCGTGCCGCTCGGCGCCATGGCGCCCGAGTCCGAGACCCTCACGCGCGACGGCGTGATCGCCGGCGGCGACCCGCTCGCCGCGACCGGCACGGGTGCCATGCAGGTACAGATCGGCGTCGGCCGCGCCGTGGTGCAGGGCGCTGCCGCGCAGGGCGCGTATCCGGTTGCCGTGACCTCCCCCGAGACGCTCACGATCGGCGACGGACACGCGCAGTACACCCGCATCGACTCGGTCATTCTGAAGATCCGCGACGGGTTGTACGACACGAGCGAGCAGACCGAGGTCACCGTCGAGGTGCTGCAAGGCGAGGCGACGGCGACGCCGACGGCGCCGACCCTGATCACGCCCGCGCTGCGGCTGTGGGATGTCACCGTTCCGGCCGGTACCTCGGCCGGTACCGGCGGCATCGCATGGCAGAGCGCGCTCGCCGACCGCCGCCGCTACACCTCGGCGTACGGGGGCATCATCCCGCGCGGGTGGGGCCTGTCCTTCCCCGGCGGGTACCCGGGCCAGTACCGCGACAACGGGACTGGCCTCGACCGGTGGGACGGCGCGGCGTGGCAGACCCTCGACCCCGTGATCGGGTGGACAACGCCGGCCCTCGCCTCCGGATACACCAACGGGGGCAACTATCAGGGCACGATCAGGTACCGCCGGATCATGCTCGGCGGGATTCCCCACATGCAGTGGCGCGGCGGAGTGTCCTGGACGACGAAGGGGGTTCCGCCGAACAGCGGGAAGCCGCTCGCGTCCCCGCTCCCCTCGGCCCTGCGGCCCGCGCTGCACACCTCGGCGTCGATCGCCGCCGGCGGCGTCCCCATCAAGGTCGACTGTCAGACCGACGGAACTCTGCACTTCATCGGCAACTCGGACTTGACCACGTGGGCGGCCCTGTCGGGCCTGATCTACCCGCTCGACGCATGAGGGGGTGCCGTACTGATCTCCCCCACGTACCGAGTCATCCTGTGTGACCTGCGCACCGATCAGGTGCTCGACGTCCTGCCGGTGACCGACGTCCAGTTCGACGACTACATCGGCAAGACGGGCTCGGCCTCAGCCACCGTCCCTCTGCCGAACCGATCCGTCGCCGCCCGTGCGCGCGCCGCCATCGAACCCGGGCGTACGGCCCTGTGGATCGAGCGCGGCCCCGAAATCTGGTGGGGCGGCGTGTTGTGGACCGCGAACCTGACCAGCAACGAACGGGGGTTTCTCGGCCTACAGGTACAGGCCGGCGGGTGGGCGTCGTACCTCGATCACCGCGCGATTCTGCACACGCAGGAGGCCGTACAGGTCGACCAGTACGACATCGTGCGGGGGCTGCTCGACTACGCCGCGAGCCTGCCCGGCGGCGACATCGGGATCGAGTACGACGCCGAGCAGCTCTCGGGCGTCAAGCGTGACCGCACGTACCGCCGCTATGACGTGCCGCGTATCCGCGAGGTGATCGACCAACTCGCCGCCGTCGAGGGCGGGTTCGAGTGGAGGATCGCGAGCTTTCGCGATCCGGGCAGCGGCCGGCGCGTCAAGCGGCTGCAACTCGGTTCCCCGGTCATCCGGACCGGGGCGAGCGATGTTGTCCTCGACCACCCGGGCCCGGTCATGTCCTACGCGTGGCCCGTCGACGCGACCGTGCGGGCGAACGCGTGGCAGGCCCGGGGCGCGTCCGACAACAAGAACCAGACCAAGGAATCGCTACCCCTGATGTCCGAGCTGCTCGACGACGACGAGCAGCTCGGCATCGGGTGGCCGCGGCTGGACGGAACCTCGGACTACTCCACCGTGACCGAGCAGGCCACCCTCGACGCGCACGCGCGCGCCGACCTGGCCGCCGCGCTGCACCCGCAGACGATCCCCGAGGTGACCGTCGCGCTCGACCGCACGCCCCTGTCGCCCTCGCTGCTGGGCGCCACCGTTCGCGTGCGCATCCGTGATCTGTGGTGGGCCGAGGGGCTCGACCGCCGGTACCGGGTGGTCGGCCTCGCGATCTCCCCGCCGCTGCGCGGCCGACCCGAAACCGCAAAACTCAGCTTGGAGGCCGCCTAGTGGCAGCGATCCCGCTCGACATCCTCGACCGCATCCGCGCGCTTGAGCGCGAGGTGCGCACCCTCACGGGCCGCGCGAACATCCGGCCCGCGCTCGACGAGATCACCGCCGGCCCGGTCCGGATCGGCGAGGGCGGCTCACTGGAGGTGTCCGCCCCGGACGGCACCGGCATTTTCGGTGTCGGTGCTCTGTGGGATGGCGCCTACGGCGTCAAGATCCAGCGCAGCGACGGCACCCTCGCGTTCAACGTGGGCGGCTCGGGCGAGGGCTCCAACATGATCCGGCAGTTCTCCCGCGAGGGCGACGTGATCCTGATGGATGACTACTACACCCGCCGCTTTCTCGGCCGCCCCTGGATGCCCGTCCCGCTGTATCCGACCAAGCAGCAGGGCAGCACCTCGACGACGTATCAGCCTGCTTGGGCAGGGGGCGCCCCCGCGCACAACGCCGTGATGGTCCTCTACATGTCGAGCATCGCGAGCACCGGGGGCGGGCAGGTGCGGATCACGATGGACCCGCCCGACGGCGATCCGGTCGTGATGACCGAGTACGACATCCCCGCAAACACGTGGGTGAACAAGACGCACACGTGGCCGCTGCACGGCGTCGAACACCTCGGATACGTGCACTGGCTCATCGAGCACCGGGCCAAGACCAGCGGCGGCGCGATCGAGACCCGGATTTTCAGCAGCTACACCCGCAACACGTTCACGGCCGACGAAGCGCCGGACCCGCCGGCGACCGCCACCGCCGCAGCGTCGGCGGATCTCGGCGCACCGCTGCTCTCCGAACCGCCCGCCCCCAAGACCGACCCCGGGGCGCCCGCACCGGGGATGCGCACCATCGACGACTAGGGAGGGCCCCGCACTGCTGCCCCCGTCCATACCCACTGTGACCGTGCGCGGTCGCTTCCTCGCCCCGAACGGCGTCCCGCTGTCCGGGGCGATCGTCTTCCGCGCGCCCGCACAACTCACCTTCCCGCAAGCCGACGTGATCCTCGGCGGCCCCGTGACCGTGCAGCTCGACGCGCAGGGCGCGGTCGAGGTCACCCTGCCGGCCACCGACGCGCCCGACATGGACCCGTCCGGATGGGCGTACGTCGTGACCGAGCAGCTCTCGGGTATCCCCGTGGGCCGCTCGTACAACATCGTGCTACCGGCCGTGTACCCCGACGTCGATCTGTCCGACATCGCTCCGACCGACCCCTCGAAACCGAACTACGTCGGCGTGCCCGGACCGCAGGGCCCCGACGGCACCCCGGGCAGCAGGATCTACAGCGGCACCGCCGCACCCGATCCCGCCCTCGGCGTCGACGGCGACCTCTACGTGCGGTACGAGTCGGGCGAGTTCCTCGGCGTCACCTCGACGACCGTCTCGACGTGGCAGAAGACCGCCGGCGCGTGGACGCAGCTCGGCGGCGACGTGCGCGGCGCCGCTTGGTACGTCAACGACGCCTCGACGTCGAGCGCCAGCACGCGACCGGGCGACATGCTGCTGCGCACCGATACCGGCGACATCTGGCAGCGCGGCCCGTCCGGGTGGGGCGCCTCGATCGGCAATCTCAAGGGCCCCCAGGGTGTCCCGGGCGTCAAGGGTGACCAGGGCGACACCGGTCCCGCCGGGGCGCCCGGTGCCCCGGGCGTCGTCCAGTCCGTCAACGGCGTGAGCGCGGCCGACGTCGTGCTGAGCGCCGCCGACGTCGGCGCCCTGCCCGCCACGGCCGCCGGCGCCGCCGGGGGCGTGGCGCAGCTCGACGCGACCGGCAAGGTTCCGGCCGAGCAGCTTCCCGACACCTCGGGCGCCGGCGCGGTCGAGTCCGTCAACGGGCAGACCGGCGTCGTCGTCCTGGCCGCGGCCGATGTCGGCGCCGCGGCGACGAGTCATACGCACACCGCCGCGCAAGTCGGCGCCATCGCGACCACCGCGCGGGGCGCGGCGTCCGGCGTCGCCTCGCTCGACTCGTCCGGCCGGCTCCCGGTCGAACAGCTCCCCTCCACCTCCACGCGCAACACATGGACGCCGGCCGCGCTCGGGTTTCAGGCGTGGTCGTGCGACCCCGCGCACGTCTCGAACCCGACCACGATCAAGGCCGCCGTACTCAAGCGGCTCTATCTGAGCGGCATCTACATTTCCGAGCCGACCCCGGTCAACGCCGTCGCGATCTTCGCGCGCGGATGGGCGGGCAGCAGCGCGGTACCGGCCGCGCGGTTCTATGCCGGGATCTACAACGAGTCGGGGGCGCGCGTGGCGACCTCGGGGCAGGTGTCGAGCCTGCCCTCGGCCGGACAGATCACCGGTACCGCCCCGGGCGCCAAGAGCAACCACATCGGCGCCGTGCCCGTGCCCTTGTCCGGCACGGTCACCCTGCAACCGGGCCGGTACTGGAGTGCCTTCCTGCTCTCCGCCGGCAGCGCGACGGATTTCTACTACATGCACATACAGAACGAGAGCCCGAGCGCACCGGCCAACTTCTTCTTGGGCAGCGCGTTTCAGCGCGCATGGTGCCTCGACGCGCAGACGTCGCTACCGAGCACCGTCAACCAGAGCTCGGGCGAGGTAGGGCTCGACCCCGCGATCATGGCGCTCGCTCTCGTCTGACCACCCCACCGACCGCACGCC
This sequence comes from Streptomyces sp. NPDC006879, assembly GCF_042869595.1. Lineage (NCBI taxonomy): Bacteria > Bacillati > Actinomycetota > Actinomycetes > Kitasatosporales > Streptomycetaceae > Streptomyces > Streptomyces sp. NPDC006879. Next base: position 143,585 of record NZ_JBIAGC010000002.1, read on the forward strand.
CCGGCACCCCGCCGAGGGCGTTTTTTCATGTCTGGAGACACCCACCATGGCAACCCCGTTCACGCCCGATCGGCTCGTCGCGATCCTGCGCGCCGAGGGCGTTCGCGTCGTCGAGGTCGACTCGTGGCGCACCCACAACCGCAACCACAAGGGCTCGTTTGGGCCGATCAACGGTGTGATGATCCACCACACCGTGAGCGAGGGCACCGAGCACTCGGTGCGGCTCTGCTACGACGGATACGCCGCGCTCCCGGGGCCGCTGTGCCATGGCGTGATCGCGAAGAACGGCACGGTCTACCTGATCAGCGCGGGACGTGCGAACCACGCCGGGGGCGGCGACCCGGGCGTGCTCGCCGCAGTGGTCGCCGAGCGGTCGCTGCCGGCGACCCACCGACATGAGGGCTCGGCCGGCGCGACCGACGGAAACGCGCACTTCTACGGGTTCGAGTGCGTCAACCTCGGCGACGGCCGCGACCCGTGGCCCGACGCGCAGCTCGACGCGATCGAGCGCGTCTCGGCCGCGATCTGCCGCGCCTACGGCTGGACCGGCGCGAGCGTCATCGGCCACAAGGAGTGGAGCGACTGGAAGTCGGACCCGCGCGGGTTCTCCATGACCACCATGCGCGAGCGCATCGACCGCCGCCTCGCCACCAAGCCCGAGCAGCCCAAGCCCAAGCCGTCGGCGCCGAGGTTCGAGCCGTACCCGGGCGTCGCGTTCTTCAAGCGGCACCCGCACTCGCCGATCATCACCGCCATGGGCCGGCGGCTCGTCGCCGAGGGCTGCTCGGCCTACCGCCGAGGACCGGGGCCGCAGTGGACCGAGGTCGACCGCCAGAGCTACGCACGGTGGCAGCGACACCTCGGCTACCGGGGCGACGACGCCGACGGGTGGCCCGGCCGCGCGTCCTGGAACGCGCTCAAGGTCCCCAAGATCTGACCCGCCCCGCATCACATGGGCCGCCCGCACACGGCGGGCGGCCCGTTCCCCCATCACGAACAGAGAGGTACACCCATGACCGACGCCTCGCGTCGCACCCTCCGCACCATCGTGCAGACCGCCCTCGCCCTGGCCGCAGGTATGCCCCTGATCATCGACGCCGCCGGCATCCCGCAGACCGCCGCCGGCGTCGGCCTGGCCCTCGCCATCGCGGGTGCCATCACGCGCGTGATGGCACTCCCGGTCGTCGACAACCTGCTGCCGCAGTGGCTGCGCGCCGCCCCGCACCCCGACGACGAGCTGCTCGCCCTCGACCGCGACCACAGCGGGCGCCAGTGACCGACCCGACCCCGGGCGACGTCGCGCTCGAACTTGAGCGGCTGCGCGGCGTCGTCGAGGCAGGGTTCGCCCGCACCGACGGCTCGCTCGCCCTGCTCGTGCAGCGCAGCGACCAGACCGACAACCGCCTCGCCGACCACGAACAGCGACTCGACGCCCTCGAAAAAACCCGGTGGCCCCTCCCGAGCGTCCTCGCTCTGGTCGCCGTAATCGGCCTCGCTCTCACCCTGTGGCAGACCGCCACTCACTGAACGCTCACGCCCCCCCGCACCCGGGTCTGTCCGGTTGCGGGGGGCGCCTTTGTCGTTGTGAGGGCAGGCGAATGGGCCCTCGACGGTGCACTCGTCGAGGGCCCACTGCTCGGGGTCACCGTGCGCGCGACCTATCCGGTCGCGAGCACGGGAGGTGCGCCCCTTCCGCCGCCGCCCGCTCCCGCGTGGGAGACATGGGTTTTCGAGCGGGCGGCGTGGCGTGCGTGCCTCGCGCGGGCAGGCGCTCGGCCCTTGCTGGGGCCGACCACGACCCGCACGGGGATCGGGTCGCGCCAGCAGTAGCAGGTGTAGGTCTGTCCCTCGGTGTCGGGCGGCGGCGTCTCGGCGTGGAGGGGGCCGGGAATCGAGGCGTAGATCGCCACGAGTACGAGCACACCGAGGCTCGCGAAGATGATCACTAGGCCGAGCAGGGCTCGGTCGGCATAGGTGGTCACGCTGCACACCTCGCCGTCGAGCTGTCACTGAGCATGAACCACACGGTCTTTGATGACTCGTCGGACACCGCCGACCACATGTCGGCGTAGGCGGATACGAGCCCGAGGCCGCGCCCGGTCGGCGAGAGCGAGCTCGGGTCTGCCCACGTGGGCCGTACCTGCGGTTTACGTCCCGGGGCGCCGTCGTGCACGCAGACGGTTACGCCCTCGGTCGAGAGCGACACCTCTACCGTCATCAGGGGCGAGGCAGTGTGCAGGTACGCGTTCGTGGCCACCTCGGACGTGCAGAGTTCGGCACGCTCGGCGAGGTGCGCGCGCCCGCCGAAACGCAGCAGGTCGGCGACCCAGTGCCGGGCGAGAGCGGGCGTGCTCGGCAATCGGGGCGCGGTGAACCTGTAGCTCGCGTTCTGCTCGGGTGGTTGTGCGGGAGGTGCTAAGGCTGCGGTCGTCATTTCGTCGTCTCCCAACGCTGTCTGAGCTCGCGCTCGCCATGCGTGGCTTGGCCGTCCCCGGGGCGCGCAAAAGCGTGCGCAACGGCTGCACTTCGGGCTTACTGGCGTGGCGCGGTGCTGCCAGGACCATAAGGGAAAAGGTTGGACCGGTACAACCCTGTACCCCCGACAAGTTGCGCGGGTGGACCCATGCCGCCGCAACCGGCAAACTCTGGTAGGACAAGGGGAAGGGACACATGCCGCCGAGGGATAATCCGACCGCCCGACAGGTTCGCTTGGGCGCCGAGCTGCGGAAGCTACGCGAGCGCGCCGGCATGACCGCACGAGATGCTGCGGGCTTGCTCTCTACCGATGCGGCCAGGATCAGCAACATCGAGGCCGGCCGACTCGGGATCAGCGACGAGCGAATCCGCAGGTTGTTCACGTTCTACCAGTGCGACGACGACGCCCTGCTCGCCGCGCTGTGCGTCATCTCTGCCGAGCGGCGAGGCACGCACTGGTGGGACGACTATCGCGGCATCCTCGCCCCGGGCTTTCTCGACATCGCCGAACTCGAACATCACGCGACCGGCCTTCAATGCCTCCAGCCCATGACGTTCCCCGGTGTCTTGCAGACCGAGGACTACGCACGAGCGCTGTTCGCAGGTGTCATCCCGCAGGTACCGGGGGAAGAAGTCGACGCCCGAGTCGAACACCGCATGAAGCGCCGAGCGATCTTCGACCGCGACACTCCGCCACGATTCGAGGCGATCGTGCACGAGGCTGCACTGCGCATGCGAGTCGGAGGTCGGAAGGTGGCCCGAGCACAGCTCGAACACCTTCTACAGGCATCCGAGCAGGATTGGATCACGCTCCGGGTGATCCCCTTCGCGGCCGACGACTTCATCGAGGTCACACAGACCGTGATGTATGCGACCGGTGCGGTCCCGCAACTGGACACCGTCCACATCGACACGCCTTTCGGCGGTCGCTTCCTGGACACCGCCGCGAACCTCGACCGGTACAGAGCCCTGCTCAAGTTCGCCGAGCAGACCTCACTCGACCCCGACGAGTCGCGAAGTTTCATTCACCACATCGCAAGAGAACTGTGAGAAATCAGGGATGAACAGCGAATTCAACTGGCAGAAGTCGAGCTTCTCTGGGGGCGGCGGCGAGCAGTGCCTGCACGTCGCCAAGCACGAAGGCGTGATCCTGCTGTGCGAGAGCGACGACCCGGCGAGCATCATCACCACGTCGCCCGAGAAGCTCGAAGCGTTCATCAAGGGCGTCAAGGCCGGCGAGTTCGACCACTTCGTCAACTAACCAGCCGCTACCCCCCGACGCCGCAAAACCTCACACCCCCCGCCTGACCAGGGTCGGGGGGTTCTTGCATATGCCAGTCTGCATGGTTGTACCGGTACACCCTTGCAACCGCATTATGCGTGGCGCTACGGTCACTCTGCGACGCAGCGACGCCGCACCTTTATACGCTGAAAGCTCCCTATTCGCACGCCCGTTAGGGAGAACCCCCGAGGGTCCACCCTGGCCGGCGCACTTACGCCTCACTGCCGGACAGGGGCAACCATGTAACCGCGTCCGGAGGGTGAGGGAATGAGCGCGCCAGCCGGTGTGATCACCGTCAACGGGGCAAGGTTGTCCAGCCACCCCCAGCAGGCCAAGGCACTCGTCGAACACGGGTTTCTGTTCGAGGTGCTGCGGTACGACTCGCAGTACGCGCGCAGGGCCTCGCCGCTCGATCAGCCGCGCGTGTTTCCGACGCCGCGTGCCGCCATACGCGCGTTGCGCGTTCAGGTGCGCACGGCTCACATGCTCGGGATGACCCCGCGCGAGGTCGAACGGGCGGTCGAGTGGGCCGAGTCGGGATGGCTGCACGCCCTCGCTCTGCTCAACTCGGGCACGCGCTGCGGGTTCACCGTGGTAGTGGGAAGTGGGGCGGTCGTCGAGTGGACGATTACCCCCGTGCGCTTCCTCGAACTGCGCACGCACGCCGCCATCGCGCCCCCTAACCCGCGCCCCCTCGACCGGAATTGAGCCCATGAGCACGAAGATCATCACTGAACACCCCGCATGGCAGACGACCGCCAAGAAGGAACGCGCCCGTCTCGTCGAGCATGGGGGCGCCGCATGGCTCGCCGTCTGGAACCACCGGAGCGAACACCTCGCCCTGTGGCCCGTTACGGGCGGCCCCGCCGCCGAGCAGCCGCCCGTCGCCTACACATCACCGATCGAGCTACCCGCCGCACCCGAGCAAGCCGTGCCACTGCTCGACGAGTTGGTGCGCCTCGGCACGGTCGCCCGTCTCACCAACCCGTCGTTGTGGGATGCGATCGCGACCGCCATTCTCCGCCAGGTCGTGACTGCAAAGCAGGCCGCGCGCAAGCACCGGGCGTTCTACACCGCCTACGGGCGCACCTTCACCACGGCGGCCGGCGAGTTCGCAACCGTGCCAACTCCCGAGACCGTGCTCGGGATCTCCGACGACGGATTCGGCGCCGTCGGGGCGAAGTTCAACCGCAACGCGCTGCGCGCCGCCGCCGAGGCGTACCTCGACCGGGGCGAGCACTGGGCCACGCTCGACCCCGAAAGCCTGATCAAAGAGCTCGTCGAGGTGCGCCGCATCGGGCCATGGACCGCAGCAGCCGCCGCGGCCGACTTCACCGGCGACTTTTCGATCTACCCGCACGGCGACCTCGCCGTGCGCACGTGGGCCCGGAAAGCGGCCCCCGCACTCGATTTCCCGAGCTCTGACAGTGAGTTCGAGGCCCTGTGGCGCCGATGGGCGCCCGCACGCACGCAACTGCACGCCCTGACCCTTTTCACTCTCACGTGGGGGAGCAATGACCTTAACGGCCACGGAGGACCGAGCAGCCTCTGACCTGATCGCCGGCGCCGACCCGAACCGGGTGCTCGACGCCTTGTTCGTGAATGCGCCGCTCCGCGACTACGCCCTGCGGCCCCGAACGAACGACTACACCCTGCCCGTGCTCGGGATGGCGTACATCGCCACCTACGCGCAGCAGGCCGGTTTCAACGTGGGTGTACTGGACGCCGAGGCGCAGGGGCTCGGCGTCGACGAAGCCGCCCGCCTGATCAACGGCGTCCGGCCCCGTTGGGTGGGGATGAACCTGCTCGCCCCCACGTACGAGATGTCGGCACGGATCGCCGCCGGGCTCGACCCCGGTATCTCGCTCATGGTCGGTGGGCACCACGCCCGCGCGATGCCCGCCCGCATCCTCGACGATCCGCGCATGGGCAACCTGCGCGCCCTGGTGATCGGAGAGGGCGAGCCCCGAGTCGCCGCGCTGCTGGCCGACGAGCGTCGCCGCGCCGAGTTGCCCGGGGTGATGTGGCGCGACCGGCTGCTCGGCACACACGCCGCCGGCATCGCCCGCGATCGGGCCGCCGACTGGCTGAGCCCGGACATCGACGCGCTACCGCTCGTGAACCGCGCGTTCCTGCCGCAAGACCCATACACCGCCGACGACGGCCGGACCGAGGCGAACATCGTCGGATCGCGCGGGTGCCCGTACGACTGCGGGTTCTGCGGTGCCGCCGTATCGGCGAACCCCGACGTCAAGATCCGCCCCCGGTCGCCCGAGGGCATCGTCGACGAGCTCGACCACCTGCACGAGACCTACGGCACCACCGCGTACCGGTTCGTCGACGATCTGTTCCTCGGCGCGAAGCGGGTGATCGTGCCACAGATGGAAGCCTTCACCCGCCACAGGATCGGCGACCGGTACGTGTGGGACGCCACCGGACGGATCAACGTGTTCGACCGCCTCGACGACGCCATGCTCGACACACTCAAGGCGAACGGACTACGCGAGGTCGCCCTCGGCATCGAGTCGGGCAGCGACCGCGTGCTCGCCGGCATGGACAAGCGGATTACCGCCAAGATGACCGAGCAGGTCGCCGCCCGGCTGCTCGCGCGCGGCATCGGTGTGAAGGGGTATTTCATCCTCGGGTACCCCGGGGAGGAGCAGGAAGACCTCGACGCCACGGTGCGTCACATCCACAACCTGTGGGCCATCGCCGACCGGTACGGAGCGGGCCGCTTTCGGGCGAGCGTGTTCGAGTTCCGGCCCTACCCCGGTACGCCGATCTGGAAGACGCTCACCGACGCCGGACACGAGCCCGACACACTGCTCGCGTACTCCGACGTCGACCTGACCGCCGACGGCGCCGACGAGTCGATGCGCGCCCGCGACGAGTTCAATTTCTCGGTCGGCGTCCAGTTCGGGACCGTCCCTCTCCCGAAGCTCCGCGCGACGCTCGCCGAGCTCACCCGCGAGCAGCACGACCGCAACCGTCTGGGGGTCGCCGCGTGACCGTCCACCCCGGCGTGTTCGTCACGGTCGACGGCCCGAGCGCGGTCGGGAAGTCGACCACGGTCGCCGAGCTCGGCCGCCTGCTCGTCGACCGCAGAAGACACGTCCACACGACGACGGAGCCCTCGACGAGCGAGCTCGGCGAGTTCACCCGGGCCAAGGCGAACCACATTCACGGCCGCGCCCTCGCCTGTCTCGTCGCCGCCAACCGGTACGAGCACATCGAGGTCGAGCTCGATCCGCTGCTCAAGGCCGGCGAGACCGTGATCTGTGACCGCTACCTCGCGTCGAATCTCGTTCTCCAGCAGCTCGACGGCGTACCCGAGCCGTTCGTGCTCGCCTTGAACCGGCACATCCTGCTGCCCGACCTGGCCGTGATCCTCACTGCGGACCCGGCAAGCATCGCGGCCCGTCTCGCTGAGCGCGGGAAGCGCCACCGCTTCCATGACGACCCCGACGGGCCCGCCCGCGAGGTCGCGCTCTACCGCGAGGCCGCACAGACTTTGATGACCCTCGGCGTCGAGGTGCTCGTGCTCGACTCGACCGACGCCACCCCTACGGATGTAGCGAAGCGAATCGCCGACGCGCTGCCCCCGTCCGGGGGTAGCGTCGACAACCCCACCGACCCCGACGACCGCACGGTGAACTCATGAACGCAGCACTCGCAACCCCCGTGATCGACACGCACGTGATTCTGCGTGATGGCGACAAGGTGCTGTTGTCGCAGCGCGGGGGGCCGTACGGCTACGGTCGGTGGCACGCCCCCTCGGGCAAGCTCGACGCCGGCGAGCCGCTCACCATGGGTGCCGCGCGTGAGCTGCTCGAAGAGACCGGCGTCGAGGTCGACCCCGAGCACCTGCGGCTCGTGCACGTCGTGCACCACAAGCAGGACGCCGACACCGAGCGAATCGGTCTGTTCTTCCTGGCCACCACGTGGACGGGCGAGCCGGTGAACCGCGAGCCCGAGAAGTGCCTCGACCTGCGATGGTGGTCCGTGCACGAGCTGCCCGAGGACATCATCGAGTACCCCGCCGCCGGGCTGCTCGGCTATCTCAAGGACGCCGAGCCGCTCACCGAGCACGGTTGGTCGTAGACCACGGTCAACCCCATGTCTCCGCCCGTCGCGCCCTCAAGGCCCGGCGGGCGGGGCGTTCCTGCCTAGGCTCCCCCGTCCGCCGGTGCGTCCGCATCGACGCCGAGGTGCCGGTGCAGGTCATAGCGCGACACCTTGTACGCCCGTCCGTGTCGCAGGACCCGCACGGGGTACCGGCCGGTCCGGGCGAGGTGATACCCGGTCGTGCGGCCGAGGTGCAGCGCACGGTTTGCGGTCTCCAGCGGGACGGCGACGGGTAGGTGCATCAGCTCGTCGTGTGTCATCCCCTGCTCTGTAGTCGTCATGGTCTACCCCCTGTGACATCGGTGTGCACTGCGGACCGATGGTGTCGAGCAGTGCCAGACCAGAAACGTACGATTCCGACTGGATCTTTGCAAGCAACATAGCTAGCTTTGCAATATGCACAGTCACCAGACAGCGGGCGACGTCGTCGCCGCACAGATCCGCCGGCACCGCGAACGCCTCGGCATGAACCGAAACGACCTCGCCGCCGAGTGCGCCCGCCTCGGGCGCCCCGACATCACGTACGCCGTGATCGTCAGCATCGAGACCGGCCGATCAGGCGCCGAGGGCAAGAAACGCCGTCCGGTGACCGTCGACGACCTGCTCGTGCTCGGCCTGGCCCTCGCCACTCCCCCTCTGCTCTTGTTGCTCCCCCTCGGGAGCGAGGAGACCGTGCCTACCGTTCCGGCCGCCGATCCGCGCGACCCCTACACGGTGTGGCAGTGGATGACCGGCGAGACGACACCGAAGCTCGACGGGCCCCTCGACGGGCGGTACGTCACCGACTCCCGGCGGATCGCCGGAACGGGCCAGACATGGGCCGCAGCGTGGGCTACAGCGGCATATCCGGCCTCGCTGTACCCCGAGTTCGAGCGGCGCCTCGCGATCGTCCGCAGGGCCTATCTCCGCACCGAGGCCAACCAAGCGAGGGGAGGTGATCCCGACGCCGAGACCGACTTTGTGCACCGCCTCGAAGAACTCGCCCGCCACATCGACGACATGGTGCGCGCAGGGCTCAAGGTCCCCGCCCTACCGCACCACCTGATCGAGGACATGCAGGGGCTCGACATGCTCGACGCCCCCAACTCAGTCACACCCGAGGAGACCGACTAGATGAACGGAACGATCACCAAGCGCTGCGGATGCCGCGACCCGCAGACCGACAAGCAGCTCGGCGCAGCGTGCAAGAAGCTGACCCAGCGAACACACGGCGTGTGGAGCCTGGTTCAGGAACTGCCGCCCCGCGAGGACGGCACCCGGCGCCGCTTCCGGCGCAGCGGGTACAAGACCAAGACGGACGCGCAGACCGACATCACCGCGCTTGCCGCGCTGCTCGACATCGCCGACAAGAAGTCGGACCCCGACGGCCGCCGCCGCCTCGCCGACTTGCTCGAAACCGTGTCCGCGAGCGGCGAGGACATCCCCGATTACGACGAGACGAAGCGCCGTTTCGCGACCGGGCAGTCTCTGACTCAGCACATGACGGTCGCCGAGTGGCTCGACGTGTGGCTCGCCGGAAAGAAGGCACTCCGCAAGAGCGGAGAAACCCGGTACGAGGTCGACATCAGGTGCCACCTGAAACCCCGGATCGGGCACATCCGCCTCGACCGCCTCACGGTGCAGCACCTCGACGAGATGTTCGCCGGCATCGCCGAGACCAACGCCGACATTCACGAAGCGAACATGCAGCGCCGCGCCGCGCTCGACGAGCTGAAAACGATCCCGTGGAAGGGGATCGAGAACCGAGGCCGAAGGAAGTTCCTCAAGGACGCCATAGACGCGATGCCGCCGTTCCGCCGCATCACCGGACCGTCGACTCAGAAGCACGTCCGCGACACGCTGCGGGCCGCGCTGAACACCGCCATCGCGCGCGGGGCGATCACCTTCAACCCCGCCTCATACGTCGAGCTCACTCCGGCCAAGCGACCCAAAGCGATGGTCTGGACGCCCGAGCGGGTCGAGGCATGGGTGCGGACCGGCGAGCGGCCCTCGGCGGTCATGGTGTGGACCCCCGAGCAGGCCGGGCAGTTCCTCGACTACCTCGCCGAGACGAAACACCGACTGCTGCCGCTTTTCCACCTGATCACGTTCCGGGGTCTGCGCCGCGGCGAGGCGTGCGGCGTCCGGTGGGCCGACTACTCGGCACCGAGTCGCACGATGACCGTTGCCACTCAACTCGTACAGGATGGATGGGAGGTGATAGAGAGCCTGCCCAAGACCGACAGCGGCGAGCGCGTGTTCTCGATCGACGAGTACACCGCCGAGGTGCTCGACGCGCACCGGACCAAGCAGGCCGCCGAGCGTTGCCAGTGGGGGCGCGCGTGGATCGAGTCGGGCCGGATGTTCACCCAAGAGGACGGCGACCGGATTCACCCCGGGTGGCTGACCGATCAGTTCGAGCGGCTCGTCGACCTCTCCGGACTGCCGCCGATCCGGCTGCACGACCTGCGGCACGTCGCCGCCTCGCTCATGCTCGCCGCCGGCGTCGACGTCAAGATCGTGTCCGAGACCCTCGGCCACAATGACAGCCGGATCACGCGAGACATCTATCAGTCGGTCATGCCCAAGGCCGCCGCCGAGGCCGCCGAGGCAACCGCCGCCATGGTCCCGCGCGGAAGCGCTCGCCTGCCCCAGCAGCGGGCGGTCGAGCAGGCGAACAAGCAGGATGGCCTCACGTCGGCCTCACATGAGGGCGCGAAGATCATCGCGTTCCGACCCCGCACAGCCAGTGCATAAGAAAAAGCCCTGGTCACGGGCTAGGTGACCAGGACTTCTCTGGAGCCGCCTTCGGGATTCGAACCCGAGACCTACGCATTACGAGTGCGTTGCTCTGGCCAACTGAGCTAAGGCGGCATGCCACATCGAACGGATCATCCGCAGGGAAGATTCGCTGGAGCAGCGGCGCCAAGTCTACAGGGTGTTCTGGGGTGCCCCGGACCTGGTGAAGCAGGGTGCCGGGGCAGGTGGCGTCGAGTCAGCGGCTTCAGTGGTGGCTTCACTGGCGGGTCAGCCGGGTCAAGTGGACCGGCTCTAGGACGGGGAACCCGTGGGCTTGCAGGTGGTGCCCCCGGCGGGCGGGGTCCCGTCCAGCAGGTAGCGGTTGATGGCGGTGTCGATGCAGTCGCTCCCGCGACCGTACGCCGTGTGTCCATCACCCTGATAGGTGAGCAGGACGCCGGAATCGAGTTGGCTGGCCAACGCCTGTGCCCAGGCGTAGGGCGTGGCCGGGTCGCGGGTGGTGCCCACGACGAGGATGGGCGCCGCGCCCTTGGCCACCAGGGGGTGAGCGCGCCCGGTGGCCCTGACCGGCCAGTATGTGCAGTTCAGGGAGGCCCAGGCGAGGCCGGCGCCGAAGACGGGAGATGCCTTCTCGAAGGAGGGCAGGGCGGCTTCGACACCCTCGGGGCCGGTGAAGGCGGCGGGCAGATCGAGGCAGTTGACCGCGGCGTTGGCGGACATCAGGTTGGCGTACTCGCCGTCGGGCTCCCGCTCGTAGTAGCTGTCGGCGAGGGCCAGCAAGCCGCCACCGTCGCCGTTCATCGCCTGTGCGATGGCTTCCCGGAGCTGCGGCCAGGCGGATTCGTCGTACATGGCGGCCATCACGCCGGTGGTGGCGAGTGCCTCTCCCAGCGGCCGGGTGTCTCCGGTGGGTACGGGCTGGGCGTCGACCTTGCGGAAGAAGTCCTTCAGGCGGCGGGTGGCCTCGCCGGTGCCGCTGTTTCCGAGAGGGCAGTCGGGTTGGGTCACGCAGTCCTTAGCGAAGGACTGGAAGGCGGTTTCGAAGCCTGCGGTCTGGTCTCGGTTGAGGTCGACCGCCGGTCGGGAGGGGTCCATCGCCCCGTCGAGGACCAGACGGCCGACGCGGCCGGGAAAGAGGTCCGCATAGGTCGCGCCGAGGAAGGTGCCGTAGGAGGCTCCGACGTAGCCGAGCTTCTCGTCTCCCAGCACGGCCCGCAGCACATCCATGTCCTTGGCGGCTTCTACGGTGGAGACGTGCGGCAGGACCTTGCCGGAACGTTCCTGGCATGCCTGCGCGAACTCCTTGAAGGCATCGACCAGTGCGCTGCGCTCCGCGGCGTTGTCCGGGGTGGGGTCGATCTGCGTGTACGCGTCCATGCGCGGCCCGCTCAGGCATTCCACGGGCGCGCTACGGGCCACTCCGCGCGGGTCGATCGCCACCATGTCGTACCGGGCGCGGACCGGTGCGGGGTAGCCGATACCGGCGTACGCCTGGAGGTATCCGATGGCGGATCCACCCGGCCCGCCCGGGTTGACCAGGAGGGAGCCGAGGCGTTCGCCAGGCCCGGTCGCCTTCTTCCGGGCGACCGCGAGGTCGATGTCACCGGCGCCTGGCCGGTCGTAGTCCAGTGGGGCCTTCATCGTCGCGCACTGGAAGTCGGGGACTCCGCAGTCGCGCCATCTGAGCTGTTGGGCGTAGTACGACTTGAGGGCCACCGGCACTTCGGCGGGGCGGGCTCGGCTCCCGGAGGGGCCGGCCTCGCGCTCGGAGCCGGAGGGGGACGCCGAGGCGCTCGGGCCGGAACTGCCGCTGGTGCAGCCGGAGAGGAGCAGACCGGCGGCGGCGATGACGGTCCCGGTGGTGCGCAACAGACGCCTGGTGTCCATCCTGGGAGCCTAGCTCGCTCCCGCGGCGCGCAGCGCGGGGCAGGCCAGCCCTTGCCCGTACGAGTGAGCCGGTCAATGCCGGGGGCGCCTTTGCGTTGCCTGGGGAACGTCGGCGCGGGGGGCGCGGTCCCCGAACTGGCTGGTCCGGCTCTCAACCCGCTCGCAGGGCCATGGTCATGGCTTCGACGGCGAGCAGCGGGGCGACGTTGCGGTCGAGGGCGGTGCGACAGGCGAGGATGGCCTCGACTCTGCGCAGGGTGCGTTCCGGCGTCGAGGAACGGGCGACGCGATCGAGGTCGTCCCGGATCTGTGCATTGGCCAGTGCCACGTCGGAGCCGAGTTGGAGGGCCAGCACATCGCGGTAGAAACCGGTGAGGTCGGTCAGGGCCAGGTCAAGGCTGTCGCGCTGGGTGCGGGTGCGACGCCGCTTCTGTCGGTCTTCCAGGTCCTTCATCACCCCGGCGGTGCCCCGTGGCATGCGCCCTCCGGTGCCGGCGGAAGCGCCGAGCGCGGCGCGCAGTTCCTCGGTTTCCTTGGTGTCCACCTCCTCTGCCACCTGCTTGGCGTCCTCGCTGGCGGCGTCGATCAGTTCCTGCGCGGCCTTGAGACAACCCCCGATGTCGTCCACGCGCAGGGGCAGTCTCAGCACGGCGGCACGGCGCTGGCGAGCGCGCTCGTCGGTGGCGAGCCGCCGGGCGCGGCCGATGTGCCCCTGGGTGGCTGCGGCTGCGGTTGCGGCCACGGATGGTTCGATGCCGTCCCTCTGGACGAGTACGTCCGCGACGGCCTCGACGGAAGGGGTCTGCAGCGTCAGGTGGCGGCAGCGGGACCTGATCGTGGGCAGGACGTCTTCCAGCGAGGGCGCGCAGAGCAACCACACGGTGCGCGGGGCGGGCTCTTCCACTGCCTTGAGCAGGACGTTTCCAGCCCCTTCGGTCAAGCGGTCGGCGTCCTCCAGCACGATGACCTGCCAGCGGCCCACCGCTGGGGAGAGCTGGGCGCGCCGGACCAGGTCGCGGGTCTCCTTCACTCCGATGGAGAGCAGGTCGGTGCGGATGATCTCCACGTCCGCGTGGGTGCCTACGAGGGTCGTGTGGCAGCCGTCGCAGAACCCGCAACCGGGGGAACCCCCGAGTGCCCGGTCCGGGCTGGTGCACTGCAGGGCGGCGGCGAAGGCACGGGCCGCGGTGGCCCGCCCGGCGCCGGGCGGGCCGGTGAAGAGCCAGGCGTGGGTCATCTTCGAGGCCGGCGGCGGGGGTGCGCCGGCGGCGTCGGCGGTGACCAGCGCGTCGGCGTCCCTCGCAGCGCCGGCGAGCTGCCCTTGTACGCGCTGCTGCCCCACGAGGTCGTCCCATACGGCCATCGGCCCGTGCTCCCTTGCGTTCCTTCGTGGCGGCCCCTGTTAGCAGGACCCATTGTGGACCGGCCCGCTGACAGTCGAGGGCCTCCGTCGGCAGCGGAGCGGCCCCGGTGGGGAGCCTTGGTCAGTCGCGCTGAGCGCCGCGACCGTCCTCCTCCTCGTTGCGCGGTCCGAGGAGTTCGTCGGCGAGGGTCGGGAGGTCGTCCAGCGGCGTCTCCTCCGCCCAGTCGGAGCGACGGCGCGGGCGCCCCTGCGCGTCGAGCGCCGGAATCTCGTGGGTGCGGTCCTCCGCGCCCGCCCCGGCCGAGTTCCGTGAGCCGGGATCGGCGGCTGACGGGCGGGAGGTCGGCTCGTCCCTGAAGTAACCCCGGGGCAGTCGGTCCGCCGGCGCATCCGGACGCACCGGCGGCAACACGGCCGTCTCCTCCACACCCCGCTCATCACGCACCGGCGGCAGCACGGCCGTCTCCTCCACACCCCGCGGGTCGAACCGCGGGGTGGGGACGGTCTGCGTCACCTCGTCGGGATCGGAGCCGAACAGTGGCGTCTCGACGGTGGCCGCCTCCGCCTCTGGGTCCGGGGCGGTGCGCGGGTCGGCCGCCGGCTTGGTCAGGTCATGGCGACGAGTAGGCGCTGCGGGGGGTGCGGTCGTGGGGGTCGCTGCGGCAGCGGCACTGGCCTCAGCGAGCCGACGGGCTTCCTCAGCCCTCAGGAGTGCCTGCTCGGCCCTGCGCTGCTTCTCTCGGCGGCGTTCCTCGACTTCGGCCCGCAGCCGGGCCTCGTCCTGCGCCTGCCGACGCAGCCGCTCCTGTTCCGCCGCACGGGCCTTCTCCTCGGCCTGCCGGCGTGCTTCTTCCTCAGCGGCCCGGCGTTCGGCCTCGGCCTTGCGCTCCGCCTCCAGGCGGGCCTCCTCGGCGGCCCGGCGTTCGACCTCGGCCCTCTTCTCGGCCTCCCGACGAGCCTTCTCCTCGGCCTCGGCGGCCAGCCGTGCGCGCTCCTGGGCCGCCAGCCGTTCCCGTTCCGCCGCGGCCCGGCGTTCGGCCTCGGCTTTCTCCTCGGCTTCCCGACGGAGCTTCTCCTCGGCGGCCTTGCGTTCGGCCTCGGCCTTGCGCTCCGCCTCCAGTCGGGCCTCCTCGACCTTGCGTCGGGCCTCTTCCTCCGCGGCGCGGAGGGCGGCCTCGCGGGCTTCCCGTTCGGCGTCGGAGAGCGGGAGCATGCGGTCCAGTCGGTGCCGTACGACTGTGGTGACGGCAGCCGGCTCCTGTCCGGCGTCGACCACCAGGTAGCGGGCCGGGTCGGCCGCCGCCAGCGTGAGGAAGCCGGCTCGTACCCTTCGGTGGAACTCGGCGGGCTCGGATTCCAGACGGTCCGGGGCTTCCGTGAAACGCTCGCGCGCCGTCTCCGGGGAGACGTCCAGGAGAACCGTCAGGTTCGGTACGAGGCCGTCGGTGGCCCAGCGCGAGATGCGGGCGATCTCGGTGGGCGAGAGGTCCCGCCCGGCGCCCTGGTAGGCCACCGAAGAGTCGATGTAGCGGTCGGAGATGACCACTGCGCCGCGTGCCAGCGCCGGGCGCACCACGGTGTCGACGTGCTCCGCCCGGTCCGCCGCGTACAGCAGGGCCTCCGCACGGTTGGACAGGCCGGCGGAGGACACGTCGAGCAGGATCGACCTCAGTCGCTTGCCCACGGGGGTCGCGCCGGGCTCCCTGGTGACGACCACTTCGTGTCCCTTGTCCCGGATCCACGAGGCGAGGGCCTGGACCTGTGTGGACTTGCCCGCACCGTCACCGCCCTCCAGGGCGATGAAGAAACCGGTGCCGGCGGGGGCCTGGGGCGGCTGTCCGCCGCGCAGCGCCTCGCGCAGGTCGCGGCGCAGCGGTACGCCCTGCCGGTCGTCGGCCTTGGCCAGCACGATCACCGACACGGGCAGGAGCAGCGCACCGACGAGCATCAGGGTGAAGCCGGCCCCGCCGTGCGCGAAGACCAGGTCGGCGCCCGCCAGTCGGTGCGGGCCGATGAGTGCGGCAAGGAGGGGGGCGAGGACTGCTCCGGTGGCGACGGCCACGCCCACCGTCGCCTGAAGGTGTTCGGTGACCCTGGGCCGGCGTGCTTCTTCGGTCTCCTGGTCGATCAGAGTGTGCCCGACCCGGGCGGCGATGCCTGCGCTGGTTCCGGCAAGCGCGGACAGCACAACGACCGTGGTGGTGTCGGCGACCAGGCCCATCAGGAGCAGGATGGTTCCGGTGCCGGCCAGGGTCAGGGCCAGCAGTCGGCGCCGGGAGAGGGTGGGGAGCACGCTCGTGGCGTTCTTGACGCCCAGCGCGATGCCCCCGGTCAGCCCGAGGACGATCAGCCCGTAGGCCACCGGCCCGGCGGCCAGGTCGGCGGCCTGCAGGACGGCCACGGCCACGGCGCAGGAGATCGCTCCGGCGAGTGCGGCGCAGGCCAGTACGAGCAGTGGAATCGCTCCGGTGCGCCCCTTCTCCGGTTCGCTGCCCCAGCGGGGCGGGCGCAGCCCCTCCAGCGGCGAGCGCGGGCGGGGTGTCCTGGTGTCGGGCAGGACCAGCGGGAAGAGGACCGATACGGAGGCGGCGAACAGCCCTGCGGCGACGTAACTGCCCATGGCCGCGTCATGGGTGTCGAACCAGTCGATGCCGAGCCCCAGCAGTTTGCCGACCAGGCTGGCGACCACCAAGGTGAGCGCGGCGGTGGGAACTGCCAGGTAGGAGGTGCGCAGGGTCAGCCGGCGCAGTGTGTCGAGGTGGTCCGGGAGCGGGCGGACCACCTCGCCCTCGGCGGGCGGGGCGGGCAGCAGAGCGGGGGCGGTGCTCTCCCGGGCCACCGTCCACACCCGTTCGGCGAAGCCGGCGACGAAGGCGGTGACGAGCAGCATGGTGAGGGCGTGTTCGGGGAGCAGGTCGAGCCAGAGCGGCGCGACCACGAACAGGCCGATCCGTAGTGTGTCGGCGCCCATCATCGTCCAGCGCCGGTCGACGGGACCGCCGGGGCCGAGCAGCTTGGTCAGCGGCCCCAGGAGGACGGCTCCGCCGAGCAGGGTGGACAACACCCGGGCGCCGAACACGGCGGCCACGGCCAGTGCGGCGCCGCGGTAGCCGATGCCGAAGGTACCTTCGGCGAGAGCTGCCTCGAAGGCGAACCAGGCGAGCGCCAGAAGTGCCAGGGCATCGCCGATGCCCCCCACCAGCTGCGCGCTCCAGATCCTGCGCAGCGGGGGGAAGCGCAGCAGGGCGCGCACCGCTCGCTCGCGTGAGTCGGCGGCTAGGGCTTCGTCGTAGGTGGGGTTCACGACCGTTGGCTGCTCGGCTCGCGTCATCCGACCAGCCTATCCGCTGTGCGAGGCCCTCGCGGGAGACGGCGGGGAGCCGCCGGCCCTTGGCTGGGCGGGCGGCTCCCCGGGGGTGTTGTCCGTGTTATCCGCGAGTTCTACGGCTTCGGTGACTATTCCTGCGAAGCCGTGGTGCTCTTGGCGGTGACCGTCTTCTTTGCGGCGGTCGTGGTCTTCTTCGCCGCGGTCTTCTTGGCCGTGGTGGTCTTGGTGGCGGTCTTCTTGGCCGCTGCCGTCTTGGTGGCGGTGGCCTTCTTCGCCGGGGCCTTCTTCGCCGGGGCCTTCTTGGCCGCCTTCTTCGCCGGCCCCTTCGCCCGCTTCTCCGCGAGCAGCTCGTAGCCCCGCTCCGGAGTGATCGTTTCTACTTCGTCCTCACGCCGCAGTGTGGCATTCGTCTCACCATCGGTCACGTAGGGGCCGAAGCGGCCGTCCTTGACGACGACCGGACGTTCGCTGACCGGGTCGGTGCCCAGCTCCTTCAGCGGCGGCTTGGCTGCCGCACGTCCCCGCTGCTTGGGCTGGGCGTAGATGGCCAGGGCTTCGTCCAGCGTGATGGAGAAGAGTTGGTCCTCGGTCTCCAGGGAGCGCGAGTCCGTGCCCTTCTTCAGGTACGGGCCGTAGCGGCCGTTCTGCGCGGTGATCTCCACGCCCTCGGCGTCGGCGCCGACCACGCGCGGCAGGGACATCAGCCGCAGTGCGTCGTCCAGCGTGACGGTGTCCAGGGACATGTTCTTGAAGAGCGAGGCGGTACGCGGCTTGACTGCGTTCTTGCCGGTCTTCGGCGTGCCTTCGGGGAGGATCTCCGTCACGTACGGACCGTAGCGGCCGTCCTTGGCGACGATCTGGTTTCCGCTGACAGGGTCCTTACCGAGTTCGAACTCGCCGCTCGGCTTTGCGAAGAGCTCTTCGGCGTAGGCGACGGTGAGCTCGTCGGGGGCGAGGTCATCAGGGACGTCAGCGCGCTGGTGGCCTTCGGCGTCCTTCTCGCCGCGCTCGACGTAGGGACCGTAGCGGCCCACCCGCAGGACGACACCCTCGCCGACCGGGAAGGAGGAGATCTCGCGGGCGTCGATCGCACCGAGGTCGGTGACGAGCTCCTTGAGACCGCCGAGGTGGTCGCCGTCGCCGTTGCCGGCCGCTGCCGCGGCGCCGGCCGCCTCGCCGCCCTCACCGAAGTAGAAGCGCTTGAGCCACGGGACGGCCTGGGCCTCGCCACGGGCGATGCGGTCGAGGTCGTCCTCCATCTTCGCCGTGAAGTCGTAGTCGACGAGTCGACCGAAGTGCTTCTCCAGCAGGTTGACCACGGCGAAGGAGAGGAACGAGGGGACGAGCGCCGTCCCCTTCTTGAAGACGTAGCCCCGGTCGAGGATGGTGCCGATGATCGAGGCGTACGTCGAGGGACGCCCGATCTCGCGCTCTTCGAGCTCCTTGACCAGTGAGGCCTCGGTGTAGCGGGCCGGCGGCTTGGTCGCGTGCCCGTCGGCGGTGATCTTCTCGGCTGAGAGCGCGTCGCCCTCGGCTACCTGGGGGAGCCGCTTCTCCCGGTCGTCGAGCTCGGCGTTCGGGTCGTCGGCGCCTTCGACGTAGGCCTTCATGAAGCCGTGGAAAGTGATCGTCTTTCCGGAGGCGGAGAACTCGGCGTCGCGTCCGTCGGAGGCCCGGCCACCGATCTTGACGGTCACCGAGTTGCCGACGGCGTCCTTCATCTGGGAGGCAACGGTCCGCTTCCAGATCAGTTCGTACAGGCGGAACTGGTCTCCGCTGAGCCCCGTCTCGGCGGGCGTGCGGAAACGATCGCCCGAAGGCCGGATCGCCTCGTGGGCCTCCTGCGCGTTCTTGACCTTGCCGGCGTAGACCCGCGGCTTGTCCGGCAGGTAGTCGGCGCCGTAGAGCTGCGTGACCTGCGCACGGGCGGCCGATACGGCGGTCTCCGAGAGGATCGTGGAGTCCGTACGCATGTAGGTGATGAAGCCGTTCTCGTACAGCTTCTGGGCCACCTGCATGGTCGCCTTGGCACCGAGGCCGAGCTTGCGCGAGGCCTCCTGCTGCAGCGTGGTGGTGCGGAAGGGGGCGTACGGGGAGCGCCGGTACGGCTTGGACTCCACCGAGCGTACGGCGAAGGCGGTCTCGGCGAGCGCCGCGGCCAGGGCTCGGGCGCTCGACTCGTCGAGGTGCAGCACATCGCTCTTGAGCTGCCCGTTCGAGCCGAAGTCACGCCCCTGCGCGATACGGCGTCCGTCCACCGAGTTCAGCCGGGCGACCAGTGAGGACGGGTCGCTGGCGTCACCGGCACGGCCCGTGGCGAAGGTGCCCGTCAGGTCCCAGTACTCGGCGGAGCGGAAGGCGATGCGCTCGCGCTCGCGCTCGACGACGAGTCGGGTGGCAACGGACTGGACCCGCCCGGCCGACAGCCTCGGCATGACCTTCTTCCACAGGACCGGCGAGACCTCGTAGCCGTAGAGGCGGTCGAGGATGCGGCGGGTCTCCTGGGCGTCGACCATGCGCTTGTTGAGCTCGCGCGGGTTGGCCACGGCGTCCTGGATCGCGTCCTTGGTGATCTCGTGGAAGACCATCCGGTGGACCGGGACCTTGGGCTTGAGGACTTCCTGAAGGTGCCAGGCGATGGCTTCGCCCTCGCGGTCCTCATCGGTGGCGAGGAAGAGCTCGTCCGATTCGGCCAGCAGCTCCTTGAGCTTCCTGACCTGCGCCTTCTTGTCGGCGTTGACGACGTAGATCGGCTGGAAGTCGTGTTCGACGTCGACACCGAGGCGGCGCACCTCGCCCGTGTACTTCTCGGGCACCTCCGCGGCACCGTTCGGAAGGTCACGGATGTGCCCGACGCTCGCCTCGACGACGTATCCCGGGCCGAGGTAGCCCTTGATGGTCTTCGCCTTGGCAGGAGACTCGACGATGACGAGTCGGCGGCCGCCCTTTGCGGTCTCGCTTGTCGGGGACAACTTGGCTCTTCTCTCCGGTGGGCACTGGTCGCAGTACGGCGACGCTGCGGAGTGTGACGGTACAACCCGCCCCCGTGTCAAACGGCAGAAGCCCGCAACGGCCACTCGAACGGTAACCCGACTAGTGCCGTTTCTGCCGCCTGGATCTCCTCGCGACCCCCCGGGCGGCCCTGCTCGGACACCCGTAAGTGATCTTGTCGTGCCTCCGGCGTGTCGATTCACAGATGCCCGAGGCACCACACTCCGAGGACCAGCGAAAGGCTCCCTGCCAGGGCCGTCAGCACGACTGCCGGCACGGAACGCACTCCGTGTGCGACCGGCAGGCGGTGCACCGTGCGGGCCCCCGTCCACAGCAACAGCCCGCCACCGAACAAAGTGAAAGTCACACCGGCGAAGATCGCAGGACCCTGTTCCATGACGGACACCCTTCCCCCCGAGAACCCGGCGGAACACCGGATACGGCTCAGCGTGCCAAGGCCCGGCGTCCACAGCGCGAACCCCAGGTGAACGGGTGCGCCTTACCGGCCCACCGCTATCCCTCGGGCGCTTCAGCCGGTTCCAGGAAGCCCTGACCGACCAGCATCCGGATCGCCTCAGGGGTGCGGTCGCGCAACACCACCGGATCCTCGTCCACCAGCTGGGCGATCGCGTCCAGGATGCGGCCGGCCGACAGGGTGCCATCACAGACCCCGGCGAAACCCGCCCCCACGGTGTCCACCTTGGTCGCCCTGCACATCCCGCGGCTCTGCCGCAGCACCACGTGCTCCGGATCCTCCGCGCCGGGGAGGCCCACCTGCTCCTGCACGACCCCGTCCGCCAGCCGGAAGCGGTCGGCGAGCAACGCGGCGTCATCATGGTCGCGCAGGTAGTCCTGACGGGCGAAGTGACCGAGCACGGTCTCACCGAGCGGCTGTTCCACCGGGTGCGGCCACTCCTCGACGACCACCGAAGGCTGCTCCGAGGACGACTTGCGCAGGGTGATCCAGCCGAAGCCGACCGCCGTGGTCCGCCGGTCCTCGAACTCCTGGAGCCAGGAGTCGTAGAGCCGGGCGTAAGCGTCGGGGTCGGTACGGTGATCACCGGCGTCCCGCAGCCAGAGCTCGGCGTACTGAGTGACGTCCTGGACCTCGCGCTGCACGATCCAGGCATCACAGTCGCGGGGCACCCAGGAACGCAGCCGGTCCCGCCAGTCCTCGTCCGCCACGTGCTGCCAGTTGGCCAGGAACTGCGCGTATCCGCCCTCGGCCAGTCGGGCTCCCGCCTGCTGCACCAGAGTGCGGCACAGGTCGTCGCCCCCCATCCCGCCGTCGCGGTAGGTCAGCCGGGCAGCGGGCGAGATCACGAACGGCGGATTCGAGACGATCAGGTCGTAGCTCTCCTCGCCGACTGGTTCGAAGAGGGAACCGGCCACCAGCTCGGCCTCCGGGACCCCCGACAGGGCCAGCGTCAGCCGGGTGAAGGACAGCGCCCGAGGGTTGACGTCGGTGGCCGTGACCGAAGTCGCGTGCTGCGAAGCGTGCAGGGCCTGGATCCCCGATCCGGTACCCAGGTCCAGGGCCTTGCCGACGGGGGTACGGACCGTGATGCCGGCCAGGGTCGTGGAAGCCCCACCGACGCCGAGGACCACGCCCTCCTCCCGGCTTCCGATACCGCCCGCTCCGCCGACCGCGCAGCCCAGATCGGAGACGATGAACCAGTCCTGGCCGTCCGGCCCGCCGTACGGTCGGACGTCGACCCGCGCCCGCACCTCGTCGCCGACCTGCTGCAACCAGCCGTCGGCCAGGGCTTCGCGCACGGGCAACGCCGCCGCCGCGCGCTCCTGGGTGACCGAGCGCCGGAGCAGGAAGAGCCGGACCAGGGTCTCCAGCGGTGTGGTCCCCCGGGTGGCGCGCAAGGCGGGCACTGTCTCACTGCGGGCGAGCGCGGCGTAGGCCGGCGCGCCGAGCAGGTCGAGCAGGCCGTCCGCGGTGAACCCCGCGGTGAGCAGGGCCTCGCGCAGGGAGGCGGAACGGTCGGGCGAGGGAAGGCCGGTGGTACTCACCCGCCCATTGTGTCGGGTGGCGCCGACAACTGTGTTGCGCCGCCCCCGCGGCTGGCGGTCCCGTCGTCGAGGTGGCGCCGGACGGGCCTCAGCGCTGGGCGCCCGCCGGAGCAGGGGTGCGCTGGCAGCTCTTCTGCTTCTTCATGGCAGCGCCCACCTCTCCGGACTGGAGCTTGGTGAGCGCGTCGTTGCCGCTCTTGCCCAGCTTGTCGAGCTCGTCGGCGATGCCCTTGAGGCCGTCGGCGAACTTGGCCTGGTCGTTGGCGTCCAGTGCATCCACCTTGGCCTTGAGCCCGGCGTAGGACTGGGAGATCGCTTCCAGCTCCTTGACCGCGTCGCGCTGGGTGGTCTGGCTGTCCTTCACGGGCGGCGCTCCGGCGGTCTGCACAGCGGCACCCATGGCCTGGTAGGCCTCGGCCATGGACTGGAAGGCAGCCGCGTCCGTCTGCTTGACGGCACCGGCGGCACTGTTGTCCGTGGTCTCCTTCTGGATCGCGAAGTTGGCGGCCTCGATCTTCTTGACCTGCGGCTGCACCCCGTCGCAGACCTGCTTGGCCCAGGCGTTGACCTTCTTCTCGCTGTCGTCGCCGCAGCCGGACAGCACCAGCACCATGACCGCGCTGCCGGACAGCGCGGCTGCAAGCTTCTTGTTCACCGGATGGGTCCCTTCCAAGGCTTCTCGGCCCCGGAACATACACGCCGAGCCGACGACACCCGCGAGGCTCATGCCGGATACATACCTATTTACACCCTTTTGACCCAGGCGATTAAGGGCGCATGTCATAGCGAGCGCAGCCCACCGGGCCCCTCACACGCCCCGAATCGACCACCACAAAAGATCTCAATGCCTCCGACATCAGACGGGTGGGCAGCATGCTCACCGCATGCTGCCCACCCGTCCTGGGGCGCCGCCCCCGCCGGCCCGCGCGCCCGGCGCCCTCCGGGCCGGTGCCGGGCGCCTCAGGCGACCGCGGCGGGGTCGGAAGGCTTCGCCACACGCTCCGCCGTTCCCTCTTCGCCCTCCTCATCGACCGCGACGCCACGGCGCTTGGAGATGTAGACCGCGGTGACGATGACCGCCAGCGAAAGCACAGCGATCACCGCCCGGACCCCGGCATTGGCATCGTCCCCGTAGCTGAACTGCACCACGGCCGGTGCGATCAACAGCGCGACCAGGTTCATCACCTTCAGCAGTGGGTTGATCGCCGGTCCGGCCGTGTCCTTGAACGGGTCGCCCACCGTGTCACCGATCACGGTCGCGGCATGGGCCTCGCTGCCCTTGCCGCCGTAGTGTCCGTCCTCCACCAGCTTCTTGGCATTGTCCCAGGCACCACCGGAGTTGGCCAGGAAGACAGCCATCAGGGTGCCGGTACCAATGGCCCCGGCGAGGTACGAACCGAGCGCGCCCACCCCGAGAGTGAACCCGACCGCGATGGGTGCCATCACGGCGAGCAGACCGGGCGTGGCGAGCTCCCGCAGCGCGTCCTTGGTGCAGATGTCCACGACACGGCCGTACTCCGGCTTCTCCGAGTAGTCCATGATCCCCGGGCGCTCACGGAACTGCCGGCGCACCTCGTAGACCACGGCGCCGGCGGAACGCGAGACCGCGTTGATCGCGAGCCCCGAGAAGAGGAAGACGACGGAGGCGCCCAGGATGAGGCCCACCAGGTTGTTGGGCTGGGCGATGTCCAGACTGAGGTTCATCTCCCCCGCCTTGGCCCCGACTTCCCTGACCGCGGTGGCGATGGCCTCGTTGTAGGAGCCGAACAGCGCCGCCGCGGCGAGCACCGCCGTGGCGATGGCAATGCCCTTGGTGATGGCCTTGGTGGTGTTGCCGACGGCATCGAGGTCCGTCAGGACCTGGGCGCCCGCGCCCACGACGTCGCCGGACATCTCCGCGATGCCCTGCGCGTTGTCGGAGACCGGCCCGAAGGTGTCCATCGCGACGATCACGCCGACCGTGGTGAGAAGACCCGTGCCGGCCAGCGCCACCGCGAAGAGCGCCAGCATCAGCGAAGCGCCGCCGAGCAGGAAGGCCCCGTAGACGCCCAAGCCGATCAACAGGGCGGTGTAGACGGCCGACTCCAGGCCGACGGAGATGCCCGCGAGCACGACGGTGGCGGGTCCAGTGAGCGAGGACTTGCCGATATCCCGCACCGGACGGCGATTGGTCTCGGTGAAGTAGCCGGTCAGTTGCTGGATGAGCGCCGCCAGCACGATGCCGATCGCCACGGCGACGAGCGCCAAGACACGCGGGTCGCCGCCGTGGTTTTGGATCTCGCTCTCAGTGACACCAGCCAACTCACGGTAGGTGCCCGGCAGATAGGCGTAGACGGCGATGGCGACCAGCACCAGTGAGATCACCGCGGAGATGAAGAATCCGCGGTTGATGGCGCTCATCCCACTGCGGTCGGAACGGCGTGGGGAAACAGCGGCGACGCCGATCATTGCGGTGATGACACCGATCGCGGGGACGATCAGCGGGAAGGCCAGCCCCGCGTCACCAAAGGCGGCCTTGCCGAGGATCAGCGCGGCCACCAGGGTCACCGCGTACGACTCGAACAGGTCGGCTGCCATCCCGGCACAGTCGCCGACGTTGTCGCCCACGTTGTCGGCGATGGTCGCAGCATTGCGCGGATCGTCCTCCGGAATGCCCTGTTCGACCTTGCCGACCAGGTCGGCGCCGACGTCGGCGGCCTTGGTGAAGATGCCGCCTCCGACCCGCATGAACATCGCGATGAGCGCGGCTCCGAGACCGAAGCCCTCCAGCACCTTGGGGGCGTCCGCCGCGTAGACGAGCACCACACAGGAGGCTCCGAGCAAGCCGAGTCCGACGGTGAACATTCCGACCACGCCACCGGTGCGGAAGGCGATCTTCATCGCCTTGTGTGAGACGTCGGTCAGATCCTTCGGTTCTTCGCCCTCCGCCGGGGTCGCCTCTCTGGCAGCCGCAGCCACGCGCACATTGGCACGGACGGCCAACCGCATTCCGATGTACCCGGTCGCGGCCGAGAAGATCGCACCGACGAGGAAGAAGGCGGAACGGCCGGCGCGCAGCGACCAGTTGTCCGCGGGCAGCAAGAACAACAGGAAGAACACCACGACGGCGAATACGCCAAGGGTGCGCAACTGCCGGCCCAGATAGGCATTGGCTCCTTCCTGCACGGCGGCAGCAATGCGCTTCATACTGTCGGTCCCCTCGCCGGCTGCCAGTACCTGACGCACCAGGATCTGGGCCACGACGAGTGCGGCGAGAGCCACTGCCGCAATGACGATCACGATGAGCCGGTTGTCATCCGTGAGTACTGCTGCGGCCAGGTCGACGGTACGGCCGCCTGGCTGAAGGGGGGTGAAGAGCCCCGTCATTCGTCCTCCTTGACGTGATGAGCTCAAGATGTGGACGGATTGTAGGGAGCTGTCGCCGATCAAAACAGTGGGCCGCTAACGGAATTGACCTTCTCCGCCTCCCCAGCAATTGATCGGGTTTCGCCACTCCCCTCAAAAGAAGTAACGGGGCAAAGGCATTGACGGACCGATAAAAGATCTACCACCGATACGAACGCTGATCACAAAAACAAAAAAGGCCCTGCTCAGCAGGGCCCTTCGTAGGATCCACCTCGGTGCGTCAGCCCATGGGTGGAGGGGACGAGCAGTCGCCGCGGCACGGGGCGAGGGGAACCGTGGTCACGCCGGCTCAGCATGTGGGGCGATCGGCCAACTCATCCGGATCACCCCTCCGTAGGAGTCGGAGGTGACTTCCACATCGTCGACCAGCCCGCTGATGACCGCCAAACCCATCTCGTCCTCCTCCTCGTCGAGATCGGCCGGAACGGATCGCTGCGCTCCGTCTTCGGCGGCACCAGCCCCGAGCCCGGGCACCCCGTCACCGACCTCGATGGAGAAGACCTTCTCCTCCTCGGTGAGCATCACCCGCACCGGGGCGGTCACACCGGCCCCACGATGCAGGCCCACCGCGCGCGAGCAGGCCTCGCCGACGGCGAGGCGCACCTCGTCCAGTACGGCCTCCTCCACCCCGGCCCGGCGCGCGACGGCAGCCGCCACCAGGCGGGCTGTCCTGACATGCTCAGGCTGGGCGCTGAAACGGAGTTCGACGGTGGCCATATGCTCCCCCTCGGCTTGCGGGCGTGCCCGACAGAGGCCCGGGCCGCTAAGCCCGGTACCCCTGGTCCTTCCTGCGGAGAACGTCAGTCAGTGGCGCTGACTGCGTCTTCCACAGACGTGTGGATCGGGAACACCTTGGTCAGACCGGTGATACGGAAGATCTTGAGAATACGCTCCTGGTTGCAGACCAGGCGCAGCGAGCCCTCGTGCGCCCGGACCCGCTTGAGGCCGCCCACAAGAACTCCCAGGCCGGTCGAGTCAAGGAAGTCAACCGACTCCATGTCGACAACCAAGTGGTAGCTGCCGTCGTTCACCAGCTCCACAAGCTGCTCACGCAGCTTGGGGGCCGTATACACATCAATCTCGCCACCGACCCGGACGACCGTACGGTCGCCAACGGTTTCAGTCGACAGGGACAGGTCCACGGATCCTCCAGCACCTTGCTATCGAGCGGCGCCCCCGCCCAGGGGGTTCCCCACCCGAAGGTAGGGGATGGACTGGCAGCCGCGATGGCATTCAATCACTTACCAGCAGACGTACACGACGCCTTAGGACCATTGTCCTTCACTCCGGTGACACACTCGGTGTCGATGGCCAACACGCACCGTCCCGGTCGGCCCACGGCAGCCGCGGACTCACGCCCCGCCCCCCGTACCGTCCTGGACCGGCTCACGAGGGGGCCGGACCGGTCTGCGCGCATCACCCATACGGAGCATCTGCCCCCTCGAGAGGGTCGGCATGCGGTCTGGCCCGATCGCATCCGCCCGGAAGTGATCGCCGCCCTCGGGGCGCACGGATTCGCGCACCCCTGGTCCCATCAGGCGGCGGTGACCGAGCACGCCCTCGACGGCCGGTCCGTGGTCGTCGCGACCGGTACCGCGTCGGGCAAGTCGCTCGCCTACCTCGTGCCGGTGCTGTCCACCCTGCTCGACGGTTCGAACGCCCCCAACGGACGTGGCACCACGGCGCTCTACCTCGCGCCGACCAAGGCCCTGGCCGCCGACCAACGCCGCGCGGTACGGGAGCTCGCCGCCCCTCTCGGCAACGCCGTGCGACCCGCCGTCTACGACGGCGACACTCCCGTCGAGGGGCGGGAATGGATCCGCCAGTACGCGAACTACGTCCTGACCAACCCCGACATGCTCCACCGTGCAATCCTGCCCGCACACCCCCGGTGGTCCTCCTTCCTGCGCTCGTTGCGCTACGTGGTCATCGACGAGTGCCACACCTACCGGGGCGTGTTCGGTTCACACGTGGCCCAGGTCATCCGACGGCTGCGTCGGCTGTGCGCCCGCTACGGCGCGGACCCCGTCTTCCTCCTCGCCTCGGCCACCGCCAGTGACCCCGCGATTGCCGCGGGCCGACTGACGGGTGTGCCGGTGGTGGAGGTGGCTGAAGACGGAAGCCCCCGCGGCGAGGTCGTTTTCGCACTCTGGGAACCCCCACTTACCGAACTGGTGGGCGAAAATGGGGCCCCTGTGCGACGCACGGCCACCGCGGAGACCGCCGAGCTCCTCACCGACCTGGCCGTACAGGGCGTCCGCACGGTGGCCTTCGTACGCTCCCGGCGCGGCGCCGAACTGATCGCCCTGATCGCCCAGGAGAGGCTGGCCTCCGTCGATGCCTCGCTGCCCGGGCGTGTCGCCGCCTACCGCGGTGGCTACCTCCCCGAGGAACGGCGCGCCCTGGAGCGGGCACTGCACTCTGGGGAGCTACTCGGCCTTGCGGCCACCACCGCACTGGAGCTCGGCGTGGACGTATCCGGGCTCGATGCGGTACTGATCACCGGCTATCCGGGCACCAGGGCCTCCCTGTGGCAGCAGGCCGGTAGGGCAGGCCGCTCGGGACACGGCGCCCTGGCCGTGCTGGTCGCCCGCGACGATCCGCTGGACACGTTCCTGGTCCACCACCCCGAAGCCCTGTTCCAGCGACCGGTGGAAGCCACCGTGCTGGACCCGGACAACCCGTACGTTCTTGCCCCGCACCTGTGCGCGGCAGCAGCCGAGCTGCCGCTGACCGAGCCCGACCTGGCACTGTTCGGACCGGCGACGGAGGGCCTGCTGCCCCAACTGGAGGAAGCCCAGCTATTGCGCAGGCGGGCCACGGCCTGGCACTGGACCCGTCGTGAACGTGCCGCCGACCTGGCTGACATCCGCGGCGGAGGCGGGCGGCCCGTGCAGATCGTGGAGGCCTCCACCGGCCGACTGCTCGGCACCGTGGACGAGTCGGCAGCCCACACCACCGTCCACGACGGAGCGGTCCACCTCCACCAGGGCCGCAGTTACCTGGTGCGCCACCTCGATCTGGAGGACGCGGCGGCGCTGGTCGAAGAGGCGAACCCGCCCTACTCCACTACGGCCAGGGACACCACCGCCATCTCTCTCCTCGACACCGAGCTGGAAGTGGCCTGGGGGGCGGGCCGCCTCCACTACGGGTCGGTGGAGGTCACCAACCAGGTCGTCTCCTTCCTCCGACGCAAACTGATCACCGGTGAGGTGCTGGGCGAGACCAAGTTGGACCTGCCGCCCCGGACCCTGCGCACCCGCGCCGTGTGGTGGACGGTCACCGAGGACCAGTTGGACGACGCCCGGATCAGCCCGGAGATCCTCGGAGGAGCCCTACACGCCGCCGAACACGCCTCCATCGGGCTCCTGCCCCTCTTCGCTACCTGTGACCGCTGGGACATCGGAGGCGTCTCCGTGCCGCTCCACCCCGACACCCTCCTTCCCACGGTCTTCGTCTACGACGGGCAACCCGGTGGTGCGGGATTCGCAGAACGCGGCTTCCACACCGCCCACGACTGGCTGACCGCAACCCTCGAGGCCATTTCCGCCTGTGAATGCGAGGCCGGATGCCCCTCCTGCATCCAGTCCCCCAAATGTGGCAACGGCAACGAGCCGCTTCACAAGCGGGGAGCCATTCGTCTTCTGACCACCCTCCTGTCCGCCACGCCCCCACCTTGACCGGGCAGTACAGCCAGGCCCCAAGACCGGACCGCGCCCGAAGCAGTGGGCCGGGAGGAGCTGGCCCGTGGAGGTCCGGCGCGCGAACGTGCCCGAAGAACGAAGGGACCGAAGGAAACCGTCGCGGTGACCTCCGCGACCTCCCCGGCAGCCGCACACCGCGCCAGCACGGCTCCCTGGGCACCGGCCACCCGAGCGGCCTGCCTGCAGGCCGCTTGCTCCCCCTGCCGCCACTGGCTCGCTGCCGCCAGGACGGCCAGATCAGCCGCAGCGGCAGCCCGGTGACGAACCACCAGCACCTGCCCAAAGGCGAGCACGCCGCCGAACAAGGCGCCCAGCGCACAGATCACGCCTACGGCCCACACGGTCGCCGACCCCTGATCGCGACTCACGGGGCGAACTCCGACCAGGTGTCCTCCGCGAGAGCAACGGCCTGTGCTCGTAGCCGTAACGGCACTGCCGTGGGCCCGGGGGCCTGCGCCTCCACACGCACGCGCCACAGGTCGGCTTCCCGGGCCAATGCGACAGCCGCGCCTTCAGGCGCAGCGGCCCGCGCCACAGCCAGCACAGTTCCCCGCGGCTCGGAACGAGCGGCAGCACGGGCTCCCGCCCGGGCCGCGTCCACGCACTGGAGCTGCGTGGCAGCTGCAGCCAAACCCCACAACAGCGCCAACCCGAGGAGCACCACGGTCGGGATCACCATCGCCGCTTCGGCCGTGACGAAGCCCCGGTCAGCCCTGACGCCCTCGCGGTCACTGGGAGGCATCGAGAGCCCGGCCGATCGTCGATTGCAGCGCCGCCAGGACAGCGTCACTGGTGACGACCTTGTACAGAACCATCGCGAAAGCACAGGCGGCGATGGTCCCCATCGCGTACTCCGAGGTGGTCATCCCCGCGTCGCGGCCCAGCTCCCGCACCGCCATCCGAACCCGCTTCCAGACCCACATGCCTCTTCCACCTTCCGTCACAGTTCATCGGTCTCATTCAGATGGAGCACTCGGTGCCCCTCAGCCCCGAGGGCCCAGAATCGAGGAGGTCAGTCCCAGCACCACCGGAGCCACTCCAAGTGCCAAGAAGGCAGGGAGGAAGCACAGGCCGACAGGTGCGGTGATCAACACCGCCGCGCGCTGCGCCCGCCGCACGGCCGAGCTGGCCTGGGACTCGCGCAGATCGCGCGCCAACCTCTCGACCGGCGCTGCCGCCGGTGCACCCGTGCGGTCAGCGCGGTTCAAACAGGAAGCCAGTGACCGGGCCCCGGCCAGCCCCGCCAACTTCCCCCATGCCTCATCCGGTTCCCCGCCCAGCCTCAGCTCGGCACCAATCTGTGCCAGCAGTTCTCCGAGCGACCCTCCGACGGCCTCGCCCACCACCGCAACTGCTTCTCTCGGACCAGCACCGGCTGCCAGGGCTGCCGCCAGCAGGTCTGCGATGAAGGGGAGTTGGGCCACACCATCACCCTTGGCGGCAGGATCAAGCCGGTGCCTGTAGGGCCACCGCCGCCCGGGGGATGCCGAACAGGCGCCACGGGCGGTGGCCGGCGGGGAGCGCCACCGGCATGGCCGCAGAGCCACAGCGGGACCCAGGGCAGCCCCTCCAGCCGGGCGCCGGCCCCGGCCGCTTCGGGCCGATGTCCGCGCTGGCGCCAACAGCCCCGACGCTCTGCGCCGCACGGACCGCGCCCTCAGATCCATGGCCAGCAGGCCGATCAGCCCTAATGCGACCAAGGCTGCGAGGAGTTGGAGAAGGGCGCCCGTCATGACCGCCCCCGGGGACGGATGATGCGCCGCACCCAGTACAGCCCGACCGTCTCAAGCAAGACGCCGGTCAGCAAGCACCCCGCACCGGCAGTCGTGTGCAGGAGCACCCTCAGGGGGTCCGCGCCCATCACCGTACCGATGGCCAGCCCCGCCGCGGGCAACACGGCCAACACCACTGCTGTCGACCGCGCTCCGGCGACCTGGGCGCGCAGGGACTCCTGTTGGCTGCACTCCGCGCGCAGAGACCGCTCCAACCGGTCCAGTCCGTCCGCAAGCCCGGCGCCACCGTCCACCGACACCTGCCAGCAGGCCGCCAGCCCCGCCAGACCTGCCGCGCCCGGCGCTGAAGCCGCCTCGCGCAGCGCCTGGGGAACATCGCCGCCGAAGGTTGCCGCCGCCACGACCGTCGACTCGGCGACGCCCAGGCCCTGTGCTCCTGGCCCGAGCTCACGCACCGCTGCGAGCAAGGCCTGAACGGGCTGGAGACCGGCGCGCAGCTCCGCAGCGATCGCCCCGCACAGGGCCGCCACGCGCACGGCCCGCATGCGTTTCGCCCGTTCACTTGCCCGTAGTCGCAGCAGCCGGCGGATCAGTGGCACTCCCAGCAGCCCTGCGACCAGGGGGGCTACGGACTCACCGAGGACGGCGAGCGCCACTCCTACGAGGGCACTGGACCACTCCGGACCGATCTGGGCGCGCCAGCCAGTCAGCAGTCGAGACAAGATCCTCTGCAACGGGCGGGGACGGTCGGTCGAAGCATGCGCTCCCACCAGCACCAGCCGGGAACGACACAGCCCAGTGTCAGGCCCGTTGAGGAGCCTGGCGGCCAGGGCCGCGCAGAGCGCCGCCGACCACAAGACGGCCTGCCCCTGACTCATCGCGCACCCCCTAGCATGGCCCGCAGCCGCCCCCAGCCCCGCTCACGGACGAACCCCTGCGCGTCCCAACGCAGCGCCGGAACGGTGAACACCAAACCTGTCGGGTCCCGCTCCAAAACGTGCATCTCAGCGATCCGCCGCTGGCCCGAGGAGTCACGCACCAGGTGGAGCACCACCGACAGGGCTGCAGCCAGTTGGCTGTGGAGGGCCGCGCGGTCCAGCCCCGCGGCAGTACCCAGGGCCTCAAGCCGGGCCGGGACATGCGCAGCGGCGTTCGCATGGACGGTGCAACAACCCCCCGAGTGCCTGACCTAACCGTCCATAGCGATTCGCAACGGTTCGGTCTTCACAGACTCACTCGGAGTTCTGCATGAGCCCCAAAACCGTGGTCATCTACGACCGACTGTCTCGCCTGTTCGCCGAGGAAGCACCCGACCACCGCATTGCCGCTTGCAAGGCATACGCCGCACAGCGCGGGTGGAAGGTCGTGCACGTCGCCACCGACACCAACGTCAGCGGGGCAAGCAAGCTGGAAGACCGCCCCGGTATGCGGGAGGTTCTGGCGTGGATGCCCCGCACTGACTACGTGCTGGCCGCCAAGCTCGACCGCTACGCCCGCAGCGTCCACGAATTCTCACGCCTGATTGAGGCCGCTGGGTCAACCAGGGCAACGGTCGTCACAGCGGACGGGATGGTGTCCCCCGAAAACGGATCGTTCCTCGCCAACCTGCTTGCCGCGTTTGCCCAGTACGAGCGCGACATGATCACGTCTCGCATCACGGCCAGCAAGGAACACTTCCGCTCGCGTGGCAACCACCTTGGCGGACTCGCCCCGTACGGCTACGTGTCCACGGGCCCGGTCAATGACAAGCGCTGGGCAATCGACGAGACGGCCGCCGCCATCATCCGCGAGTGCGCCGACAAGATCCTTCACCACGGCACATCCGTCGCGGGGCTTGCACGGGAACTCACCGCGCGCGGCATCCCTTCCCCGGCAGACCATGCCCGGCAGCGCGACGGCCGCAAGGTACGCGGAACCAAGTGGCACACGACGACGCTGCGGGATGTGCTCTACACCCCCGCTCTTCGCGGGTGGCTTGTACAGGCCAAGCCGGGGAGCAAGCGGGGAGCACTGACCCACCAAGCCGTACTCGACGCGGAAGGGCGTCACGTCTCCGCCGGGCCCGCCATCCTCGACGCACAGACGTGGACCAACGTCCGCGCGGCACTCGACAGCAAGGCCAAGGGTCGGGGCGTGGACCGACCGAATCGGGGCAAGGCTCTGCTCCTCCACATCGCGCGCTGTGCCGTGTGCAGCGGGCCCATGTACAAGCAGCGCCGTTCCGTCAACGGGAAGGACTACAGCACCTACGTATGCCCGAAGGGCGTCGGCAAGGCAGGCATCCATCGACCGAACGTCGTACTCGCGTCAGCCGTGGACGAGCTTGTCACCCGCCGCTACCTGACCGTATTCGGTGGTTCCTACCTCAAGCGTTGGGCCGAGCCGGACGGCAGCGCTGTGCTCCAGCTCTCCGAGGTTCGGACGCAGATTGACCGCTTGGCAGGAAGCCTTGCCCAGTTGGACCCGAGCGGCCGAGCGGGTCAGCTCGTGATTCAGCAGATCACCGCCCTTGAACAGCGCGAGATCGAGTTGCGTAAGGAAGCCGACCACGCCGAGGGGCGATGGGTGGACGCAGGGGGCCCGGTCTCCGCCGAGTGGGAGCGGCGCGACGACGAGGGGCGGCGGGCACTGCTCGCGGACATGGGAACCCATGCCGAGATCCGACCGGCCACGCCCGGCGCACCGAAGCGATTCGACGCATCACGGGTGGCCCTGCGCTTCGACGGACCGGCGTGGGTCCGGGAAACCGACGCGGCTACCGCTGAACTGCTCGCCATAGCAATGGATGAGGTGGAAGCGTAAGACGGCAGCGCACACGGGCCCCGTTCCTGAATCACCAGGGAGCGGGGCCTTTTGCCATCCCACAGGAGGTCACACGGCAGCTCTTTACCCGCACGCTCTCTACAACACAAACGACCGGTCGGAGCCGACCGGCTTTTTCTTGCCTGTGTTTCGCCGGATACGCCGCACGCCTACGACGGGTTGCGCCAGATATGCCGACGAGAACGAGCGACCGAGACAGGCATACGCCAGATACACGGACCCAATCAAGCGGGTTGCGCCGGATACACGGAGACAGGATTCATGGAAATACCAAAGTTCACTGAATTGCTGGAAGCCCTACGCGCAGCCGAGATGGAAGGGAGCTTCGGGCTAGGCCCGGACAGCAGGCGCACCCCCACAAGGTCCCTCGCCCTTGCGCACCATCATGTAACGCTCGCCTTGGCCATTGTGGAATCCGTGCTCACGGGGCAGGAATGCGCACTGCCTGGGTGCCTAAATCCCGTCGAGCATAAGGGCACTGGCCGACCAGCCGAGTACTGCGGGCGGAGTTGCCGGGACCGGGCCGCCTACCGAAAGAAGCGGGAAAAGGAACAGCGGGGCGAGGATTGATTTCTCTCTTTGTGTTGAGTGTTGATTCTCAACACAAAAGTCAAGAGCCATAAGAGAACTCTAGGGGCTCGGTGAAACGCTCTCCACAATCGACACTCAGCACGCCACCCTTAAACGTTGAAGGGTGGTACATATATTCGAATTCTCTAACCCCCAGCCAGCTGGAATCTGGGGTTTTCTCATTTGGGGGTTTCTTTTGTCTTTCCATGGTGCCCACGATTGGGCTGCCGCCGCTTCGCTGCTGGGCATCGAATACGACCCATCCGCCACGTCTGCGCGTTCCGCCATGGAGGAAGCCGGGTTCATCACCCGCGACCTGATCGCCGAGGCCGAGGGAGAGTTGCACCGTGCGCGGGGCCGTGAGGGCGACATCCCGCAGCCTTACCCCGAGGTCGCTGTACGGGCCACTGACGCGCGTTCGCTGCGTGACGCGATGGATGACCCTTGGCGGCCCCTGTGGGAGCTTCACACGCCCGCTGAGCGGATTCTGAGGCTCGCTGTCCGGCAGCGCTCACAGACGCTGTCCGTGTCCAAGTCTTGGGCGACCGCCGCCGGTTGGGTGGACATGAGCCACGGGGAGAAGCGCTTTACGGGCAACTGCCTTGAATGCGAGCGGGATTTCAGCGTGACCCGCCCCGCTGTCTCGTCTCGCCGCTGGCCGCAGATATGTGACGGCTGCAAGGTCGAGCGGGAACGTGCCCGTAAACGCGAGTGGGCGCGACGCAACCGCGCCAAGGCCGCGTAGACGCCTACTTATGAATATGGGCCGGTGATCGTTCGCCGGTCCATCCCCATTAGAAATAGCGCGGTTAGTTGGTGCGCCCCTTGGCGGTCATTGCGACTGCTGGGGGGCGCTTCTTTTTTGATTGGAATTCTCTATGTCCGCTGATCTCCTGAAGGCCGATGCACGGCACGCCTTCAACCTGTACCGCACGGATGTCGTATCCGACCCGTACGCCGTTCTTGATACTCACCGCCTTTTCGCGGTCGAGCTGCTTTGCGATGACCTTGTGACGGCCGACGACGTACGCGAGTCCGTTCACGGCCTTATCGCTGTACTCAATATCGTTACCGATTACCGCAAGACTCGCCCGACCAACACCGTTCTTTCTGAGGAAGTCTAACAATGGCCAACATCTTTGCCGTCAGCAACGTCGTTGCCAAGAACGCTGCTTCGCTACTCAAGGCCGAGCTAGTTCTAGGTCGTCTCGTGTTCCGCGAGGCCGAGTCTGATTTCATCGGCGGGCGGGGTGACACGGTCCGTGTCCGCATTCCGCGCATTCTTCAGGCATCCAAGTTCACCGGTTCCACCTCTGCTATCAGCACGCCGCTAAATGAGCAGACCGTTTCCGTCAAGCTCAACACTCACGCAATGCAGCCGCTAGAGCTGACTGCTAAGGACATGACGCTTGAGGTTGAGAACTTCAGCGCACAGGTCCTCATGCCGCAGGTTGCCGGTGTCGCCGAGATGATTGAGGAAGAGATTGCCACCGTGATGCAGCCGGTAATCACCGCTGCCACGCTGACGATTGATCCGGCCAACCCCCGTGACGCGATTACCGAGGCTGGCGAAATTCTCGACACTCGCAAGGTCGGCGCTAAGTCTCGCGTCCTGGTCGTGAGCCCGAACGTTAAGCGCGCTCTCCTTATGGACCCGAACCTTTCGCAGGTCGATTCGGCCGGTTCTCCGTCCGCCCTGCGTGACGCGATTGTGGGCCGCCTGCATGGCTTCGATGTGTACATGTCTCCATTCATCGAGGATGGCGCTGTTGCCATGACCACGGAGGCTTTCGCTGCCGCTATCAAGGCACCAGCTAAGCCCGGGTCTGTTTCCGGTGCGTCGGCAACCGACGACGATAAGCAGGGCTACGCGATGACTTGGTTTGTTTCCTTCAATGGCGAGACCCGAACGGAAATGAGCGTCGTTGAAGCATTCGTGGGCGCTACCGTTCTTGACGTTAATCGTGCGGTCGGTCTCAAGTTCGTTCCGGCAGCGTAAGGAGGGGTGATCGTGGCTGGAGTCGAGAACATGCCTGAGGCACCGCAGGGAGCCGCTGTAAGCCCTACTGAGGCGACGGAGGTGGAATTGGCTCCCGAGGCTACCCCCACCCCGGATACGGGCGCTGATCGGCTTTTGGGGCTCACGGCAGAGCTTGAGGCTTCCCGCGCGGAGACCGACGAAATGCGCACTGCGCTGACCGAGGCGGCATCCCGGGCTAAGGCGGCCGAGGTGGCTCTAGAACGTGAGCGCGCTGCCCGCCGTAATGGATTGCCGGATGAGCTGGTTTCGTTTCTCCGGGGTGAGACTGCCGAGGAGCTAGCGGCCGAAGCTGCAACGCTGGCTAAGTACGCATCGGCGGGCATCTCTGGAATCGGTACGGGTGGCCTTGACCCGACCGACAAGGGAGACGGCGGGATCGTTGCCCGTATCGTCCGAAAGTCCCGTGAACTCTAATGTCCGGTGAGCGCGATGCGCATTGCCGATACTGCGGAGTACAGGATCTTAATCCGGGATGCCCTTTGCGAGGCGTGCGAGAGGGAGCTTGCCGCATGGTGACGACGATGCCTTGGGACGATTACCAGCGGTGGAAGGTGGAGCAGAGGGCAAGCCGCGCCAAGTGACTCCGCTCCTGTTTACCCATGGAATCCAAGGTAAGGGGTGGGGAGGGGGCCCGAAATGGCTTCCTTTTGGACCGTACCGTAATAGCAGACCTCCGCCGGTACGGGTTTTGGAGTCGCCCAAGCCCCCAGCACCTTCGATCAAAAGGCCGGA
This sequence comes from Streptomyces sp. NPDC006879, assembly GCF_042869595.1. NCBI lineage: Bacteria > Bacillati > Actinomycetota > Actinomycetes > Kitasatosporales > Streptomycetaceae > Streptomyces > Streptomyces sp. NPDC006879. The sequence goes on from NZ_JBIAGC010000002.1 coordinate 180,805, forward strand.
CTCTCGCCGGCTGCGGGGTCCAGGGTGCCGCTCGCCCAGTCTCCCCAAGGGCTTGCCGCGCCTTCGATTCCTAGGTGGGAAGCAGGTTCGGGGGCGTCACCAGTCGGGCGCGTTCGTAGAGGTCCCGCGCTGTGTGGTTCTTCAAGTACGGGCGAATGCGGCTGTGCATCGCGGTGATGCTGCGGTCGCACTGGCCGGACTGGACGAGAGGGTATATCTCCAGCACGCTCCCCCACGTCTCGCACGCTGCCTCTAGGTGGCCGACCTCTAGTTGCCGTTCGGCCAGCATGGACAGATAGCGGATACTCGTCCGCCGGAACGTGCTAGGGCGGAGTCGGTTCGATTCCTTGAGAGATTCGATAGAGCCCGCCAAGTCCCCAAGCCCGTAACGCACTTGGCCCACGTGGTACGCCAGCGAGGAAGGGTTGTAGGACCCGAAAGTCTTGGACTGTGACTCGGCCTTTTCCATGGCGGTCTCGGCTTCCCGGACGCGCTGTAGGGCCATGCGCCCGTTGCCCTCTTGTGCGGCTGCGTGCGCCTGCTGTCCGGCGAGGAATGCACGCATTCGTGGACCGGCCTGCGGGGAAGCGGCGGCGGCAGCGTCAGCGAGGCGCAATGCCTCGGGGCCGTGTCCGAGGTCTACGGCCTGAACGCTCATCCCTCGGAGCGTGGTGCAGAACGTGAGGTGATCCTCGGATGCCCCGGCGAGTTCAAGCGCTTTCAGGTAGTAGCGCTGTGCCATCCCGTGAACGCCCTCGTCCACGGCCATGTATCCCGTGAGGTAAGACAGATCCGACGCAGCGGCCATCATCGCTTTGCGGACGTTGTCCGGAGCATCAGCGCGGAGATACGGGGCAACGGTGTTGACCAAATAGGCGGCTGCCATCGGCCGCGCTGTCCGTCCGCCGAATTGGTCGTCAATGTCTGAGAGACGTTCGGTCATGGCGATAACCGATTGAACGTCGGACATTCCGATGCGCTGCGTCTCGCCTCGTTGAGTGGCTTCCATACGACCGACGACGTCCGGCCAATTGGGCACGGTGAGGGCGACAGAGAACAGACCTACTCCGAGCACGCTCCGGCGCGATGGGTCCATGTCTGCCCTCCCCAGGTCTAGCAGTCCTTCCACGGTACTGGGGAGCGCGCCGGACTCTTCGGCGGGAGGGGGCGGGAATCCCGCTTCGCTGTGCGTGATGGGGCGTCCGAGTTTCCGGGCCAGCGCTTCCAAGATCAGCGGGCGGACGGCCTCTTTCGGCATGTGCCCGTTGAGCCACTGGTGCACGGAAGGCTCTCGGTATTTGAGGGGCGTTCCCCGCTCGGTCCCCAGCTTGTTGACCTCTTGGGCGAACTGGCGGAGCGTCCACCCGGTTTCCCGGCGCAGTCGGGCAAGTGCCTCGTTGGGGCTGGTCACCGGTCATCAACTCCCCGCGTCTTCAAGCCGCTTAAAGCTCTTAAGTCCTGGCGCTGTTGCAACGGTACCTCTCGGCTGTGGTTACGCGGTTGCCTTCTGTGAGCAGCCGAACGAACACGAGAGGTGCAGCCATGAGCAGCCCTGAGAGCGCACGTGAGCACCCCCGGGACTGGGAGGCGGGGGAAACGGCGCTGGACGTCTCCACGGGCCGAGTGGGCCGCGTCATGGGGCACGTCGGACCCCGCTACCAGCTCCGGCCCTTGAACGGTGGGCGGGAGTGGGAAGCGGACCCGTCGAGCCTTCGGCCCGCGTACCAGTCCGACGCGCTCAGTACCGCTGTGGTCACCGCGAACACGAGCCAGCGGATAAGGGAGCGGATGTGAGAGGGGTTCCCAGGTTCACCCCGGAACAGCGCGCGGAGATCGACGCCGGTTTGGTGCGCATCCTCGCGGAGCGGGAGGCCCGGGAGTGGGAGGCCGCCATACGGCGTGCGGCCCCTGTCCTCGTTCGGCGCGCTGCGGAACAGCTCATCCACCACAAGGAGGAACAGCCATGACGGCAACCGCGAACGACCTTCGGACCGGCCGCGCGCTGGTCAGCTCGGACCTGTTCGACAGCATCGCTGAGTTCACCGTGACCCACTTCGGCTACGACCTGGAGAAGGCGGAGCGGGCCACGGATCAGGCCCTCGCGTTCCTCGCCACGGTCGGTACCGCCACGGTCAAGATGGTCCCGAGTGACGACGTGGACGGCGCGCTGCACAGCTTCATCCTGCACACCGCCGACTACCGCGAGTTCTGCGAGACGTACGCGGGCCGGTTCCTGGAGCACAACCCGCGCCCCGGTGGCGGCGGCCGGGTCCTGGAGGAGGTGCAGGCGACGGCGCACGCGATCAAGGCCAACGGGTTCATGGTGGTGGACTCGCTGTGGACCGTGAACGGCGAGAACGCGGCGCAGTGCGACTCTGACTGCGGGCGCGACTACCGGGCCATCTGACCGCCAGCCGTTCCGTACAGGTGAGCGTGGGGCCGGTTCTCAACTACGGGGACCGGTCTCACTGTTGGAAGGTGAAGCATGATTTTTGATGGCCCGTACAGCCCGCCGGACGGTGCGCTACAACTCCTCAATCCTGGCCCCGCCGAACTGGTGCTCAACCGGCGCGGGTCGTCCGTGTGGAAGGTCAAGACCGAGGCCGGTTCCTACGCGGTGAAAGTCGGCTACCCAAGTCGGACTCACGCATGGACCGCGCTTGCACCTGCCCGTGAAGCCGCCGTTCTGCGACAGCTCACCCATGAGCGGATCTTCAGCGGGGAGTGGGAGCACGGCACGTGGGGCGCCCAGCCGTGGCGGCGTGGTGAGAGCCTCCATGACCGCTGGGCACCCTGCCGAGATGAGGCGGCCGAGCCGAACATCGGAGAGGCCCTGTCGTGCGCTGTGGCCCTGTCGGGACTGCACGGGATGGGATGGGTGCACGGGGACGTGCAGCCCGCGCATTTCCTCTTAGGGGAGTCGGGAGGGGCGTTCCTGATCGACCTGGCGCTGTCCCATGGCGGTCGGGTGCCCCGCGCCTATGACTTCCCGTACCGGGGTTGTCTCGTCCACTACGAAGCGCCGGAGATCTCGGCCAGCGTGTTGGGGTCGGGCCTGGCTACGCCGACGCAGGAAGCGGACGTTTACGCGCTGGGGGCGGCACTCTTCATCAGCGCGACGGGCTGGCGGCACGTGGCCTACCCGGACGACGCTCCCCGGGAGGTTCAGCGGCAAGCCATCGTGGCGGGCCCTCACCGCCCCGTGGACATGCCCGGAGTGCTGGGGGGTCTCATCCCCCACATGCTCGATCGTTCGCCCGCTGACCGGCCTACCAGCGCCGAGGTCTGCGAGAGGCTGAGTGCGGCCCTGTAGGGCTCCGCCGGGCCTCGCTCGTGCGCTTCCCCCACCGTGGCGCACGAGCGGGGTTGCTCTGTGTTCGCTGCCCAGCTCTATGTATGGTTTGGGCAGGCACTCACCCTCGTGGCCCGTGTTCAACGCCGCGAGCAGATCGGCCACCTCGGCCCCTCGGACTTCCCCCACGACCAGCCGGTCCGGTCGCATCCGCAGCGCCTGACGGACCAGGTCGGCGAGGGTCACCGCGCCCGCACCCTCCTGATTCGCCGGCCGGGTCTCCAGGCGGACCACGTGCGGATGGTCCGGGCGTAACTCCCCGGAGTCCTCAGCGAGCACGATCCGTTCCCCGGGGCCCACCAGGCCCAACAGGGAGCTCAGCAGCGTGGTCTTGCCCGTCCCCGTCCCGCCACTGATCAAGAACGAGAGCCTGGATCGGAGCAGCGCCAGCAGAACCTGCTGCCCGCCGGGTGGCAATGTGCCGGCCGCAGCCAGTTCGTCGAGGCTGAATGCCCTCGGCCGCACCACCCGCAGCGAAAGGCAGGCCGAGCCGACCGCCACTGGGGGCAATACCGCGTGCAGCCGGGTACCGTCGGGCAGTCGGGCGTCCACCCAGGGCCGGGCATCGTCAAGGCGTCTTCCCGCCGCGGCAGCCAGCCGGGTCGCCAGTCGGCGTACGGCCGTCGGGCCTTCGAACACCACGGTGGTCAACTCCAGGCCCTGGCCGCGGTCGACCCACACTCGGTCGGGCGCGGCGACCAGGACGTCCGTCACTGCGGGATCCATGAGGAGCGGCTGCAAGGGGCCGGCCCCCACCAGTTCCGATCGCAGTTCCTGGGCCGCTCCCAGGACCTCCGTATGCCCCAGCAGACGCCGCTGAGCACGCAAGGCCTCAGCGACCCGTGCGGGGGTCGGTTCGGCTCCGCTCTCGGCCAGTCGGCGCCGGACTGCTTCCAGCAGGGGCGTGCTCATGTCCGGCCGCCGATCCGTTCGCTTGAAGTGAGTGCGGGCAGGGTGTCCTCGCAGAGCACCTGATCCCAGAACCGACCGCAAAAGCGCGCCAGGGGACCCCGCTCGACGGACCCGGGCGGCTGACCGCCCGCCGCGGCCACCGCCGACCCGGGCTCGGTTGGCACCTCCCCGACCAGACGCAGGCCGAGCAACTCGGCCATGCACGGGGGGCCCAGCCCTGCCGCGTAGGGCGCTCGTGTCACCAAGCGCAGGTCCCGTACCAGCAGCCCGGCTGCCGCGGCCACTCGGCTGGCCGCGGCTACGGCACGCACTTCCCCGGGTACCACCAACAGGGCAAGATCGAGTTGGAGATATGCGTCGGCCACCTCCTCGTCCACCCGGCGGGGTAGGTCCACGACCACGACTCCGCCTCCCCGCCGCGCCGCGGCCAACACGGAACGCACCGCCTCCGCCGGAACCTGGAGCCGGTCGCCGCGATCCCAGCTGAGCACCCGCAGCGCTCGCAGTTCAGGTAGGGCCTCCTCCAGGGCCCCTCCTGCGACCCGACCGCGCGACTCCGCGAAGTCGGGCCAACGCAGGCCCTCCACTGCTTCACCACCGAGGAGTACGTCGAGCCCCCCGCCCAGGGGATCGGCGTCGATCAGTACGGTGCGTTCGCCACGGCGGGCGGCTGCGATGGCCAGTGCACAAGCCAGCGTGGAGGCGCCGGCTCCACCGCGTCCGCCGACCAGTCCGATCGTGGTCGCGGGGCTGTTCGTGCCCTCCACCGCATCGGCGATCCGATCGACCAACCAGGCTTCGGCCTCGGGTAGACAGACCACCTGCTCTGCCCCGAGTTGCACGCCACGCCGCCAGATTCCGCCGTCCTCGGCGTCGCGCCCCACTAACAGGACACCATCACGGCGTGCCGTGCCCGTGCGCACCCGCCGCGCGGCATCGTCCCCGACGAGGACCAGCGGGGCGTCTCGCCAGTCGGACGCGAGCTCTCCCCCCTCCGCCTGGACACCACCAGGCTCCGGGACGGAGTGTCTGACCTCGGGTTCCGCTCCGGCGGCGGCACACAGGCGCAGGAGATCATCCAGCAGCACCGGGTCCTCGGTGACGATCACCGGCGCGCTGGGGCGGGCCCCCGTCGCTCGTGGTGCTCCCCGCAACTTCCGTGCCATCGATCCAGCCACGATCTCGGCCCCTCTCACGCTGATTCCCTGCAGCCGCGGACTTCGCGATGGGAATCACCGTGCAGGCTTCCGGGAAATAAAGTGGACCTTGCCTAAAAACTGTGGATTCGAGCGGGCCTGTGAATAACTCGCTCACCCGTCCCAGTGACTTCCGGAGAGCACCGGAACTATCACGCAACGTGACGAGTCTGAGTCCATGAGAGGGCCGCGGGCGAAGGCCGGTGAAGCGGAATAGCAGATGCCGGTGGCCGGAAGCAGCCGAGTGAGGAGGCGAAAATGCGTCCGGACATGCGACGACCCCCGCCGGGGGGGAGAGCGGGGGTCGTCCCCACGGCCGACTCGGGGGGGGAGGAGCCGGACCGGGTTAGCACGGTCGCGAACGATCCGTGACTTCCATGGTGTACCCGAGAGCCTTCTCAAGCAAACCCACGCGCCACACCTTACGCCGAATGGTGGGCGCATATGCTCATGGCGTGGAAAACCACTCCTTGCCCCGCACAGCCGCCTTCTTCGACCTGGACAAGACGGTCATTGCGAAGTCGAGCACGCTGACCTTCAGCAAGTCCTTCTACCAAGGCGGACTGATCAACCGCCGCGCTGTACTACGCACCGCGTACGCCCAGTTCGTCTTTCTCGCGGGCGGCGCGGACCACGACCAGATGGAGCGGATGCGGGAGTACCTCTCCGCGCTCTGCAAAGGCTGGAACGTGCAGCAGGTCAAGGAGATCGTCGCGGAGACGTTGCACGATCTCATCGATCCGATCATCTACGACGAAGCCGCCTCGTTGATCGAGGACCACCACACCGCCGGGCGCGACGTGGTGATCGTGTCCACCTCCGGTGCGGAGGTGGTGGAGCCCATCGGAGAGCTGCTCGGAGCCGACCGGGTGGTTGCCACCCGGATGGTGATGGGCGAGGACGGCTGCTTCACCGGCGAGGTGGAGTACTACGCCTACGGGCCGACCAAGGCGGAGGCCGTTCGCCAGTTGGCCGAGTCAGAGGGCTATGACCTCTCTCGCTGCTACGCCTACAGCGACTCCGTCACCGATATTCCGATGCTGGAAGCGGTGGGCCATCCGCACGCGGTCAACCCGGACCGATCCCTGCGCCGGGAAGCATTGGCCAGGGGCTGGCCGGTCCTGGGGTTCAGCCGCCCCGTGCGCCTCAAGCAGCGACTCCCGGAGTTCTCCATTCCGGCTCGACCGGCCCTGGTGGCCGCGGCAGCGGTGGGAGCAGCCGCCGCGACCGCGGGACTGGTCTGGTACGCGAGCCGACGCCGCGGGGCCCTGGCCTGAGCCCTGGGCCACCGGTGGGCCCAGGTGCGAGACCCTCCGCGACAAGCCCGTCCGTTTCGCCACCCTTCGCCACTAAAAGTAAAGAAGTGCAGCCAGGGGTTCCGCTCGCTTCGGGATGGAGGTACAAATGAGGCAACGGCCCGCGAGACCAAGGACATCCGAGAGGATCATCTTTAGAACCGCAAAATGGCCCCACGGACCGAAGCACGAACGCCGAGCACCCACGCGACGTCGACCCGTCGATTACGGGCCAGCCGCACCAGGCAACGGGCAGAAGTTCCCGGCCTGATGGGCACACTTCGAGGACGCTTGGTAACTGGGCGCAAGTGCCAGCGGCGACACCATAAGCTCAAACGGTGTCGCCGCAACCCTGTGCGCCCCCGACCGCGAGCTCAGGCGGCGCCCCGCTGAAGCGCCTCACAGACCGCAGTGGACTCCCGCGCCCCTAGCTCCACAGCCCGCCCGCAGTGGGCGATCCACGCGGCCACGCCTTGAGGTGTCCCGGACGCATACCCGGCCAGAGCCTCCTGGTAGGCAGCCCGACCCAGTTCGGCGTGACCGACCTCAGCCGGGCACACTGACTTCGGATCGAGCCCGCTACCGACGAGCACGACCCGCGCCGCGGCCCGCGCCACCAGCCCGTTGCACGAGCCGAAGGGGCGCAGCGTGAGCAGTTCGCCGTGCACCACGGCGGCGGACACCAACGCGGGCGCCGAGCTTCCGGAGATGATCAGTCCGGCCAGTCCGTCGAGCCTGCCCGCCATCTCTTCGGCTGCCGGAAGGGGCAGATCCACCAACGGCTCGTCCACCGGCTCGGCGGCCTTCCGGGGGCGCCCGACGGCTTCACCGGGTACAGCGCCACCGGCCGCCACCAGATGCAGGCGGGCCAGCACCCGCAGCGGCGACTGCCTCCAGATACTGAGCAGTTGGCCGGCCTCCGCAGTCAACCGCAGGGCGGCTCCCACGGTCAGCGCCTGCGCCTCGGCTCCGAAATCGGTCCGCCTCCGCACTTCCTCCAGCTCCCAGTCCGCGCCCGAGAGGGCCGCGCTGCCGCGAGCGCCCCGCAGGGCGGCCTCGGAGGTGATCTCGTTGCTCCGGCGACGCATGATCCGGTGCCCATAGACGCGGTCCACCGCCTTGCGCACGGAGTCCACGGACTCGGCGACGCCGGGCAGGGCGGCCAGCGGGGCGAGGGGATCGACTGACGTACTCATAAGTAGGGAGCCTACGCACCCCTGGTCCCGACGCCCTGTCGGAGTGGCCATCTTCACTCAATCACGCCACTCAAAGCTACTGAGCCGCTACTCTTGGTGAACATGAAGATCGCTTTCGTGGGGAAGGGCGGCAGCGGCAAGACCACGCTGTCCTCGCTCTTCATTCGCCACCTCGCCGCCAACAAGGCCGCCGTCGTCGCAGTGGACGCCGACATCAACCAGCACCTCGGTGCCGCACTCGGGCTGAACGAGAACGAGAGCGCACAACTACCCGCGATGGGCGCACAGCTGCCCCTGATCAAGGACTACCTCCGCGGCTCCAATCCCCGGATCACCTCCGCCGATTCGATGATCAAGACCACACCGCCGGGGACCGGCTCCCGCTTGCTGAGGGTCCGCGAGGACAATCCGGTCTACGAGGCCTGCGCTCGCCCGATCACGCTCGACGGCACCGAGGTCCGTCTGATGGCCACCGGGCCCTTCGCGGAGTCGGACCTGGGCGTGGCCTGCTACCACTCCAAGGTCGGAGCCGTGGAACTCTGCCTGAACCACCTGGTGGACGGCCAGGACGAATACGTGGTGGTCGACATGACGGCCGGATCCGACTCCTTCGCCTCCGGCATGTTCACCCGGTTCGACATGACCTTCCTGGTCGCAGAGCCCACCCTCAAGGGCGTATCCGTCTACCGCCAGTACCGGGACTACGCGAAGGACTTCGGGGTGGCCCTGAAGGTGGTGGGGAACAAGGTGCAGGGGCGAGAGGACGTCGAGTTCCTCCGCGACCAGGTCAGGGAGGACCTGCTGGTCACCGTCGGGCACTCGGACTGGGTGCGGTCCATGGAGAAGGGGCGGCCGGCGCGGTTCGAACTGCTTGAGGCACACAACCGCGTGTCGCTGCAGCGCCTCCAGGACGCGGCCGATGACGCCTATGCCCTGCGGGACTGGGCCCGGTACACCGAGCAGATGGTGCACTTCCACCGCAAGAACGCAGAGAGTTGGGGCAATGCGAAGGCCGGGGTCGACCTGGCAGCCCAGGTCGACCCCGACTTCGTCCTTCATGAACGACTGGCTACCCCGCAACCCGCGTAAGGGCCTACTCGACCGCCTTGGGGGCGTTCGCGGGGCGCGGCGGGCCGGCCGGCGCCAGCGCCGATCCTGCTGCCCCGGCCCTCGGCGGGGCAGGCGCGGGCTGGGGCGGCGCCAAGTACGCCTTCCAGCCCTCTTCCGGCGACTCGCCGACGTCGAGGTCGCGCAGCTTGGTGAGCACCTCGGGGTCCTGCACGTCGAGCCAGTCGGCGAGTTCCCGGAACGTCACGCAGCGGACGTCCTGCTGGGTGCAGACACCCGCGATGGTCTCCTCGACGGCGCGCATGTACGTACCGCCGTTCCAGGACTCGAAGTGGTTACCGATGATCAACGGGGCGCGGTTTCCCTGGTAGACGCGGTCAAAGGCCTTGAGCAGCCCGTCGCGCATCTGGTCACCCCAGTAGTCGTGCATGTTCGGGTCGCCCTGTGAAGTGGTTCCCGACTGGTTGACCATGTAGTTGTAGTCCATCGAGAGGGTCTCGAAGCTGCGCCCCGGCATGGGCACCAGTTGGAGCGGGATGTCCCAGAGGCCGTGGCTCCGCTTTGGCCAGATCTGCTTGCTGATGCCGCTGGAGTCATAGCGGAAGCCCATGTCCTTGGCCGCCAGCATGAAGTTCAGCTGGCCTTCGAGGCAGGGCGTGCGGGCGCCGATGAGTTCCTTGTCGTAGTCGAAGGGCAGGGCCTTGACGTCCTTGAGGCCGGAGTTGCCCTTCCAGTTCTTCACGAAGGACTTGGCCTGGTTGATCTCGCTCTTCCACTCGTCGACGGTCCAGGTGCCGACACCGCCTTCGGGTCCACAGAAGTGTCCGTTGAAGTGGGTGCCGATCTCATTGCCCTCCAACCATGCGCCGCGCAGCTGTTCGGCCGTGGCACGGATGCCCTTGAGGTCGCCGAAACCGATGTCGGAGCGGCCGGCGGAATGCCGGGGCGGGTCATAGAGGTCCGCCTTCTCCTCGGGGAGCATGTACAGCCCGCTGAGGAAGTAGGTCATCTTGGCGTTGTACTTCTTACCCACCTTGCGGAAGTGGGAGAAGAGCTGCTGGCTGTCCTCGCCGGCGCCGTCCCAGGAGAAGACCACGAACTGCGGAGGCTTCTGACCTGGCTTCAACTTCTGCGGCACGGCCACGTTCGGCTGCCGGCCCGTGTACGAGGTGGAACCGTCGCCGATCAGTCGGCTGACGCTGCCGGGTGCGGCCTCGGGGGCCGCCGTGCCCTCGCCCGGAGGTGCGTGTGCGGGGCGTTTGGCCGGTTGCGCTCCGGTGCAGCCCGCCAGCCCCAGCGCCAGCGCCGCAACGGCCACGCCACCCGCGATCGTCTTCGAGGCGGCCCTGGGGACGGTCTTCGAGGCGGCCATCATCCGCCCACCCTCTTCCTGTGCGTCTGCGGGTTCTCCGGTGCAAGCTCACACGAGGGCAGCTTGTCGCATTATTCGACAAGCCGAAAAAAAGTCTTAATCACCCATGAGATGGATTAATTACTCCAATTGCCCAACAATCCACCCAGGAGACTTTACTCTGCATTACGATCCATTTACTTAGAGTTGAGACTCTGATCCAGAGAATCCCCCGCCGCACCCGATGCCCCGGAGGAGAACCGAAAGCATGCACGTATCTCGTCGCGACCTGTCCGCCTCGATCACGGTCTTCCTTATCGCGCTGCCGCTGTCCCTCGGCATCGCGCTCGCCACCGGCGCTCCACTCCAGGCCGGGCTCGTCGCCGCAGCTGTCGGCGGCCTGGTGGCGGGGCGCCTGGGAGGAGCGCCGCTCCAGGTCAGCGGCCCGGCAGCTGGACTGACGGTCGTCACAGCAGAGTTGATTCAGCGTTACGGATGGCGCACCACCTGCGCCATCACCGTCTTGGCCGGAGTCGCCCAGGTAGGCCTGGCCCTGTTGCGGACCGCGCGGTCGGCACTTGTCGTCAGCCCCGCCATCGTGCACGGCATGCTCGCCGGCATCGGTGTGACGATCGCACTGGCCCAACTGCACATCGTGCTCGGTGGCACCCCGCAGAGCTCGACGATCGCCAATGTGCGAGGGCTCCCCTCACAGTTGGCCGACCTCCACCCGGCGGATCTCGGCATCAGCGCCCTGACCTTGGCCATCTTGATCGTCTGGCCCCGTCTGCCCGGGCGGAGCGGGCGGATCCTGCGCATCATGCCCGCCGCACTGGCCGCTGTTGCCGGGGCGACCGCTCTCGCCACACTGTCCGGATTGCACCTGCCCCGCGTGGACCTCCCCTCCTGGCGCAGCCATGCGCTTCCGCAGCTACCCGAAGGACCCGTCCTCGGCATCCTCGCCGCCGTCTTGACCATCACCCTGGTCGGGAGCGTGTCCTCGCTGCTGTCCGCCGTAGCCACCGAGAAGCTGGTGGCCGCCCGCAGCAACGCCGACGGGAGCGCGGCAGACGGGACCCGGCCGCCGCGCACCGACCTCGACCGGGAGCTGCAGGGCCAGGGCGTGGCCAACATCGTCTCCGGCGCGCTCGGCGGCCTTCCAATCGCCGGAGTGGCAGTGCGAAGCGTGGCCAACGTCCGCGCAGGGGCCACCAGTCGGAACTCGACGCTGCTTCACGGACTGTGGGTGCTCCTCGCAGCGCTCCTGCTGGTTCCGGTGCTCGAACTGATCCCGTTGGCCGTGTTGGCCGCCCTCGTCATGTTCGTCGGGGTGCAGATGGTCAACATCACGCACATGCGCAGCATCGGGCGGCACCGCGAGGTACCGGCCTACGTCGCCACGACCGTGGTCGTGGTGCTCGGGGGGGTGCTGGAGGGAGTGGCGGTCGGTGTCGCTGTCGCAGTGACGATGGCCATGACCAGACTGGCCCGCACCAAGATCACCCTAGAGCTCGACGGTGCGGTGCACCGGGTCCGGGCCCGCGGTCAGCTGACCTTCCTGGCGGTACCCCGCCTCAGTCGCGTGCTGAGTCAGGTCCCACCACGCGCTCAAGTGGTGGTGGAGCTGGACGGTTCCTTTATGGACCACGCTGCTTTCGAAGCACTCCAGGACTGGCACGACTCGCATGTGGCCCACGGCGGGCAGGTGAAGATCTCGGACCGCTCAGGCACACCGATCGCCACCTCGGGGCGTGGTCAGGGCCATCACTGCTGTCGCCCCTGGACCCCCTGGCGCAACCACTGTGACCACCGCCAGCAGGAGCCCGCCACCGCCCCGGTTCGGCCCAGCCGCGGCGTGGGTCAACTGGTCAGTGGGATCGGCGCCTTCCAGCGCGACACCGCGCCACTGGTCCGCAGTGAGCTGGCCAGGTTGGCCCGTGAAGGGCAGCAACCCTCCCAGTTGTTCATCACCTGTGCGGATTCCCGGCTGGTCACAAGCATGATCACCTCAAGTGGTCCGGGAGATCTGTTCACGGTGCGCAACGTCGGCAACCTCGTGCCTCCACCAGGGAAGGAGTCCCGGGACGACTCTGTCGCAGCAGCGATCGAGTACGCCGTGGACGTGCTCCAGGTGGACAGCATCACGGTCTGTGGGCATTCGGGTTGCGGCGCGATGCAAGCGCTCCTCAACACCCGCCCCGACGCTCAACCGAGCCCGTTGCAGAGGTGGCTGCGCCACGGAATGCCGAGCCTGCAGCGGATGGGCAGCCGCCACCACTCGTGGGCGAGGATCTCGGGCCGGCTTCCGGCAGACGCGGTCGAGCAGCTGTGTCTGACCAACGTGGTGCAGCAACTGGATCACCTGCGCGCTCACGGGTCGGTGGCCCGACGACTGGCGGAGGGCACTTTGGAGCTGCACGGGATGTACTTCCACGTTGGCGAGGCACAGGCCTACCTACTCACCGAGGGGGCTGGGCAGGACTGGTACGACCACCATGTGTTCGACAGTGTCACGCCGAGCCAGGGCCCCGAGCAGGCGTGGGAGTTCGAGGCGGAAGGTGCGCCCATTTCCTTCCTCGACTCCAAGGCGCGGGCGGACGGGCCGCTGTCGGCCGGGACCTCCCCGAGCCGAGACAGGGCACCCGCCTGAACCACGACCGTCCGTGATCCGTGAGACCGTCTGGCCTCTTCCCGTGGTCACCGCCGAGCGATCGGCTGCGCGAAGAGGTCGCAGCGGCTGCTGCCTCGTTGTGACACGTCGATTCCTCCTCAACCGACGGCACGGCGACCTAGAGGTCTAAACCAACTTTCGGCAAGCTCTTGTCACGTGCCCGTCGCGCCTGATGAGCTATGCCCTTGCGGACACAACGGACACCCTTGGAAAGGGAGATGTCGTGAGTAACGAAAGCCTGGCCAACCTGCTCAAGGAGGAGCGGCGGTTTGCACCGCCCGCCTCGCTGGCCGCCACCGCCAATGTCACGGCGGAGGCGTACGAACGGGCTGAGGAGGACAGGCTGGGCTTCTGGGCCGAGCAGGCCCGCCGCCTCAGCTGGCAGAGCGAACCAACCGAGACACTCGACTGGAGCAACCCGCCCTTCGCCAAGTGGTTCGCGGACGGCAAGCTCAACGTGGCGTACAACTGCGTTGACCGGCACGTCGAGGCGGGCAACGGGGACCGGGTCGCCATCTACTTCGAGGGCGAGCCGGGTGACAGCCGCGTGCTGACCTACGCGGACCTGAAGGACGAGGTCTCCAGGGCCGCCAACGCCCTGATCGAGCTCGGCGTCCGGGCCTGTGACCGCGTCGCCATCTACCTCCCGATGATCCCCGAGGCCGTCATCTCCATGCTGGCGTGCGCCCGCGTCGGCGCCGCGCACTCGGTGGTCTTCGGTGGGTTCTCCGCGGACGCCGTCGCCTCACGCATCCAGGACGCCGACGCCAAGCTCGTCATCACGGCGGACGGCGGCTACCGCCGTGGCAAGCCGTCCGCCCTCAAGCCCGCGATCGACGAGGCCGCGACCAAGTGCCCGCAGGTGGAACACGTTCTCGTGGTCCGCCGTACCGGCCAGGAGACCACGTTCACCGAGGGACGTGACGTCTGGTGGCACGAGGTGGTGGGCCGGCAGTCCGCCGAGCACACCCCGGAGGCCTTCGAGGCGGAACACCCGCTCTTCATCCTCTACACCTCGGGCACCACGGGTAAGCCCAAGGGCATCCTGCACACCTCGGGTGGCTACCTCACCCAGGCCGCCTACACCCACCACGCCGTCTTCGACCTGAAGCCCGAGAGCGACGTCTACTGGTGCACGGCGGACATCGGCTGGGTGACGGGACACTCGTACATCACCTACGGTCCGCTGGCCAACGGCGCCACCCAGGTGATGTACGAGGGGACTCCGGACACTCCCCACCAGGGCCGCTTCTGGGAGATCGTGCAGAAGTACCGCGTCACGATCCTGTACACGGCGCCAACGGCGATCCGTACGTTCATGAAGTGGGGGGACGACATCCCCGCCAAGTTCGACCTGTCGAGCCTGCGGGTTCTCGGCTCGGTCGGCGAACCGATCAACCCCGAGGCCTGGGTCTGGTACCGCGAGCACATCGGCGGGGGCCGCTGCCCGATCGTCGACACCTGGTGGCAGACCGAGACCGGCGCCATGATGATTTCGCCCCTGCCAGGTGTGACCGAGACCAAGCCGGGTTCTGCCCAGCGTGCGCTGCCCGGTATCAGCGCGACCGTGGTGGACGACGAAGCCAACGAGGTTCCCAACGGCGGAGGCGGCTACCTGGTCCTCACCGAGCCGTGGCCGTCGATGCTCCGCACCATCTGGGGTGACGACCAGCGGTTCATCGACACCTACTGGTCTCGATTCGAGGGCAAGTACTTCGCCGGCGACGGGGCGAAGAAGGATGACGACGGCGACATCTGGCTGCTGGGCCGGGTCGACGACGTGATGCTGGTGTCCGGTCACAACATCTCCACCACCGAGGTGGAGTCCGCCCTGGTCTCGCACCCGGCGGTAGCCGAGGCAGCCGTGGTAGGCGCCGCGGACGCGACCACGGGGCAGGCGATCGTCGCCTTCGTCATTCTCCGGGGCAGCGCCCACGAGGACGAGGGCTTGGTGGCCGAGCTGCGCAACCACGTCGGAGCCACTCTTGGCCCCATTGCCAAGCCCAAGCGGATCCTGCCGGTCCAGGAGCTGCCGAAGACGCGGTCCGGCAAGATCATGCGCCGGCTGTTGCGCGATGTCGCAGAGAACCGGGAGCTGGGCGACGTCACCACCCTTACGGATGCAGATAGCGTACGTCGCATCGCTGACGGTATGAAGGGACGCCAGTCCGACGAGGACTGACCAAGATCACTGCCCGTGAGCGCGGGCGAAGCCTGGGGTGGGATCGCCACCCCAGGCTTCCTTTCTCCGGTCGGACCGGAGCCAACGCCCGTATGCTCAACCCATGGACCGAGACGGGCAAGTAGCGATCTTCACCCCGGACAACGAGCCCTACCTCGGGCTGCCTTGGGTCCATGAACTTGACCTGCTGATCTCTTCCTCGGCGGAGTTGTCGCGTCAGGTTGGCTCTTGGACTCGCACAGCAAGCCTCACGGACCTTCAACGATCTGTCGCCGAGATCGCCCCATCAGCCTTCTCGATCGCCCTCAGCATCCGCGAGATGGTCCGCCAGGGCTACCTTCTTTCCGGCTACGTGCTGTTGCGTCCCCTGATGGAGCGGGCTGCAACCATCTGCCACCTCGTGCAACACCCAGAAGACGTGCCGCTGTGGGAGTCGGGCTGGGCATACGGAGGCCGACCGACGCTTCAGGATCGGCTGCGTTCCCTCGCTTCGACTCCAGGCGGCCAAGTGGTCGACGGGATGCTCGATGTCTTCAAGCAGGTTGTCAAGACATACAACGGCCTGATACATGGAGACCCTGTGTCGGCATCGTTCTCCCTGAGCGCCGACACAGGCGGACCGATCTTTCTTGCTTCGAAAGACCTCGCAAGCCCCGAGCGAGCCGACACCTTGTGCTTCGATACCCACCTGTTCCTGCTGCTCATGAGGGGCCGCATAGGAATCTTGTTCCCTGAGCCAGCCCGCAACGCCGAGCGCATCCGTCCCTATAACCCGAGGACGACCGAGGTTCGGCCCACGCCGAGTGATCCGTAGTCCTCCACCCAAGCCGATGGATAGAGCCTGACGGGAGGCCGACAGGTCTCACGGATGCAGATAGCGTACGTCGCATCGCTGACGGCATGAAGCAGCGGGCGACGGGCGCGAGCGACGAGGAGTAGGGGATTCCCGAAGATCCTTGAAAGCACGCCCAGCTTGCACCGTCTGACACGTACGGGTCATACAGTGCGGGCTGGGCGTTGAGGTCAAGGGCTCCAGTGGCGCTCTAGTCTGGTCCGCATGACTCGCACCCACAGCCAGGCCACGGCCGTCACCGAAACGGGCGAAGCGCCTGTCGTCGTCGACCTCCGCCAGGAACGAATCGGGCTTCATACATCCGAGAGCGGCACCGTCGCCATCGAGGACACGGCCGTATGGCGGGCGATCGCCAACACAGGGCATGTGCGGCTCCGACTCCCGGACGGCAGGGAGGGAGCCTTCCAGGCACCGCACGGAGCGGGAGCCCCTCCCACCCCTGGGAATCCCGCAAGGTTTCGCGTCGAACGCTCCGACGGCGAGACCTTCTGACTTGGTGGAGGAGCCCCGCCGGGCGTGCGGCAGGGCTCCGTCACGACCATCCGAAGGTCCGGTAAGTCCCCCAGGGGACTTCGGTATTTACCGGAAGGGAATACTCTGGGCGAGAGGTGATTCGATGTCGTCGCTCAGTGAGAACGTCCGTAAGCACCGCCGCCGGGCTGGCATGAGCCAAGAGCAGCTTGCCGAGGCGGCCCGCCTGTCTTTAGGGCTGGTACGCAAGGCTGAGCAGGGCGGGAACCTCTCCGTTGAAAGCATCCATGCCCTCGCTCGCGCCCTAGGGACGACCACAAGCGAACTCTTCGCCACCGAGGCACCGGCCCCCGTCCGTGTCAACGAGGGTGATGGTCCGAAGCTCTCCGAACTGCGTCGAGCGCTAATGCCACCGATCGGGCTCCGAGACGTCCTGGTGCAGGCGAACAAAGCCCCGTCGTTGGAGTCCGTGCGCCGGGAGATCGACGACAGCCACGCCCTTTACCATGCGGACCACTACGACAGCGTCGCCAAGAAGCTCCCCGGCATCCTCCGTGACGCCGAGGCCGCTGTGACTGTCGCCGAAGAAGGCGAAGCTCGCAACGAGGCCATCGCTATTCGAGGTAGCGCCCTCCTGCTCGCCGGCAAGTACCTCACACAGATTCGACGCGACGACATGGCCTATCACGCGATCTCGCTGGGAATCAGGGACGCACGCGAGGTCGGCAACAGGAGCATCGCCGCGACCGGCGTTGTCGGGATGGCCTGGCTGCTCCTGCGGCAGGATCGCTTCGACGAGGCTGAGCACCTCGCTGCCGTGACGGCCGATGAGATCGAGCCGCGAATGTCCACGGCGACACCTGGGGAACTCGCCCTTTGGGGTGAGCTGCTCCTGCGAGTGGCAGCCGCCGCGATCAGGAACAACCGTCCTGACACCGCCAAGCAGGCCCGCAAGATGACCGCCACAGCTGCCAGTGCACTGAGTCGCGAGCACGTTGACTTCCGGCAGCACTGGACCACCTTCGGCCCGGTCACGGCCGAAGCGAAGGCGATCGAAGACCTTTCCCTGATCGGTGACTTCCGGGGGGTGCTCGACAGGGCGGACGCTGGCCCGGTAAGTGCCAAGGCGCTCAGGAAGCTGGGCCAACCAAGCACGAACAGTTGGGACCGGCACCGGTTGGATGTGGCCCGCGCCCATACGAAACTGGGTTCGCACCAAGATGCCATGGATGAACTCGGTGCTCTCAAGGAGTCGTCTCCCGAGTGGCTGAAGCATCAGCCGATGGCTCGATACATCATGGAGGACCTCCTGAAGTCCCGTAAGCGGACTCTCACTGAGGAGATGCGCGGGATGGCCCTTCACCTGGGCATCACGGGTTAACTACTACGCTCCATAGCGGCTTTTGATGGCCAGTCAGCAAATAACCACGGCCCGTGCGTGGTTCGTGCACGTCACTGCTCGTAACTTCGTGGTCATGGCGAGCGACCAGGAAACCAGACCGGGTATCGGCGAGGTGGCCAAGGACTTGGGCACCGGCAAGATCGGCTTCGTGATGGGGGAGGTCGGCGGCAAGGTTCAACTCCGCCCCCTCAACGGAGGCAAGGAGTGGGACGCCGAGCCAAGCACCGTCCGGCCCGCCCCCGCCCGCGAGGAGTTGAGTGCCCGCCTGGCCGCCACCAACAACCAATCAAGGTGGGGCCGGTGACTCGCTCGGTGCTCGCCTTCAAGAGCTGGACCATCACGCCCGACCGGGAGTCCGGCTCGGAGCCGGTGACCCACGCCATGCAGTGCAGGGAGTGCGAGGAGAAGTCCGACGACAGCGGGAGCTGGGAGGCTCCCCAGACTTGGGCGCTGGAGCACTCCGGACGGAATCCGTCCCACACCTCCTACCGCGAGGTCATCACGCGGCCGTATCGAACGGCCATGAAGTCGTGATCCGCGCCATCGGCCGGTACGCCGGCGTCCTGCTCATCGTCGTGATCAGCGCTTCGTGCGGCCTGGTCCTCGGCGTCGCCCTGGTGAGCGCCCCTTGAGCTGGCCCGCCCTGAGCTGAATACCCCGTGCAGACGGTTTCCCCACCGCTGTTTGCGCTCAGGGCGGGTCCCCAACTACCGCCCAGCCGCCAGCCCAGATGCGGCCATCGGCTGAGGCGGTCGGCACATGTCCGTAGCGGCCCATAGGGGCGGCCTCGGCAGAGACCGCCCTTCAGACCCAGAGGAGCACTTATGACTGCCTCCGCAAACCTGACCGCCGTTCGCCCGTGGGGCGTCGGCCGACTTGCGCCGTACCCCACCACCATCCCCCGCCCCCACGCATCGATCTCCATCGATCCCGACACGCAGCTCGGCGTTTTCCGCGACCACGCCGGCCGCGTCATCGAGATGGGCAAGCACGGCACGGGCACCGGCACCGAGACGAAGACCTCCACCAGTTCGGACGGTCAGTCGGGCAACGACCAGGGCAGCGACCAGGGCAGCGACACGGACTGATGCCCGTGACCGAGGAGAGGCCGGTTCTCGTGGCCACCGAAGCGGATGACGTCACTGCCGACATGGTGATCGCGGAACTCAACCGGCTCGATGTGCCGGTCGTCAGATTCAACCCGGCTGACATCGGGGCAGACCTGATGGTCTCGGCTCGGTTCGGTACGTGCCCGGCCCCTGTGGCCGGGCACGTGCGTACCCCGTCGAGAACCGCCGACCTCGCCCGCGTCCGCGCGGTGTACTGGCGTCGCCCCATCTGGCCGACGTTTTCCGGCCTGGACCAGGATGACTCTCAGTTCGCCTCGGCGCAGGTCCGGTACGGGCTTGGTGGTGCCCTCTACGCCATGGAGGGCCCCCTTTGGGTGAACCATCCCCTCCGAGTGGCGGCGGCCGACTACAAGCCTGCACAGCTCGCCCCGGCTCAACGTCTCGGCCTCACGGTACCGCCGACGCTGGTGACCAACGACCCCGACGAGGCACGAGAGTTCATCTCAGCGCACGATCGGGTGATCTACAAAACGCTGCGCTGGACGCCCTACCAGCGAGACGGCGTTGCCGTGACCGGGTGGGCCGACCCCGTCACCGCCTCGGAGATCGACGAGAGCCTGCGGGTGACGCCCCACCTGTTTCAGGCCGTCGTGGACAAGGTGGCCGATCTACGGGTCTTGGTCGTAGGGCAGCAAGTGTTCGCCGTGCGGATCACGTCCGGCCTGCTGGACTGGCGCAAGGACTACTCGGCCCTGTCGTACAGCGTGGTAGACCTGCCCGCAGCAGTAGAGAAGGCGCTCCTCGCCTATCTGGATCACTACGGGCTGGTCTCCGGCAGCTTCGACTTCGCCGTGGACCAGGCGGGCGGCCTGTGGTGGCTGGAGCTGAACCCGAACGGTCAGTGGGGCTGGCTGGAGCCGCACACCGGATTACAGATGTCCGCCGCCTTCGCGGCCCTACTAGCAGGAGTGACCACATGAGCGACGGCGCTACCGAGAGGCGAGTCCTTGCTGGCCGACTGGTGCAGGAAGGCGCCCTCACGACGCCGGCCTGGCAAGCAGCCGTAGAGTCGGTGCCGCGCGAGCTGTTCCTCAACCCCGGGGTATTCCTGTACGAGGGTGGTCGGTGGCGGCCCGTGACGGCTGTCGGGTCTGACCCCGACGAGTGGGTACGCATCGCGTACGCCCCCGACACGCTGACCACGCAGCTCGACGGGCACCTCACTGCGGACCAGGTGAGCGAGCCCGTTGCGGGCCTGCCCACCTCCTCCTCGACGACCCCGGCGCTCGTGGTCAGCATGATCGAAAGCCTGGACGTGCAGGACGGGCACCAGGTCCTGGAGATCGGCACCGGCACCGGCTACTCCGCTGCCCTGATGTGTCACCGCCTCGGCGAGGACAACGTGACGACCGTGGAGGTCGATCCCGAAGTCGCTTCGCGCGCGGATGCCGCGCTGGAAGCCGCAGGCTTCTCTACGTGGACCGTGACCGGCGACGGCCTCCTTGGCCACCCGCGTCGTGCGCCCTACGACCGGGTCATCGCCACCTGTGCAGTCCGCCGTATCCCCTACGCCTGGGTTCGACAGACCAAGCCCGGTGGGATCATCCTGGCTACGGTCGGCTCGTGGGCAAACGGTGCCGGCCTCGCCAAGGTGATTGTCAACGAAGACGGGACGGCCGAAGGCCGGATCATCGGGCGGGCCTCGTTCATGCAGGCTCGATCGCAGGCGGCGGCTCCGGTTGCTGGCGATCTCTCTGCGCGCACGGCCTATGCCGACAGCGAGCGGCAGACGAAGGTGTCGCCGCTCATGCTGGACGAGTGGATGCCTGCCTTCCTCGCCCAAGTCGCGGCCCCCGGCGCTCAGCTCGTCCGCGCGACCACGAACGAGGGTACGCAGCTCCTCTATCTCTTCGACCCTGAACGCGAGTCGTTCGCCGAGTTCACCCCCGATGGCGACGGCTGGCGAGTCCGTCAGGGTGGACCCGTCACCATCTGGGATGACGTCGAGGAAGCCATCATGGCCTGGCAGGGAGCCGGCGGTCCGGACATCACCGCTGTTCGGCTCCACATCACCGACCGGTGTCACACGTACTGGATCGGCGGTCAGCAGATCGCCACTCGCACGTCGTCGCACTGGATCGGCGACGAGCCGGCGCTGCGTTGGCAGCACCGGCTGACCAACCGGCCGTAGCCAGTCGAGACGCGTAGGCCCCGACCCTTCGCTGGGTCGGGGGCCTCAGTGTCTTACCGGACCGGGCACACTCCAGTCGCACAGTCCTCGTCCGTGGAGTCCTCGATCGAGGTCACTTCGTACTGGGCGAACTCCTCCTCGGTGATCCGCTCGTACGGGGACTGGGGACGGGTGTTGTCCGGCATCAGGGTGGTGCCCTTCAGCTCGGGCAGCCACGCCCGGATGATCTCCATCGCTTCGGCGACCTCGTACTTGCCCTCGGGGAAGTTCACCGTGAACGAGACCGCGTTGTCGGCGAAGCACTCCTGGTACATCGCCTGGAAGGCGAGCATCTGATGGAGGTCGATCTCGTCGGCGGCCTCGACGACCGCCGGGTCCAGGCCGAGAGCCTCAACCTCCGCGACGAGCTTCTCCTTCGTCGGATAGGCGACCACCATGGTGTTGCCGGACTGGTCGTAGACACATTTCTCGACCAGGTGGCCGGCGAGCATGGCGTCGTTCACCGTCTTGGCCTGCGCCGGGTCCGGCATCGAGAACCGCACGCGTCGGATGAAGTGCCTGGCGTAGATCGGGTGGATGCCTTCGGTCACGCCGGGGAGCTTGGCGATCGAGCCGGTCGGCGCGACCGTGGTGACCTTCACGGGCTCGGGGATGCGCAGCTCGAAGGTGTACTTGCGGGCCGTCTCGCGGGCCGTGTCGTACAGGTCCATGAGTCGGGCCCGGAACGCCTCGTTGTAGGGGGCCTTCGAGTAGCGGATGCCCTGCTTGGCGAGGAAGCCCTGCACTCCGAGGTGCCCGACGCCGATCCGGCGGTTGCGGGCCAGGAGGCCGGACTGCTGGTCGTCGTTCACGTCGCCATAGGTGGCGCGGATCAGGAAGCGGGTCATCAGCTCGTGGGCCCGGTGCAGGCCGCGGAGGTCGATCCTGGCGCCGCTCGCCATGGGGGCGAAGTAGTCCAGGTTCACATGCCCGAGGTTGCAGTTCTCGGCGGGCTCCAGCGCGATCTCGCCGCACGGGTTGGTCGCGATGACCGTGCCCGTCTCGCCGGCGTTCGAGGCGGAGCTGTTCCAGTAGCCGGGCTCCCCGTTGAGGAGCATCCCTTTCACGACCTGCTCGTGCACGAACGAGGCGTTGGCGTGCTGGACGTGCTGCGGGTTGTTCAGCGCGGCGAGGAACTCGTCGTCGATCTCGACCGAGACGTTCGTCGTCCAGTGCTTGGAGCCGTCCGCCTTGCACTCCAGGAAGTCGTCGATCGCGTCGTCGTCCCAGTGGCAGATCGCCATGCGGGCCGAGCGGCGGACGCCGCCCGAGACGACGCACTCGGCGATGGCGTGGGCTATCTCCATCGCGTCGACCGGGGAGAGGTGCGAGCCGAAGCCGAAGAAGTACGGGTCGACGGCCCGGTTCATGACGGCCGCGATCTCCAGCATCATGCGGGCGAACGGGCCGGGGCCGGACGCGGTGCCGCCGAAGGTCTTCAGCCGGCTGCCCTTGCAGCGGACTCGGCTCACGTCGTACACGCGGTCGGCGTGCTTGACCTCGCGGTCGTCCATGAAGGTGTCGAGGAGGTCGACCATGGCGTCGGACCAGCCCTCGCGGGAGTCCTCGACCTCGAAGGCGCCGGCCCAGTCGGAGTTGTACTCCTCGGACAGGACGCCCGCAGCCTTCATCTCCTCGTAGTCCTGGTGCATCGGGTCGCACACGATGTGGACCTTCAGCTCTCGGCGCGGTGCACCGTAGGGGGCGAGGAAGCGCGAGCTGTAGTTCGCGCCGACGCCGCCGCCCTCCATCAGGCGCATGAACTGGAACTCGAAGTGCCGGGACAGCTTGTCGCCCCACGGTGCGACGTGGCAGTTGAAGAGGTACTGCCTGCCCTTCACTCCCGTCGCCCACAGGTGGCGCCCTGCGGGGATGATGGCGAACCGGTCCATGTGGGAGACCAGCTCGTTGTATTCGGCCTTCACGTCCACGCTCCAGGCCGTCTCGTCGGCTCCGTGGACGAGGGCGAGGTTGCCCTTGGCGACGCGGCGGACGGTGTCCGGCCACTGCTCCTTCGAGCCATCGGCCAGGGTCCGGCTGTACGTGCGCTCGTAGACGGTCTTGCCGGTCGGGCCGAACGGAACGTCGAAGTCAGTCACTGAGTAGAACTCCCTTGTCTCTCTAACACACTTGGGTCAGCGAGGGGGCGGGCCATCGAGACCCGCCCCAGTCCTCGCTCTTACGCGGCGGCCAGCTCAGGCAGTGAGTCGTAGCCGTCCACGTAGGTCTCGCCGTTCAGCCAAGCCGTCAGCTTCCCGACGCCTCGCTCGTGCCGTCGCATCGCGGTTGACGGCTCCACGCTCTGGAAGGCGGCGATCACCTTCAGCTCGACGTCCAGGACGTGCCGCATCAGGACCGCCTGCCGCTCGACGAGCGTGAGGGGCGTGTCCCGCCAAGCCCGCCGCACGTCGGACAGCGCGGCGAAGATGCTGTTGCCGTGGCTAGGGTCCGAGTAGCCCTTGGGCATCCCGTCCTCGACGTACACCTCGGACTTGATCCCGTACGCCGCTTCCGCGTCGAACAGGTACGGCAGGACGTGCTCGACGTCCGCGCGCTGGTACCCCATCAGGCCGCGCCCGTGAGTACGTCGTACGAGGCATGTCCGGCACGGTGGCCGGCCTCGGTCAGGAACCTGTCCCGGAGCCTCTGGTGCAGCCAGCGGTGCAGCACGCCGGGCCCCTGCGCGAGCGCTGCCCGCGCCTTGCGGGACTGAGTGGCGAGGATGATCTGCGCCTCTTGGTAGGCGTCCTCCGCCTCCAGGGTCAGGCCGTAGTCGCGGCCGAAGGACCGGGCGACTGCCTGGACGATGCCCTTCACGCCCTCTTCGGCGAACAGGGTCCAGTCCGCGTACGCCTCTTCGGCGCTGTCGTAGGCGTTGGTGATCTCGATGACCTTCAACTGTTCACTACCTCCTTCACGGGCACGCGCCCGTCCTTGGTCACTGCGACGATCAGTCCGGGTGCTCCGGTCGTCCCCTTGGCGTGCCGCCACCAGGTGGACTCGCTCTCCATGGCTGGCGGCTGGAGGAACGTGCGCGGCCCGTCCGTGTCGACGTGCTCGTGGTGCAGGTGGCCGGCGAGCAGGAGGTCCGCCTGGTGCATCGCGGACTCGCGGTTGAACGCCTGGCCCTTCCACCACTCGAAGTGCTTGCCGGGCCTCCACTGGTGCCCGTGGGCGTGGGCCACGACGGTGCCCGAGCAGTCGACGACGACGGTCAGCTCGTCCGTGTCCGGGACGAAGAACTCGACGTGACCGAAGAGGCCGGGGTTCAGGTCGGCCGCGTCCTTCACCGCGATCAGGGACTCGGTGTCGTGCGAGTCGTCGTACCGCGTCACGCCCTTGCCGCTGATCCTGACGGCCTCGCCGTGGTTGCCGGGGACGGCGGCCATCGTGACCCGGTTGACCATCGGCGCGAAGGTGAGCATCGCGTGGAGCATCACGCGCCGGGTGAGGCGGATCTGCTCGTTCAGCGTGAGCTGTGTGCGCCAGGTGTTCGCCCCACCCTGGGAGACGAACCCTTCGATGTGGTCGCCGAGCCAGGCGATGTGGACGTGCTCGATCGCGAACCGCTCGCGGTACCAGCTCAGCCGGTCGGCCGCCGCGTTCAGGCACTCGACCGTCCGGGCCAGCGTCCCCTCGACGCCGTCACCGTCGATCTTGCCGAACTGCATGTCACCCAGCGACACGATGAACGTATGGTCGCCCTCGGTGTCCGCGATGGTCGGGGTCAGCGCGGCCCGCTCGATCACCTCCAGGAGGTCGTCGATCGGGTACGTCTGCTCGACCAGGCCCTGGCGGGCGAAGGTGAAGCGGGTCGACACGCCCGTGTCCCCGTTCGCCATCGTCCACTCCGAGGAGCGAAAGCCGGTGGCCCGCCACTCCGCGGGGTCCAGGCCCTGGGTGCGCAGGTAGGCGGTCGCGGCGTCCTCGTCGACCCCGTCAGCCGGCCCCCGCACGGTCACGGCCGCCTGGTCGCCGGTCACCTCGATCTGCTTGGTGAAGTCGCGGTCCGGGTCCGTCGTCCTGGCGGGGACGCTCGGGCCGATCGGCTTCGCGAGAAGCTCGTCCTTCAGTGTGGTCACTCTCGTACTCCCTCTGGCGCGAGGGAGCGCCGATAGGTTCGGATCGTCGTGGCGGACACGTCATGTCCGTGCTTGCGCAGGGTGGTGGCCAGCCAGTCGGCCGACGTGCCCCCGAAGAGGTGGTCGAAGAACAGGTCCCGCTCGCGCTCTCCGAGGGAGGCCCAGATCCGATCGAGCGAGGGACCGGGGATGCCGGGGAGGGGCACTAGATCACCCCCATCTCGGAGACCCAGTACGCCTGGACCAGGTCGAAGGTCTCCTCGCGGGTGAAGCCCTCCTCGCGCAGCGCCTTACGCAGGTCGCCGACGATGGTGGCGGCACGCTTGACGGCTGCGTAGTGGTCGATGACCGGCAGCTCGATGCCTTCGGCGTCGGGCAGCTCGGGCCCGAACTCTTCCTCGTTCATCGGCCGGCCTTGTCGATGCGCTCGACCTCCGCCAGGGCTGCGGCGGCAAGCTGAACGAGGGAGTAGCGCACCTCCAGCGCCGTGCTCGCGCCGACCTCGAAGGCAAGGGACAGGAGCAGAGCGTCGAGGCTGCCCGTCTTGGCGTACTCGCGGCCCCAGGCGGCTGCTCTGCCGTCGTGGGACTGGCGCCGGAAGGCAGGCGTCGTGGTGGTGGTGCCGACCCTGCCCATCTCGGCCTTCACCTCGTTGAGGAGCTTGGCCAGGGGGTCGACCTTGCGGGGGGCGCGCTTCGGCTTTGCTGTCGTAGTCGCCTGTTCCACTATCACACCTCGTCGTCGATAAGAGACAGGACCGCGTCCGCGCCCCCTGCCAGGTACGCGTCGGTTACGTCGCCGGACCGCAGCCGCACGGCCTTCGCCGTGCGGAGCTGGCGGCAGATCTTCGCGGAGAACTCCGCGCCGGCCTCGTCCGGATCTCCCCAGACCCAGACCCGAGAGAAGCCGGCCAGCATCCGGCGGTGTCGGGGCTGCCACATGTTCGCGCCGGGAGCGCCGACCGCGTACAGCCCGAGCTTGCGCAGGACCGCCCGGTCCAGCTCGCCCTCGGTGATGTGGATCGTGTCGCCGGCCTCATGGATGGAGTCGATCCCGTACATGCGCGGGACGTCGTCCTTGATGGTGTTGTACTTCCCGTGGAAGTAGTCCCGGTGGTTGTGCTCCTGGAGGCACCGGAAGCGGATCGTCAGCGGCTTGCCGTTGCGGTCCAGGTAGGGGATGGCCAGCATCCCCCGGTACTTCGCATGGCCGGGGAAGGGGTCAGCGACGACGCCAAGTCGGGCGGAAGTTGCTTCCTCCCTTCCCAGCCCCCTTGCGTGAAGCCACTGTGCGGCCTCCGCCGTAAGCGCTCCTTCGTACGCCCGCGTCGCTTCCTCCAGCATCTCCCGCTGGGAGGCCGAGAGTGGCCGCAAGGGCTCGTGCTCCTCGGAAATCGGTCTCCTCCTTCAACATGATCATCGTGTAGCTGTCGCCGCCCTCACCGCAGGAGTGGCACTTCCAGAGCCCGGCGTCGAGCTTGTAGCTCATCGACGGGGTGTTGTCGTCGTGGAGTGGGCACTTGCCCATCCCTGTGTTCCGCTCCGAGTTGAAGTCAACCTCGAAGTGCTCCATCACGGCTTCGAGGCTGGGCTTGTTCTCGTCGTCATGGTCGACCTCGCCGACCCTGCGGTACCTCACGCCACCCCCTGAAGGTCCACCCCGTACGTCTCCTCGATCGCGAGGGTGGTGGTCAGGTCGGAGTCCGGGTCCTCGATGTAGGCGAAGAACGCCTCCGTCTGGTCCCACAGCTCGTTGCGCTCGTCCTGGGTCATGTCCGAGCCGATGAAGCCGATCACTTCGGGTCCAGCCCGAGGTAGTTCTCCAACGTGGTGAGCACGTACGCCTGACGCCAGCTCTTGCCCCTGGCCTTCACGACGGCGATCGAGGAGACCGCCTGCTCGTCGAGGCCGCGGTGCTTGGCGAAGTTCAGGCGCTCAACGCTGGCCTCCCGGACGAACGTCGCCGGTTCGAGCTTGGCGTTCTTGGCCTCGATCACGAGGAACTCGCCGCCGAGCCGGACGACCATGTCGCCCTCGTCCTCCTTGCCGGCCAGGCGCAGGGACTCGACATCGAACCCCTCGCCCCGCAGGCCGTCCCGCAGGTCGCTCTCCCACTGGGAGCCCTTGCGCTTGTTGCGCTTGTTGCGTGCTGACGTGTCCGTCACTTTATCACATCCTGTCCTAGGAACCGAGGAGCACCTTCGTGGGGCTCCACTCCTCTTGCGCGGCTGGCTGCTTCGCGGCCTGGATGATCTGCCTGGGCTCCGCCCGGCGGAAGCGCGTGAACTCGGGCTCGCAGATCATCGTGGTGTAGCGCTGTGCGGTCGGGTCGCACGGGCCCATGCGCTGCTTGACGCACGCGACGTGGTACGCCAGCGAGGTCGGGTCCAGCGCCACCGACAGGGACAGCTCGGGCTTCTCGGAGAGTCCGCCCTTGATCTGGTCCCGGCTCGGCGGGTTCCAGGGCGACGTCTTCGCCTCCCACGCCTTGTCACTGGCGTGGTGCAGCAGGATGACCGTGGCGCCCGTGTCGCGGGCCAGCTCGGTTGCGCCCTGCATCACCGCCATCTGCTCGGTGTAGTCCGACTCCGCGTTCTCGAAGTCCATGAGGTTGTCGAACACGATGACCTGCGGATACGCGTCCCACAGCTCGATGTACGCCTCGATCTCCTCGTCGATCTGCCGCCAGGTGATGGGTGAGCCGAAGGAGAAGGTGATCTGCGAGTCGGCCAGCGCGTCGAGGTACGCCTGGCGGTACTTCCCGCCCTCCGCCATGCCGGCCTCGACCATCTCGGTCGTGTCCCTGGTCGCCATCGACGCCAGCCGCGAGGACGCCGTGAAGGCGCTCATATCGGCCGAGAAGTAGAGGGTGGGCAAGTTCATCTGCGCCACCCAGAAGAGGGCGAACCCACTTTTCTGCGTGCCCGACCGACCGGCGATCATCACGACCTCGCCGTGACGGGGCCGCACACCAGCGGCGTACAGATCGGCGAACGCCTCTATTCGAGGGAGTTCACGGCCCGACTCCGCATGGAGCGAAAGAGACCTACCAGGGGTGAGCACGTACCGGACTCCTCTCCGAGAACGACGACCCGCTGGACGCCAGCGGAAGCGATGAGGGTGGCGCAGGCCGGGCACGGTCGGCGCGTCACGTACAAGGTGGCGCCGGGCAACTCGTGCGGGTCTGCGTGGTAGATGGCGTTCGCCTCGGCGTGGACCGCCGGGCAGTTCGAGTAGTCAGAGTTCGGCTCGCACTCCTCCGCGGAGAGCCGGCCTCGCGGGCAGTTGCCTGCGCTCGCACAGCCAGGGAGCTCGGCCGGAAGGCCGTTGTAACCAACGCTCAGCACGCGACGACGGCGACTGAGCAGCACCGCCCCGACCTGGGCGCGGGTGCAGTCTGCGCGGGTTGCGACCGCCTCGGCGATCGACAGTGCCCACTGGTCCCAGCTTGGACGCACTCGGGACCTCCTTTCAGCGGGGCTTCCGCCCGCCATCTCCCTCCTTCCTGGTCTCGTTCCGGACGTTTATCACACTAGGATCAGTCGAAGTCGGGGGCGTCGTCCACGGCCGCCTCCGCCTTGGCCTCGCGGGCGTTGGCGTACGCGATGACCTTGGTGCGGGCGTCGGCGTCGTTGAGCGGACGCCACACCCACGCGGGGCGCTGGCCCGGCTTCTTCGGAGGGATCTGGTCGAGCGTCACGATGGTGGCGCCGCCGACGATGGTCTCCAGGTCGCGGGCGAGGATGGTCTGCTCGATGCGCGTCCCCTTCGTCACCTCCGGGGTGCCGGCCGCAAGCTGGCCCTGGTCCTTGAAGACGGTGACGTCCGCCAGGACGCTGTCCTTCGGCCCGTTCGGGGTCGGGCGCTGGCGCTCGAAGGAGTGGACCTCCAGGAGGATGGCGACGGCGCTCTGAACGTCAGCGGGCTTG
Organism: Streptomyces sp. NPDC006879; assembly: GCF_042869595.1. Classification (NCBI taxonomy): domain Bacteria; kingdom Bacillati; phylum Actinomycetota; class Actinomycetes; order Kitasatosporales; family Streptomycetaceae; genus Streptomyces; species Streptomyces sp. NPDC006879. Next base: position 210,064 of record NZ_JBIAGC010000002.1, read on the forward strand.
AACCAGCCGCCGGCCTGCACGGGGATGTCGAGAAGGTTGAGAGCCACTGGGCGTATCTCCTTGTGTTCGGTGAACGGTGTTCGGTTACTTGGTGAGGCAACGGGCCGGCATGTCGCCGACCTTGCTGAAGGTCCAGAGCCCGCACGGCGCGGACGTCCAGAGCCAGATGCTCGCGATGATGCCGAGCGCGAGGGTGACGATGACAGCGACTTCCTCGCCCTTGGTGGGCTTCACCAGGGTCGGGCGGGGATGACGACGGTGGACGCCTGGGCGTCGATCACCTTCTGTCCAGTGGGCGCGCTGTCCCGAAGGGCCTGCACGGCATCCTTCGAGTGCTGCGCGGCGAAGACCTTCTCGTCGATCAGGAACCCGAGGGGGAGATCGACTTCGAGGGCGTAGGTCACGGTGGAAACGATGGTCACCTTGCTCACGCGGGCAGCGCCTTCCCCTTGGCCTTGTATGCCTCCATGACGGCCGGGTCAGCGAAGAACGACTGGTTCGCGGCCCAGAGCTTCTTCAGCTCGACGCGGTTCTTCTGCTTCTCGATCTCACCGAGAATCCAGGCGTTCTTGTCCTGCTCGGGGGCCGCGGGCGTGGCCGCCTGCTGCAAGCCGCCGACGCTGGCCCACGGGTCACCCGCCGGCTTGACCGGCGCCGGCTCCTCGGAGATGACCGTCGCACCGAGCTGGGTGGCGATCAGGCCCTTGCCGTGGGCGATGTTCGTGGCGTTGGTGACGACGTCTGAAAGCGTCAGCCCTGTCAGACTATCACGTTCCATCCCGAAGAAGTCGATGACGTCCTCGCGGACTTCCCCCGGTCGGCCCTTGAAGACCGCCCAGGAGTCGTCATACCCCTTGCCGTACTTGATGGTGACGGTGATGCTCCGACCCGATTCACTCACTCGCCGTTGCTCCTCTCTCGCGGTTGACTTAGTCACTCTATCACACTCTCAGCCGGTCGAAGGAACTTGCTTCTCTGTGGCCTGCCTTGCGAACGGCATCATCGCCTTGCGCGACTTCGACCGCATCCCCCGGATCGTCAGCGCCAACTTCGCCGCCTCCCAACCGAGGTTCAGGTCCACCCAGTACAGGGTGCACTCCGCCTTGCCTGCCGGCAGGTGGATGATGATGCCCCAGTCCTGGTTGACCGGCGGCAGAGGCTTGTAGGCCCCCGCTGCGTCGTGTATTTCTATCACACGCTTCTTGAAAGAAGCAAGCTCGGCCTTGTTGTCGACGTCCACCGGGAAGCGCGTGTGGTCGTACAGCACGCCACGCGAGTAGCACGCGAGCTGTGCCGCCATCTTCAGACCGCCGTACTCGACGGAGCCCGTCTTCAGGTCACAGATGAAGTCCCCCGACAGCGGCTCGCCGTCCGGTCCCGGACCGTCGTACTCGGCCATGCGGTCAAAGGTGCCGGCGACTCCCAACTCGTCAACCACGACGAACTGCTCGACGGCCTTGACCGTGAGCACGGACGTCTCCATGAGGTATGCCCCCATGTCCTCGACATCCTGCGGCGAAGCCGTCGCAGGGAGCGGCTGGCCCGCATCGACCAACTCGGAGAGGTTGTGCAGGTGCGTACCCCGCTCCCTCTTCTCGTTCGCGCCCGAAGCGTCGGTCGCCTGCTTCGACAGGAAGTTGAGCGTCTTCTTGTCTGCCGAGTCCTCAGGGTTCAGGCCGCGGGCCGAGTCAACCAGGTCCGCCCGCTTGGCGGCACCGACCAGGACCATACGCTTGCCCCAGTCGATCAGGGCACCCTTGTCCTCGATGCAGTCGATGAACGTCGTCGTCCGCGCGTAGCCTTTCGGCTTCCCGCCAGCCCTCGGGACAACAAGGGGGCGACCCCAACCATCTCGGGGAACCGAGTGGTTGGGGTGTGCCGATCGCGGTGAAACCTCGATCAGGTTCAGAGCCACTCTGCCACCAGGGGCTCGCGCTCACACAGGTACGTAATGATGTTGTCCTCCGTGTCGAACTCTTCGTCGTACTCGGCCTGGTTGACCATCTCAAGCCCCAGCGCCTTAAGGAACTTGAGCAGGTCCTTCATGATCGCGCTGTCGTGCTCGTGCGGATTTGTGATCATCCGGAAGTCCTCCGACTCGGCACCGATGTAGACGCGGATGCGTCCACCGTCAGCAACCAGGTCGGCCCTCTCCAGGACTCGAAGCACTATGCATTCCCCCCATGTGTTAGTGAGACAAGGCGTTCGCGAATCTTGGCATCTCCCCAGGTCAGCCGTCAAGTCCCGCCTTGCTCGAACGTTGATTCGAATCTAACCCCTAAACATGTAGCGTTCAAGTGAGTAGCAACCCTCCGTTCCCAACGCATCACGTTCAGTGCATGACAAATAGGCCCCTCGGCCAGGCTCGACCGGGGGCCTTGCTGCGTGGTGCGAAGGGTTAACTGTCGCGCTCGTCAGCGTTGCGACGCTTGGTCGTCTTCTCCCTGGGCGCACGGATGAACTCGCCGTCGCCTTCCTCACGCGGAACGTAGTAGAACCCGTCGAGCCTCGGCTCGTAGTGGACCACGACGTTCTCCCTCTTAAGCATCGCCTTCCAGGACTCCAAGCGCTTCGCCTTGTCCTCGTCTACCTCAAGGCCGGCCTGCCTTCGAGCTTCGGCACGAAGCATGATCACCGGATACTGCTGGCGGTGCTCCTCTTTCATGGCCCACGGAATCAGATCGTCGTCACGCGCGATGCGCCGATCGAGGCCCTTCCTGTACCGAAAGTTCCCCCAGGCCGAGGGGGACATCTCGATGTTGTACTTCCGCATGTACTCAGCCGTCATCCATGCGTAACTCCTGCCCTCCTCGAACCACTTGATGACCTCCTGATCGTCCTGGATCTTCTTCTTCGCCACGGGTCTGCCTGTTCTCGACGACTGCTGCAACCACTTATGCGCTTGACATGTTGGTCCGACTTTCCCATGTCGGCTGAACCCTTGTCAACTTTGCCCATCGGGTAGTGTGCGAGTAGGGCATAAGGAGCAACAAGGAGTGGGATGAAGATCCAGGTCACCGCCTGTGACATCGACCGAGGCACCCCCGCGACCACATTCGAGATCACCACGGGCGACGAGACGGTTGAGATGGACTTGTGTGCGGAGCACGCCCGCCCGATCTACGACCTGATCGAGCACGTCCGAGGCAGGTCGGGCGAGGCTCCTGCTCCTCGGGGCGCACAGTCAGACGAACCCAAGCCAACGGCACCGGCCCCCAAGGCTCGCAAGACGGCCACGAAGCCGTCGGCCAGGAAGTCCGACGGACGCTCGAAAGCCAAAGTCACGACGATGGAGGAGATCGAAGCCCGGCTCCGGGAGCAGGAAGGCTGAGACGACGAGAGCGTCCCCACCGACCAAGCTGGTCGATGGGGACGCTGTGCTAATCGGACTCTCCGTTGGGCTGGACGTACACACCCAGCGCCGTCAGGACGTGAACGGCGACCGCGACCTTCGGCTCGTCGGCGAGGTAGAGGGAGGCCAGGCCAGCGAGCGTGCCGATCGTCGCGACGGCCGCCTTCGCGTACGGTTGTACCTTCTTCGGCAGGAGCGGAAGGATCAGAGCCACAGGCTTACCGCGCTTGGCCATCGGCTCACACCTCCGGAACGCGGAGCATGTCCCAGGACGCCTTGCCCGGCCAGCCATCCGCCGCGCTCCCTGTGTACCCGAGCTTGCGCTGCCACTTCTGGTACGAGCGCCGGTCGGCCTCGGTCCACTGGGCACCCGGGCCTGAGGAGTAGGCGGAGCACCCCTCTGCGACCAGGCGCTTACCCATCGCGGTGACGATGGCCGACTTGGGCCGGCCCTTGAAGTAGGCCCCGCCCGGGAACGGCTCGTAGCGCACAGGCTTGGCCACGGAGGGCAGGGAGCCCATGAGCCTGATCAGGCTCGACTCGCCGGGGACTCCGTCCGCGTCATTCCCGTAGAAGCCGAGACTGCGCTGGAAGTCGGCGTAGTTCTTGGTGTCTGCGTCCGTCCAGCGGGGGCCGGGGCCCTGCGCGTAGTGCTTGCCGAAGCCCTTGGCGACCAGGGCCTGGCCGACCTTGGTGACGTGGGCGCCTGTCGCGCCGTAGCCGTACTTCAGCCCGTTGATCGTCACCTGGTAGCGGGCGACGGCCGGGGCCGGGGTCGGGGCGTCGGGGGCGGGCTCGTAGTCGCCGGCCACCATGCCCGCGTGGACCCAGGCGTACAGGTCGGGGCCGGGGCACGCGGTGGCGTAGCCGTCCTTGTGGCCCTTCTTCGCGAGGATGCGACCGGTCCGGCGGCACGCCTCGTCATAGAGCGCACGCACGGCCGCCAGCGCCTTCGCGGAGGGCTTCTGACCGGTGCCTATGGACACCTGGATGCCGAAGCCCGAGCGGTTGTGACCGGGGCAGTGGGCGCCCTGGAGCGACCATCCGCGGCCCTCGTAGATGGTGCCGGCCTGGTCGACAACGAAGGAGTAGCCGACGCCTGCCCAGCCCTGACCGATGTGGATCTTCTCGATCTCGCGCGGGACGCGGACGCCCTCGCTGTACGGGGGCGGGCCGCCGTGCCAGTGGGCGAAGAACTCGGTGCGCTCGCTCAGGGAGACGGTGTCAGGGGTGCCGTCCCAGGGCTGGGCGCCCCACTCGGAACGGCTGACGATCGTGACGGACAAGGGGTGTACCTCCAGGGGAGCAGGAAGGCCCCGCCTCATGTCGAGACGGGGCCGTACGTGGGTGGGGTGGGTCAGGCGGACGTGGCCGCCATGTGGTCGTCGAGCCGCTCGGACACGGCCAGGCGCTCGCGGCGCTCGTGGGCGATATCGGAGCGGAGGCCGGCGATGTCCTCGGCCTGCGCACGGAGGGCCTCGTCGTGGCGCTCCTGGCCAGCGAGGACGCGGTCGATCCGGTACATCACCGAGTCGAGGTCGTCGCGCAGGTTCGTCGAGTGGGTGTTGGACACCTGGTCGCGGGCTTCCTGGGTGTGCTCGCGCACCTCGTTCAGGGCTCGGGTCTGGCGGCGCAGGAACTCGGCGGCGATGCCGAGCAGGGTCACTAGCACGGTGCCGCCGGCCGTGATGAGGGAGACCTGCACAGTGGGTTCGACAGCGAGGGTCACGCCGTCGCCTCCAGTGCGGCCAGGCGCTCGGACAGGTCCGCGATCTGCGCGGCCTGGCGCTGGACGACCGGCACCAGGGCGACGCCGATCAGGTCGTAGCGGAGGCCGTCGACTTCGCCGTCCATGTAGTTCACCAGCCAGTCGAGACCCGCGGCCTCGACCTCCTCGGCGATGAGGCCGACCTCGTCCTTGCGGCCTTCCTTGACGGTGCCGTCGTCGCCGACCTGCGTCTTGCGGTCGTAGATGACCGGGCGCAGAGCGAGGACGTCGTCAGGGTTGACCGCGTAGTCGCGGACGTTCTCCTTGAACTTGATCGAGGAGGTGTTGCGGCAGAACGTTCCGTCGCCCTCGACCCAGACTGCGTACCAAGTGCCGGACCCGGAGGCCGAGTTTGCGTGGGGCTTCTTCGAGCCGTTGGCCCAGGCGATCGTCGACCCCGACGTCAGGTAGCCCGAGTGGGAGTGGGACGAGGGCGTGAACGTGCTCGGCTTCGAGGTGATCGAGGACCACGAGTGCGAGTGGGACGACGGGGGGTACGTGCTGGGCTTGCCGGTGAGGCTGTCGAAGTCGTGGCTGTGCCCACTCGGCGGGTACGTGGACGGCCGACCCGTGACCTGCGCCCAGTCGTGGGTGTGGGCGCTCGGGTTGAACGCGGTCGGCTTGTTGTTGAGGTCGGTCCAGTCGTGCGAGTGCGAGACGGGAGTGAACTCGTTCGGCCGGCCTGAGATCGAGGACCAGCTGACGGTCGGCGCGAGGTCGGCCCAGATCGTTCCGTTCCAGAACTCCCATGTCTTGGTCGAGACGTTGAAGCCCAGCCGGCCGACACGCGGGCTCTGCGGCCTGGTCGCGGTGGTCCAGCCGCCTACGGTGTTGCCGGTGAACCGGCGGTCGTCTATGACGGCGGAGGCCGTGATCGTCGCCGCCCCGATGCCGACGTTGACCTGAGCCAGGGGGAACTCGTAGACGCCCGTGTCGGTCTGCGTCAGCGCCGGCACCCCACCGCCGGGCGTGCCCTCGACGACGGCGAGCGAGATGGTGTTCGCGGTCGGGTCCAGCCGTAGGACCACACGGTCCACGCGGACGCTCGTTGAGGCCGCGCCGATCGCGACGATCTCGGTGTCCGTGGACTGCACGGCGTGGCCGCGGATGACTGCGAAGCCGGACGAGACCTTGACCTGCATCCCGGAGCTGTCGCCGAAGACGGAGAAGCCGGGGCCGCCAACCGTGTCGGCGACGCCCGTGGACTGAAGTTCGCGGAAGAGGTACGAGAACTCCCCTTCACTGACCGGCTGCTCGTCGAAGGGGTAGGAGGTGATGGCCACTCGGGGGTCCTTCCAGTGGAAACGAAAAACCCCCGAGAGCGATGTCTCGGGGGTTTGTGGTGTGGGGTGGGCATCAGGCGAGGGCCAGGATGATCGGGTCGTGGTCGAGCTTCATGCTCGACGGCGTGATCGAGGCCGGGAGCGTCGACTGCGAGGCCAGGTAGCCGGCTCGCATGAACGCAGTGCCGAGCAGGTGGAAGTTCGCCGGGTTCGACGGGGCTTCGTTCTGGACGTGGAAGTAGTAGAAGTCCGTCGATGCGCCAGCGGTCATCAGGAACGCAGCCCAGTACCGACCCGGCTGCAACGTCGTCGTGGCAGTGAGGTTCAGGGGGACCGCGCCGATATGGTTGTTCTTCGCGTCAGTCGGTGTGCCTGCCTGCTGGCCCGCTGCGGGCACGTTGGACAGCGGGGTGCCGCCGGTCCATGCCACTCGCGCGCCCGCCTCGCTGTAGACGGCGCCCATGAACCGGGCGGCCGGAATCAGCGTGGAGCCGCCCCACCCTCGGGCGAAGACGACGACCTTACTGATCGGCGTCGGCTCGGTGATGTTGATGCCGGCGAAGTACAGGCGCTGGATCACTGCGGCCTTCAGCGTGGTCGGGTTGGCCACTGCGGCAGGGTCCACGGACCATGCTTGGAAGCCGAGAGCCTGCGGGGTCCAGGCGTTCCTGGCGCCGTCCCCGACCGTCACGATCCGGCCGTCTGTCTGCCGGACCTTCATCACGCCACCCTCGGAGTAGGCGACGACTCCGTTCGTCGGGTTGGTGGTCGGGACGGTCGCGGCGTTCTTCATGCCCAGGACGAACGTCCCACCACCGAAGTGCGTCGTGGTGTCGCCGACGCCCACGTTGTACGCGGTGTTGTCGAGGGCGTTGCTGTACCAGCCTCCGGACGACTTGACGGCGAACCGCTGGTCGTCGACCTTGTTGCCGTAGAAGGTGACCGGGCCGCTCGTGCCGTTGCCCTTCAGGCTCACCACTACGTCCTCGGCGGTGCCCGTCGTCGGCAGTGCGCCAAGGTCGGCCGCGACAAGGGTGATGTCCGGGCCGATTTTGCCGTTCACGGTGTTGACGTTGCCGTCGCCGGGGTCACCCTTCTGGCCCTGCGGACCGGCTGGACCCTGCGGCCCCATGATGTTGCCGACCGTGTCCCAGTCGGTGCCCTCGTTGTACGTATAGATGTTGCCGGTGTCCGTACGGACCGCGAAGTCTCCAACCGTGCCCACGCCGTTCGAGGACGCCGCGTCAGGGAAGGTGTAGATCCGCGAGCCCGGCGTTCCCGCGTCGCCCTTCGGGCCCTTCAGGTTGCCGATCGAGGCACCCCAGCCCGATGCGCCGCGCTGCCAGATGTCGCCCGTGTCGGTACGCAGGAGCATGTCGCCGGGCTTGGTGTCGCTGCTCGACGTCGAGGTGTTGTTGGTGTACCACTTCGAGCCGCCGACCGTGCCGACCTGGGCCCACGCCCCGGCCGTCTTCTTCCAGTGCGTCAGGGTCGTGCTCGTGACCCCCAGGTACGTACGGGTGTCGTCCTGGATGTAGAGGTCACCGTCGACTCCGTCCGTTGAGGTCGGGGCGGCCGTGCCGGTCAGTACCTGGCTGCCGGCCTTGCCGGTCGAGCCGGTCGCTCCGGTGTCACCCTTCGGGCCCTGCGGACCAGTGGCGCCAGTAGGGCCGACGACGCCGGAATCCTCTGGCGCCGGAAAGACGCTCAGTCCCACTTACACAACCTCCACTCCGCTGATGTGGGTCGCCGCCGCGTAGGCGTTGCCCTGCACTTCGATCGTTTCGCCGGCCTGGAGCACCTGGTTCATCTCGACGGTGAGCACACCCTTGGAGGCGATGCCCACGTTGGCGAGGATGGGGAAGCCGTCGAACCAGACGGCGAGGCTCGCGGCCGATGCGTGGTCGTTCGTCGAGACGATGTTCGTCACGATGGCCTGCTGGCCTTCAGGGACGGTGTAGACGACCGTCCGCTCGGGGGGAACGTGGCCCCGATAGAAGTTCATCGGCGTTGCCGCCATGCGTCACCACACTCCCATGATCGCCATGATGTCTTCGCCGCCCGAGCTGGCGTCCGCGCGCTCCAGTTGGGAGACACGCTTCTCGGCACGGGCCAGGCGCTTGTTCAGTGCGACGTCGAGGTTGAACCCGGTCGCATCCCCGAGGACCGCGCCGACCAGGAAGCCGCTGGAGCCGGCCTTCAAGGCGAGGCCGGTCACGTTGGACTTCAGCTCCTGGCCGTCGACCACGACCGCGACCCGGTCACCCAGGCCCCAGTCCTTGCCGAACGCCATCGTCGAGTCCTCCATGGGAACGAGCTGCACATCGACGGCCGTGAAGCCCTCGTCCGCGATGGCCTCGTCTCCGGACTGCTGGAGCTGCGCCCAGTCGTCGGTGTTGCGCTGGTCGATCCATCGCTCGATCCGCCGGCCCCAGTCGGCTTCGGCTTCGAGGCTCGTCGGCGAGTCGATCTGGAGGAGCTGGCGCTTGGTCAGCTCGCCCTGCCCGGCGACGATGGCGCGCGTGATGCCGGGAGCCGAGATCGTCGCGCGCTGCCCGCTGAGCGTGCCGTTGAGCACGTCGAGACGGATGAAGTCGGTCCTGTCCAACACCTCGTAGGTCTCGAAGACGAGCCGGTCACCACGCTGTATGACACGGAAACCGAGGTTGGCCAACAGCGCTATCTCGGTAAGCAGGTTCCCCAGCACAGGGAAGCGCGCCGACTTCACGACCTGCGGCCCGCGGCCATAGTCGGCACCCATGGTGAGCCCTGTCTTACGCCGTGGCGTAGGGGCTCCGGTGCCGACGTTGGCGCGCACGAACGAGTGCATGACGGACTCCGCTGGACCCTGTCTTACGTCGTGCGCGAGGCTCTGCGTCGCGCCGTCAGGGTTGGTCGGGTCGGGGAACGCGAGCATGTCCCGCAAGACGATGTCGTCGGACACCCCCTCGAAGACCACGCTGCCGCCGGGGTCTTCCGGCGTGGCAGCGTGCTCGAACTTGGTGGTCGGTCCGGACATCAGAGTGTCGCTCGGGCCCGTGATGATCAGGCCCGAGCCGGGGGTCCGCAGGTGCGGGGTCAGCGGGTGCTCCGAGGCGAGGGTGAGCTTCCAGGACCCGACGTTGTTGAAGGTGTCCTGCATCTCGAAGCTCAGCTCCTCGGGGCGGACCAGGCCGACGCGGGTCAGCGTCTTGTCCCGCACCTCGACGGTGATGTCACGGAGCTGCACTCACACCACCATCCACTTCCGGGGTTGCCACGAGCACACGATGCGCGAACCGCTCACGACGTCGAGCAGGGATGCCTCGGCCGTAGAGAGGCCGGGCTTGACCGTCCAGAAGCGGGGCGCGGCGTCGAGCTGGTTGTAGCGGTTGGCGCCGGTCTGGTCGGTGACCGTGCCCCGCTTGGTGTCGATGGTCAGGACGTCGCCGGCCGCGAGCGTGCCGTTCCACTTCAGCCGCTCCCCCGAAGGCGAGACGGCGGTGAACGTACTGCCGGGGCCGTAGATCTTCCAGATCGGGTACGCCTCGGCGTCGCCCGAGTTGTTGAGCTGGATCTCGCCGATCGCCTGCGAGGCGGCGACGTTCAGGTTGGACAGACTCGACAGGAACGGGGCAGAGGTAGCTCCGGTGATCTGCCGGGTCTCGATGACCGAACTGGTCCAGTACGGGTCCGGCGCGCGGAAGGTGACGACCGTCTCGAACTCGCGCTCGCCGGTCGTCTCGATGCCGTACGTGAAGTCGCCTCCGCCTGTGCGGTAGACCTCGGTCTGCCAGCGGGTGCCGTCGTCGTTCTGGAGGATGAGGGTGCACCTCCCGGCCAGCGCGAGGGCCAGTCGGGAGATGCGGGTCTGGAGGTCGCGGCGGTTGCGCGCCAGGATCTCCAGCGGGACGTCGATGTCCCTGGGTAGGACTCGCCTACGTCGGTACACAGCGCCGTCGCCCGCACCTTCGAGCCACTGGACGGAGACGGGGGGCAGGCCGAAGCCTGTCGCCCCCGTCTTGGCCTGGAAACCCAGGCCCTTGTCCGCGATCTCGTTCAGGTCGAGCGTGTCCGCGCCGCTGCTCAGGAGCAGCTTGGGCACTAGTGGATCACCATCCCATCCGTGCTCGGTTGGCAGCGGCGAACAGATCCTCTTCGGCGTCGATAGAGAAGCCCGGTGCTGCGTAGTAGTTGAGGACCCGCGTGGTGCCGGCGCCGTCGCGGCCGGCGAGGGCGGCCGTCACTGCGGAGGTGACTCCGCGGGCCGTACCCATGGACTTGATCTCGGGGGCGTCGAACGCGGTATCGGCCACGTCCTGGGTCAGGCCCTGGAGCGACTTCTTCACCGCGCCGTAGCGAGACTCCAGGCCCTTGATGAAGCCGTTGATCACGAGCTGGCCGGCGTTCACCAGCAGCACGCGGTCGAGGCTTTCGGGGCCCTTCCAGCTCGTCAGCTTGTCCGTGAGGTTGCCGAGCGCGTCCTTGACGCCGCCGAACATCGAGGTGATGCCCTTGACGAAGCCCTTGATCAGCTTCACGCCCGCGTCCTTCAGCGTTCCGCCGAGATCCTTCAGGGCGTCCTTGGCCTTGGTCGGCAGTTCCTTGACGAACTTGATGGCGTTCTTCACGCCGTCCTGGATCGCCTTCCAGAGGGACTTCGCGCCGTCCTCGGCCTTCGACTTGATCGACACCCAGGCGTCCGTGAAGAACTGCTTGACGTTGTTCCACCCGGTGCGCCACAGGTTCTGGACGAACCGCAGGCCGTCGTCGATCAGGCCCCGGATGCCGGTCCACGCCAGAGACAGGTAGCTCTGGATCTTGGACCACAGGCCAGGGAAGAAGTCCTTGACCGCGTTCCAACCCGTCGTCCACAGGCTCTTGATGAGGGCGAGGCCCTTCTTCAGGAACCCGAAGATGCCGAAGTTGATGACGAACTCGAAAATGCCGACGATGATGTCCCAGATCCCGCCGAAGATCTGCTTGATGCCATCCCAGGCACGGGACCAGTCACCGGTGAAGAGGCCGGCGAACAGGTTCCAGGCGCCCATGATGATGTCGAGGACACCGGTGAACACCTTCACGATGCCGTCCAGCGCCATCGCCAGGGAGCCCACGATCAGGTCGATCAGGAACTCCAGCGCCGGTACGAGGATCGGCATCAGGAAGTTCACGACCTGGATCAGCGCCTGGAGGAAGGGCTGGAGCGCCTCGGAGACGCGGTTGAACGCGTCCACCAGGGGCGGCATGACCGCGTTGACGATGTACTCGAACAGCGGGATCAGCGGGGTGATGACCGCGCTGAACAGCTGCATGAGCAGGTCGGCCACGGGGGTCACGGCCGTGATGATCTGACCGAACGCCTCGGCGACAACCGGGAGGATCGGGGCGAGGCCGGCGATCAGCGACTCGACCAGCGGGACGACCGCCGTCATGATCGTCATGAACAGCTCGGAGATGGGCGGCAGGATGGCCGCCAGCACGCCGAACGCGGCGCCGAGCATCTCTCCCACGACGGGGACGAGCTGCGCGATGATCGGCGAGAGCTGCTGGAAGATGCCCGTCAGGGTTCCGCCGAGCAGTTCGACGATCGGGAGGATCGCCGGGGTCAGCGCGGTGAACGCCTCCGCGAGCGGGGTCAGCGCGGCTGCAACGAGCGGGCCGAGCTGGGCAGCGAGCGCGCCCATGATCGTCATGACCGCACCGAGTGCCGCACCCAGGGGGGCGAGCACAGGCAGGACGCCGTTAACGCCCTTCTCCAGGCCGTCGAACAGGGCGTACACCCCGGCGAAGACAGCGTCCTGGTTCAGGGCCGCGGCGATGCCACCCATGGCCGTACCGAGGATCGTTCCGACCTGCGGGAGGAGCTGAGTCAGCAGCCCGACGAACTGCCCGAAGAACGCCTTGATCTCTTCGCCGCCGGCCTTCGCCATGTTGGACATCGCGTCGTGCGCGGCGGTGAACAGGCCGACCATCTTGGACTGGACGGCGCTGGAGTCGATCGCCTCATGGACGCCCGCCAGGGTCTCGCGGACCATGCCGAGCGTCGATCCGCCGGCCTCGGTTGCTGCGCGGGAGATGCCGGCGAAGATGCCGCCCATCTCGTACAGGACCCCGCCGAGATCCTTCAGGGCCTTGATGCCCTGGTCGATCTCCTCGCGAAGGCCGGACTCGCCCTTCTGATTCAGCCACTCCGACGCCTTGGTGGAGACGTCTACGAACCACTGCGCGAGCTGCGGCAGGTACCCGGCGCCAACTTCGCCGAGCACCTTGATGATGTTGGCGAAGGCTCCGGTGCCGGTGGTGGCGATGTCGATCGACTTCGAGAGGTCGTCGAACATGCCGCCCAGGGCGGGGGCAAGGGAGGACTTCAGGGAGTCGGCGAACCCGCCGAAGAACTGGCCGAGCTGCGTGCTGGTCTTCTCGAAGCCGGCCGTCAGCTCAGGAAGCAGGGTGTCGATCAGCTCGCGGATCGGGGTCTTGGCCTCGGCCCAGAAGTTCTCGCTGATCAGGTCCTGGAGCTGGGAGAGCTGGCCCTTGACCTGGGGTAGAACCTTGTTGAAGTCCTTGAAGGCGGCGATCGTGGCACCGATGCCGATCGCCATGCCGCCGAGAATTCCCGGCAGAGCGAGGGACGTTGCGCCGATCTGCGCCAGCGACGCGGACAAGGCGAACAGGTTGCTCGCGCCCGCGATGGCCCACGCGGCGAGGCCGGCGATGGCGGAGGCCAGCGTGCCGACGATCGGGACGTTCTTGTCCAGGTTCTTCAGGACGTTGCCGAGCTTGGTGAAGATGTTGCTCAGCACGCGGGCACCAGCCAGCGCCTTGATCATCGCGGTGGCTGTGGCGTAGGCCGACAGGCTCACCTTCGGGATGATGTTGACGATGCGGTTGCGCGCGAGCTTGGCCATCTCAGCCATGACCAGGGCGACTGCGCCCTTGGACGTCTCGGGCTCGATCTCGGCCTTCAGGCCGTCGATCTTGTCCTTGAGGTCGTCGATCTCCCGCTCGACCTTCGCCTTCGCGATGGCATCCATCTCCGGGGTGATCTTCGCCTTCAACTCCTCCATCCGCATGAACGCGGCTTCGAGCTGGCGCTTCACCTTGGCGACGTCGGCATCGTCGAGCTTCGGGTTGATCTTGATGTTGTTGAGCGAGTCCTGGATCAGGTTGTACGCCCGCTGGGCCGCGGCCTTGTCCGCCTCGACCTGGATCTGGATACGCTCGTTGAGCGTGTCCTGGAGGTCGGCGCGGGCCTGGCGCAGGGACGCCTCGTCGAGGCCGACTTGCAGCTCGACCTCTGCGAGCTTGTTCAGCTCGGCGTCGATGCGGGCGATGGCCTGCTGGATCGAGGTGTCGTCGTCCCAGTTGATCGACAGGTCGAGCGCGAGCTTCCCGGACAGGATGTCGCGCATGGCGAGCAGCTCGTCCTCGTCGACCTTGACGTCGATCTCGATCTCGCGGAGCTTGCCCAGCTCGGCGTCGATCTTGGCGATGGCGGCCTGAATGGATGACTGGCTCGACTCGTCGATGCGCAGCTTGATGGACTGGATCTCGGCCAGCCGCTCGCGCAGCATGTCGAGGCCGGCGCCCAGGTCGCCTTCGTTGAGGCCGATGTTGATGTCAACGGCGTCGAGCTTGTTCAACTCGGCCTGGATGCGGGCGATGCCCGCGCGCAGGGACTCCTCGTTGTCGAGGTTGACCTTGAGGTTGATGTCCTTCAGGGCCTGCTGAGCAGTGGCCTGGATCTGCTTGGCCTGCTCCTTGATGTGCTCACCGTCGAGGACGACCTTGGCTTTGACCTCAAGGCCGCGCTCGGCCTTCTTCAGCTCGGCCTCGGCGTCCTGCTTGAACGTGCTGGTATCCGGCAGAATCTTGACCGCAACGCGGCCGACGACCTGCGCATCTGACATGGGCCTACCTCCGGGCAGTGAACTGCTTGTAGATCTCCGCCACAGAGAGGCGGCGCTTCTTCTCGCCCTTGCGGGACTTCTTCTTGGCCTTGGGTCGCGGGTACTCCGGGAACTTCGGAGCGCCCTTCTTGCCCCAGTTGCCAGTCGCTCGCGTCTGCTGGTTCAGCGCGTCGTAGAGGTCGGCTGTCATGTGGCGGTCGACGCCCCAGCCGAAGTGGTCCCTGCCGCCCGACGCGAGGGCCATGGTCAGGGAGGTGTCGGGCAGCCTCCGCACCAAGAGGTGGACGAGTGCGGGCGAGGGGCCCCGACCGTCCACCACGTCCACGAGGTTGATCCCGTAGTAGTGGAGGAGGTCGGGGTACAGGCCCTCGCCGTACTCATCGATCAGGTGCGCGAGGCTTAGGCTTCCCCCGCCTGAGTGCCCGAGCTGTAGGTCTCGAAGACCTGGGCCAGGAGCGCGAGGTCGCCGTCGATGTTGTCGATCAGCTTCTCGGCGACCTTCTTGTCCTTGGCCACCAGGCGGATCGCGTCCGCCAGGACGTCGGCCTGGTCCTTGTCGCTGTCGCCGTCGAGGTTGTCCTGGAGCGCGGCCAGCTCGTCGCGCTCAGCCTTGGACAGACGCAGGGGGTTGCGGAGGACGACCGTGGTCTTGTCGTCGAGGGCGATGTCGGTCGAGCCGTACTTCGCGTCGGCGGCGGCGCGGATGTCGTCGAGAGAGAACTGGGCCATGGGGTGCGGACCTCCAGGGGGTAAGGGGTGAAAGGAAAGGGGGCGGACCGTCGGGGAAAGGGCCTCCGCAGGGGAGGCCCCCAGCGCGTGAGGAGGTCCGCACCACTCGCGCGCTGGGGGAGCTGGTTAGAGCGCTTCGCCGGCCTCGAAGGAGTCGCCGTCCCAGTAGGCGTGCGATCCGTCGCCGAGCACGACGTACTGGCCGGTGGTCCAGGCGGTCGCCGGGGACGCGGTCAGCTCGACCAGGTCAGCCAGGTCGTACGGGGTGGCTGCGCCAGCCGGGGTGAAGGAGCCAGGCGTGCCGGCGGTCGCGCCCGTCGCAGCGACGCCGCCGAGCGGAGTGATCGCGTAGGACCAGGAGTTGGCGCCGTGCGGCATCGGCTTCACCGACAGGGGCAGGCCGGCGAGGGACTCGGTGTCACCGAAGGATAGGTCGTCGCCTCGGTAGATCTCCGCCTTCGGGGCGTAGAAGGCGAAGTGGTTCTCACCGTCCACGAAGACGGCGAGGAAGGCCGCGGTGGTCGGGATCGGGTCGGTCGGAACACCAACGCTTCCGTCCGGCAGGACCGGGGCGTTCGAGCCGTAGTAGAGCTTGAGGCCCTCGACGTCGAACTGCTGGAGTGTGAAGCCCATCGACTCAGTTCGCGCGCTGTACTTGGTGCGCAGGCTCTTGTTCTGGAGCGAGCCGATGGTGGTGGCCTCGCCGCCCTCGGAGGTGATCGAGAAGATCTCCTCCAGCGACGTGTGACCCACGGCCTCCCACGGGGAGAGGGGGGTCAGGAGGTCGGCCGGCAGTTCGGTCCCGGTGGGGGCGGTCAGGTAGTTGCCACTACCGATGACGAGGGTTGCGGCATCGTTCAGTGCCACGAGCGTGTCTCCTTACTCGCGGTGTGTCTCACTATCACATCGAGCTATGGGGTGGTGGGGAGGGGGAAGGGCTTGGTGCGCGGCTTGCGGATCTCGACGTCGTACTGCGTCTCGTAGCGCCACACTCCGGTGGGCAGGTCCGCGTACTGCACGGGTCCGGTAGCCGTGGCCCAGTCGGTGGCCCGGCGAGGGGCAGAGGCCAGGTCCACGCGGGTCAGGTGACCCCGGCCGGGATAGACCTTCTGCTTCAGCCAGGCGTCGCGCATGACCACGCGGACCGCCTCGGCGAGGATCGCCGCGTCGGCGTCGCCGTCCGGGTCCTCGCAGAAGCACTGCACCACCACGCGGGCGGCGTCGGTGAAGCGGGTGTCGCCCGACCAGACACCGAAGCTCGGGTCACGGCGGACGAGGACGAACGGGAAGTGCTGGTCTTTCTCGATGAGGGACTGCACCTTGATGCCCGGCAGGCCGTCGCGAAGGACGGCCAGGAGCAGGTCTTCGACGGGGGACAGCTCGGCGAGCGCCTTAATCTCGGCGGGAAGCCCGGCCACTGGCGCGACCCCCCTTCTTCATGCGGATCTTCACGCGGCGCTTCACGCGCGCTCCGCCCTTGTCCTTGCGAGGGAGTCGGGCCGCGTCGGTCAGGATGTGCAGGCCGTCCATGGCGCCGACCGTGTACTCGTTGACGACTTCGCCCTCGGGGTTCAGGAGCGTCACGTCGTAGGCGTTGCGGCCCTTCTCGATGGCGAGCGCCGAGTTCGGGTTGCCGCCCTGTCTGCTGGAGGAGGTGTCCTCCAGGACCACGTAGCGGTCGATGCGGCCACGCTCGGCCTTGATGTGCGCCCGGCTCAGGTCGATGTCCTGGTTCTTCGCGAGGCGGCTCTTGGCGGCGTTCAGGTTCTCCTCGGCGCGCACCAGGATCTTGAACTGGGGCACTTCGAGGTAGCTCTGGACGCCGTCCATGCGGGCCAGGAATTCCTCGATCTTCAGGCCCTTGACGTTGTCTTCCCAGTCGACGCTCACGGGCGCTCCCGGATGTCGATGGACCAGTGCCTCGTCTTGCGGGTGCCGTGGTGGTAGGCCGGCGGCGTGACGATGTCCCACTGGGTGCCGAGCACCTCGACGCGCGACCAGAGCGTGACGCCCGGCATGTCGGCATCGACGATCATGCGGGTGATGTTGATCTGCTGCTGGCCGGGGACCTCCGCTTTCGAGGACCGCTGAGGGATGAGCGCACAGCGCACCTCGATGGGGCCCGCCGGGTCGGCCACGAGCACCTTGTTGCCCCGGCTGTCGATGTGCTCGACCGTCTTCCAGACCTTGGCGGATACGCCGCGTCTGCGCTGAAGGCTGCTCACCAGGGCTCCTGTTCGTCAGCGAACAGGGGGAAGTCCTTGCCGTGCTCGGTCGGCACGAGGCCGGCAGAGACGGGGCGGAGGACGGTCTGCCAGGCGACAACGCCCGCGGAGTAGAGGCCGGTGGATCGGCCGGCCAGGGAGGCGAGGAGCTTGATCTCCTCGTCGGTGAAGTAGACGGTGCCGGCGTTCTCGCCTGCTGCGTCGTTCCAGCCCAGGGTCTCGTCGCCCGCGCGGGACTGGGTGTAGCCGTCCGGGTTGGACATGTACCGCTTGCACGCCTTCAGGACGAGCGTGCGGACCATGCGGGGGACGGTGTCGTCCGGCCAGTCACGCCCGTAGTGGGCGGCCAGATCCGAGGCGTCCTCCAGGGCGGACGTCGCGATGCGCTCCTCGTCAGCGTCGAGCGTCCAGTCGAGTCGCCCCTTCAGGTCGTCGAGGGTGGCGTAGGCCACGGTGTCTCCTTACTCGCCGGGGCGAGCCAGGGCAGGGCGTGTCTGTTTATCACACCCTGCCCTGGCTCAGTGGACTCGCTTACGCGCCAGCGCCGTCAGCCGGACCCGCGATGCCGGTGATCGCGGCCAGCTCCTGAGCCTTCGCGTCCGGGCCATCCGGGTCGGGCAGGACGTCCTCGGTCGCGTCGAGGTCGAGCTTGATCGCGCGGACGAAGTGCTCGTGCTCGGAGACGAACGCCTGGCGGGTGCCAGCGTCGCGGCCGATGAGCGTGTCCTGGACGATGCGGAAGCCCTTGTAGGTGTTCACGATCGAGCGGTCCGTCATGCGGGTCGCGTCGTAGTCGCGAATCCAGCGCAGCGCCACCCCGTTGTAGGACGCGGCAGCACCGAACGGGACGGACTGCGGGACGGACGGGGCACCGGTCGCGAAGATGAACGCGGAGCCGACCAGAGCGACGGCGAAGTCGGCCGGCAGCTCGTTCGAGACGACGATGTTGAAGCCGAACCGGCGGCCGATGGTGGCCTCCTTCAGCGCGGAGACAGCCTCGGCGTCACCCACGTTGGAGGCGAGGTTGAGCTTGTCGTCCGACAGGAGAGCCGTCTCCCAGCCGGAACCGACCAGGAGGGTGCGCTGCTCGGCGGGAACGCGGAGCTTGTTCATGACCTCGCGGGCCCGGATGAGGGTGCCGCGCAGGTCGCGGCCGGACTTGGCGCCGGCCAGGGTGATCTCGTACGGGGCGTCGAGCAGGTAGTCGACGGCCTGGTACTCCAGACCCTTGCCCACGGCTTCGGTCTGCTTGGCCATGAGCTTCGCCCAGCCGTTGAGGTCGAACGCCTCCTGCTCGTCGGTGAGCTGGACGGCCGAGTAGATGTCCCCACCGAAGGTGACCTGGACGGTCTTCTCGCTGTAGGTGTCGAACTGGATCTCGGTCGACCGGTCGTTCCTCCAGCCGTAGGTCCGGAAGGGCAGGACGCCCTCGACCTTGACGTTGATCGCGTCGCCCTTGGCGCCCTTGAACTGGTCGACGCCCTCACGCTGGAAGACGGCAGGGACGACGAGGGACTCTTCGAGGGCGACCGCCGCGGTCGCGGCGAGCTTCTCCGGCTTGATGACGTCGTGCGGGGTGTAAGCCACGGGGGTGGTTCTCCTGTCAGTTGAGGAAGGGGGGGAGGCTCGGCGTGTCTCACTTACACACCTGGGCCAGAAGGAGTTGCTCAGTAACTGCGCCTGCGCGCAGCCCGAGCGGCCTTGACCGGGTCGAAGTCGTCGTTGCCGTCAGGCGGCGTCAGACCTCCACCGAGGGAGTCGGGGGCAGCCGGGGCGATGAGCTTCTGAAGCTCCTTCGCGTCGGCGTCCAGCTCCTCGGGAGTGGCGCCCGTCAGGCGCTTGGCCAGGGCCTCGGGCAGCTCGTACTTGGCTGCCACACTGTTGAGCAGGATCTGCCGCTCCAGCGCCTCGTTCTGCGCCTTCAGCTCGGCGACCGCAGCCTCGAACTCCTCGGTCGTCTTGGCGTCAGCGAACCGGGCCTCGACCTCACGGAGCTTGGTGCGGTAGTTCGCCGCCTCGGCGTTCGCCTCGGTCAGCTTCTTACGCAGCACGTCAGCCGGGACCGACTCATCGGCCGGCGTCTGCTCCGTCTCCTCGCCCTTGGGGGCCTCGCCCTCCGGGGGCGTCTCGACGGTCTGCTCGGTCTCGGTGCTGGGGGTTTCCTGCTCGGGCACGCTTACGCCTCCTGGACGCTTGGGGATGTCTGCCGCGCCTCCTGGGCTGCGGCCTTCTGTTCTTGCCGGATGAACCGGCGCCAGGCGGATACAGCCGCCTTGCCGGACAGGCCGCGTGTGACCTTCGGCCACAGCTCCTCGTACCGGCGGTTCAGCTCGTAGAGGTCCGAGCTTCCGTACTGCTCGCGCGAAAAGATCGGCTCGGCGTAGCAGTTGCAGTTGTCGTGGTACTTGTCGCCGTCCGCGTAGTCGCCGGACTCCAGGTCAGCGAGGGACGGGCCGGCCTTCTTCTGCGACCGGTAGACAGCGCCACGAGAGATGAGCATCGCGCACCACCCGCAAGGGGTACCGGTGCGCGAAAGTCTGATGTAGCCGACGACTCGGCGGTCCTTGCCCATGTGGTTCCACACCGCAGAGCGACCACCGTTGTTCACGATCCGCGCAGCCGCCGCGGCCTGCCTGGCGCCCGCCTGCCGGTGGGCTTCCTCGCGGGCCTGGTCGACGTCCTTCGCGGCCTTGCTCTCGTCGAGAGCTGAGGTCTTGCGCTCCAGGTTGGCCGGGCCGAGAAGGTCGAGGATGGTCCTCGCCTCGTCCTCCGCCTCGCGCTCGATCCGCTCCTCGTCCTCACGAAGGCCGGGCAGCTCCTCGACCAGGATCTGGTCGTCAGTCAGGTCGTCGTCGGCCTCCTGGGCCGAGTCGTCCTGGCCCTCCTCGCCGACTTCCGCGGACGCGCCGCTCGCGGCCGGCGAGGAGGTGTTGGGAGCGGGGGGCGCCGAGTCGGACCGCTCCTCCAGGGAGCCGTCTTCGGCATCTCCGACCAGCGCGGCGAACTCTCGCCGCAGGACGTCCAGAGTCACGTACGTGGGCTCTGGGTGGTACGGGTCAGCAACCGTCGTGCCGGTCCGCAGCGCGCGGACCAGACGGTAGTAGGCGCGGGCAAGGTCCCGGCTCATACGGCGCCGGGTCATCACCAGCGTGATAGCCCGGCGCAGCCACGCCGTGGATGTGGCGGCCCTCGCGGTAGCGGGGACCGTCTGCCACAGCTTCAACGCCTCCTCGACGGTGCCCGCCCCGATCTGGGTGAGCGCCGTCTGGAAGGCGACGGATGCGCTATCAGCCTCAGCCTGTCGGGCTGGGGTCGTCACGCGGCGACCACCTCGGGATCAGGGGTCGCCGGCACCGACGTCACGGACGGGGTGGCCCGCGTCAGCGCGGTAGCGAGCTGGCCCACGGAATCCTCGTCCTCCGCCATGTCCAGCCAGTCCTCATACTCGGACTGAGTGACGCCGGGCACGCGCTTCCACAGACCGCGCTTCGGGATGCCGAGCTGGTCGGCGAGCTTGCCGAGAGCGTCAGCGGCCTGCGCGAGGGAGCGCGACTCCATGTCCCGCCACTGCACTTCACCGTGGAAGTCGTCGGCGGAAGAGGCGTTGCCCTCCAGCTCGGCGGCCAGGCGGAAGACCCTCTCCCAGGACTCGCCGAAGGCCGAGCGGAACTCGGCGATCTTCCGTGCGAGCGCGGTCTCAGCAGCCAGGAGGGCCTCCGCGGAGAGGTTGGCGATCTGCCCCAACATGTGGTGCGGCGGGGTCTGCGAGATCGCGGCCCAGTGCCGGATGGACATGTCGATCGAGTCGATGAACCCGCCGAGCGGGGTCTCGTCGAGGGAGCCGAACTTGACGTCGGGGTCCTCGGCGAAGAGGAAGCGGCGCGCGTTGTGGAAGACGGCCGCAGGAACGGGGTTGCCCTGCTCGTCGAGCTTCACCGTCGAGCCGACGATCTCGCCGTTCTCGACGACGGGCTCGGTCTGCATGGGCGGAGCCATGCCGGTGACCGTGCGGACCTTCACCGAGGCGTAGGTCTGGGCCACGAGCAAGTCGAAGATCGTCTGGTTGATGCGGTTCTGGAGCGGGATCATCGGCTCGACGACGCCGACCGTGCGACCTTCGAGGTCGACAGAGGCGGCGAACCGGGTAACCGGACACTCGCTCGCACCGTGCGCCTTGCCGGCCGCAACACGTATGCCGTCCGGGTCCGTGAGCGACTTGAACGACACCGCGTACTCGCGCTTGCCGTCCCACATCCGAGCCTTGCCCGGCACGTCGGGCTTCGCCCAGGCCGTGATCGTCAAGGCCGCATACGGCGTCTCATCGTTCGCGGGGTCCTCGTACAGGGCTGCCGTCTTCTTCGCCGACAGGCCCTTCGAGACGACACCGCGCTTGGTCTTCTCCGTCAGCACGAAACTGTGCCCGTACGACAGGGCGCCCCGGTAGATCGCGGCCTGGCGCGCGTCGAGACGCGAGCGCTGCCAGTGCGACCACTCCACCGACGTGGAGGCCGGCGCGGTCGGCAGCTCGGAGTCGCCCTCGCCGGGGCGGAAGCCGTCAACGTACAGCGCCTGCGCGGGCGTACCGATCAGCAGGGGCATCCAGTTGGACACCGCCCGCTTCGCGAGCATCTTGTACTCGTCGTCAGCCTGGGGCGGCATGTACGGGTCGTCGTGCTTCCCGTGGACGTAGTTGTCGATCCGTTGAAGCCGATGCTCGTCACGGTCGAGGATGGCGAGGAGTTCCTTCGCCAGCGATGCTGGGCTGGTGTCGGCCATGCCTCACCACCTTCCTGTCTGTCTATCACACTGCTACATGAAGTAACCACGGCCCGATCGCTGCCGGACCTTCTTGCCGCGCGCACGCAGGTCGTACAGCGCCTCGTGCGCGAGCATCAGGGCCGCGTACACGTCGACCTTGCGGGGCGACTCGCGCGACTCCTTGCCGAAGCTGATGCCGTAGTTGTTCGTCCGGCGCCGGGCGTTCAGCGTGTGCCGGCGCAGCGCGAGGTCCCCGTCATAACGGAGCTTGCGGTCGAAGATCGAGCGCATCAGGCGCTCGTGCGCCATCGTCGAAGCCTTCAGGCTGGAGCGCATGTCCCAGCCGATCGCGTCCTTCGAGGCTGGCGACTTCACGCCCAGGCCCTCGCCGTACGTCTCCGACCACTCGGAGATGTAGCTCTCCCACAGGGCCACGTCGGCGTAGAAAGCCCGCACGTTGTGCACGCGGAAGGCGTCATGGACAGCGGAGTCGACCTCGGCCCGAGGCACCGACCAGCCCTCGCCGCGAGGACCGTCCGGCTTCTCCCACAGGCCCAGGACGAACGCGCACATGTCCTTGATCCGGATCGCGACCAGTGCGGTCGCGTCGTCCGTCTTGCCGCCGTCGAAGCCCATGACGATCTCGTCGCCGGGCGCCAGGACGGCACCCTCGTGCAGGATGTCGGCGAGCTGCTCGGGCCCGTACAGGGCGTCTTCCTCGGCGACGATCTGGTTCAGCCACATACGCCGCGACCGCGAGGCCGAGATCGTCGTGTCGAGAACCGACTGGATGATCGTCTCCGCGACCAGCCAGACCGCGTCACCGCGAATCTTCGGCAGCACGATCC
This sequence comes from Streptomyces sp. NPDC006879, assembly GCF_042869595.1. Taxonomy (NCBI): domain Bacteria; kingdom Bacillati; phylum Actinomycetota; class Actinomycetes; order Kitasatosporales; family Streptomycetaceae; genus Streptomyces; species Streptomyces sp. NPDC006879. Next base: position 232,919 of record NZ_JBIAGC010000002.1, read on the forward strand.
GCAGCGCCTCGGGCGACAGCGGAGTCTTCGGGTGCGCCTCGATCGAGTCGTAGAGGAAGCCGATGTCGATGGCCTTGCCCTCGCGGATCTTCTCGAAGGCTTCACGCATCCGCTCGGCGACGGAATCCTCGCCGGGCAGGTAAGCGTTCGTGATCGCGAGGTAACGACTGTCCTGCTTGGTCGCGTTACCGTCGATCGTCTCGTACATCTTGTGGCCGGCGTTCCCGAGCACCCAGTGATGGGTTTCGTTGAGCAGGACGAACGTGGTCCGCTTGCCCTCCAGGGCGCGGTACGACGACGTCACGGCTTCGAGCCGGCACTTGCCACCGTTGGCGCGGATCAGGACCGCGCCGTCCTTGATGTTGTACTTCGCCTTGAACTCGTCGCTCATCAGCGACGGGATCAGGGCCATCGTGTTCGTGGTCTGCGACTGGTTGACGGCCGTGACCTGCACCCATGCGCGCGGGTGGGCCACGCCGACCGGCTCGCCGTTCTCGTCCCAGTGGGAGAAGCGCGACGGCCCACACAGCTCGACGAGGCACAGCACAGCGAGGAGGGGGTCCTTACCGGGGTAAGCCCCAACCCTTCATGCGCTGGAGAACGCCCTTGCGGTTCGTGAACCGCCCGTTCTCGTCTACGGCGTACCAGTGGAGGACGAAGCGGAGCTGCTCCTTGGTGAACTTCCAAGGCCCACCGTCTTCAGCACGCAGCCACTCCGCGGACCAGCCGGCGATCTGCCAGCCGAGCGTCTTACGCGGGAGCAACCACATGCCGTCAGGGGTCTTCTGCCACGTCGGGCCGATGAAGTCGGGCTCCAGGGCCTCGATGTCTTCCAGGGTCAGGGTTGAGACGGGACTCACCTCCTCTCACTCACCGGAGGCGGGCCCGAAGTCAGAGCCCGAGATCCTTCTTGTAGTCGGCGATGGCCAGGACCGCGGTCGGCGTCTCGTCCGGCTCGGGCTCCTGAAGTTCGATGCGCACACGGCGCCTATCGCCCTCGGCGACCAGGAGGCGCTCGAAGGCTGAGTAGATGGTCTGAAGCATCTGCCCGGACCTCTTGCCGGACTTCTTGTAGTGCGACAGGTCTTCGCACAGCGAGTACGCGAAAGCCCAGTCGGAGTTCTGGTAGAAGTCCGCTTGCCCGGAGGACTTCAGCGAGTCCCACAGCCGGCGCGCGATGGGGTGCCAGTCGCGATCCGCGTTGGGGATCTTGACCGGCTTCATCTCGCCTCTGGTCACCGACTGCTGATCGGTGCCCTTGCGCGACCGGGGGCGCGCGAGGTCTTCTTCACGGTTCGGGACGGGGCCACGAGCGCCCACCGGTCACCTCCTTTCATCGCAGGACGCTGAGCGCGTCCTGGAGTGAAGAACCGAGGAGTGCGCCGAAGCGCCTTACCTCCTCGCCATCCCGCTCGATGACGACGGTGGGCACTGCCACAACGTCGTAGATGGTGGCCGTATCCATGCCGGCCCCCGTTGATACGTCGATCTTCTCGGCCTCCACGCCGAGCGCCTCCAGCTCGGCCAGGAGCACGGGGCCGAAGCCCCGGCACGGCCGGCACATGGGGGAGGTGAAGTAGAGGATGCGCGTCACACCAGGCCGCCCGTCAGGAAGTGCGCGGACAGCCATGCCATGAAGGCGAGCAGAACAAACCGCCGCACACGCACTGAACCGGTAGCCGGCGGTCGCTTCTCTCCTGTTCGGCCGACGCCGAACCACTTCCAGACGTGCTCGGAGAGGGTGTCTCCTCGGTCGTCTCTGACAAGGGCTACTCCTTCGATGACTGCGAATAGCCCGAGCCACCCGACCCAGAGCCATGACCAGATATCCATGCACGCCCGGCAGGAGTCGAACCTGCTGGCTGCGGCTTTGGAGACCGCGCCGCGACCACTCGCTCGAACGCTCCTCAGCCCGCCGTAGCGGGAAGTCGAGCCCCTCGGGGTAGCGGTCCGAGGGGCGAGGCACGCGCCAGGGGAGAGGAGGCCCTGGGGGTGCCGGCTGGCGCTCTACGAGTAGGGGGAGGAACTCGGAGCTGCCAGGCTCACGTGAGGCCCGGATGGGCCTCGTCGCGTCGGAACCGCGCGTTGATCTGCCGGCGCTTCTTCGCGCTGGCCGCGGCCCCTTCTTGCGATGACTTCCGCTGGTGATGCCATCCGCAGAGCGATCTCAGGTTGGCTTCTCGATGATCGTCACCAGCGATGATGTGATCCACGTCCGTGGCCAGCTCGTCGCACCGCTTGCCGTACTGGTCTCGCGCGGTGCACTGGTGGCCGTCTCGCCGAAGGACTCTCGCCCGTATCCGCTCCCAGTCCTTCGGGAGCCGGGCTCGTCGGTCGGAACCTCGCCACTGGGGCAGGCGATCACCCCCTGAACGTGGAAGCTGATCCCCTCGACGACGTCCTACCTGAAGAGGTAGCTGCTTGAAGCTGTCGACCCGAGGGGCAGTCTGTAGGAGTACGTGGCTGCGTTCAGTGGGCGCTTCGCGCCCCAACTGCCAAGCCCGAACTACGTCAGTCGGAAGCGACTGGCGAGGCCCGACAGGGCCTCCAGCCTGCTAGTTCGCCTAGCCACTGACGCTTACATATATATACGGAAGATGATCTTGGTTATTTGCGGAGCATCTGGCGTGACCCCTGTCACACTTACACATGCCTGCCGGTTGACGACTGCGCCGCCTCGCGGCGGCGGTCCAGAGCTGGACTCGGCGGCGAGAAGATTCAGTGCGGCGAAGCCGCGGTGGCGCCCTACCGGGCGCGCTGAGCAGTGCCGGCTGACGAGGCTGGGGGCGGCGGAGCCGCCCGTGTAGAGCTGTCCGGCTGTACGGCCTGGCGCCGCGCGGCGGCGCAGTGATGCAGCCACTCTGTGCAGCGCTCGGGAGCGCTCTGCGGCGCCCTGATGCCAGCCCTGGCCTGCGCTGTAGCGCTCCGGGGCGATGCGGCCGGCACCCCTGATCGACCTTGAAACCGTGGCGCGATCTTGGCTGCTATCACAAGGCGATCGGGGTCCTCATGCGTAACGGGTCCTCCCCCACCCCACCCATTACCTTCGAAGCTAAAGACTTCAGCTCGCCGACGCTTGCGCACGCGGACTGTCTCGCCGCCGAAGAGTTCAACGCGAAAGTCTTGAGCCAAAGGCCAGGCAGGGGGGCGGCCAGCGGCCAGCACAGCGGCCAGCGCGGGCAGACAAGGGGAACGGGCCAGCACTACAGAGAACGACCCGGAGAGCGGCACTCAGACCCCTTCTGACCAGCGCAAACGCACGGCAGCACGGGCCAGGGACGGGCCGAACGTGAGAGACAGACCAACCAGGCCCGTGAATCCGGACAAGCCAGGACAGAACCAACGGTCTCGTTTCGGTAACGGTCGATGGACACAACCGGCCTAACCGGACACGCATAGGGCTATGTGACCGGCGTCACATTACTAGGTATCAGCGCAGGTCAGAGCGTTGCGGATCAAGGAATCCGGCCCGAATCCAGGCCGATTCCAAGGCATGGGATAGACAGACGAACTCAGCCCATGCTTTCGTTCTCCCATCACACCGACCGGCACGGAGCCGGACGGGACGGACGCAAGGGAGGCAGGACATGAACGCGACACACAGCCGCTACACATACGGGCCCGGCCCGTAGCGCACTCCGCACCGGAGTGATGCCGGGCCGGATGGGAGCCGGGGTGCCTTCCTAGGGGTCGAGTCCTAGGGCGCGTAGACGACTACGTGTGGCGGATGGCGAACGGACTAGCCAGCTTCACCAGGAAACGGAGCCTTGCGGCACCCGTGCGCGTCATGGCGGCGGGACACGTATGGCAAGCGAAGCAAAGGGGCGTCCCGTCTTTAGGGGCGCACCGATGGGGTCGACTCCCCGGATGCCTAGCTTCACCCATGCAGCCAACTAGGAACGGTCGTTTCCCGCTCCCCAGGGAGTGCCTTACCGCCCCTACGGAAGGGAGGTAGCCAAAGGGTCGACAGTCGGCCCCATGGCGGTAAGGCACTCCCTAGGGGGCGGGCACGGGGCCTAGTCCACCCCGTTCCGAAGAACGGACCGCAGTACCTAGCACCACCCGAATACGCACCACCCGCGCCCGGTAGGCGCACGCCGAATCTCTGACCACTGCCCGACGACGAACACGAGCGCGTCACTTCCCGATCCGGGGAGGTACCGCCGTGCTGCGCTCTGGGGACACGTTCACACCACGGCTTCTGTCGACCTACCGCACGCATCCGGTCGGGGCGGGGAGAACGGGACACACGCTGTGTTGCCGCCCCCGCCCCTGTACCGGCACGCCTTCAGGCTGGCCGGCCTTCGGCCAGTCCGAAGGGTGCCCGTACCCGAGCACCCCCTACGTTCCTGGGAGGAACCATGCCCGTTTCCCTGGACAAGGCGAGCGACACGCTCTGTCTGTCCGATGCCGCCCGCGAGTTGGGCGTCACCCGTGCGACCGTGACCAACTGGCACCAGCGTCGCGCCGACTTCCCGCACGTCGAGTCGCTCGGCGGTATGCGGTACGTCAACCGCACCGCGCTGTACCAGTGGCTCGACAAGGGCGACCGCTGGACCAAGATCCGTGCGGCGCAGGCCAAGCAGGCACCGGAGGTGCGCAAGCCGCGCGTCCGCCGTGACGTCGCCGAGCTGCGCCGTCTGATCGCCGAGCACGAGGCTGCCCTGGTGCGCCTGCACCGCGAGCTTCGCCGCTCGCTCGATGTGTGATAGACTTCCAACCAGAAAGCGAGACCATGCGTAAGCCGCACCACGAGTACGTGACCGTCGAGTTCGTCCACAGCTACGACGTCACCCTGTGGCACGAGGAATCCGGCGTGACCCTGAAGTTCGAGGACGTCACCCGTCGCCGCGCCGCTGAGCTTCTGCGGAACGGCCGTAAGCGCGGGCTGACCGTGCAGCTCGTCCACTTCGACGACTGGAAGGTCCGCTCCGAGGAGATGTGCTTCGGCTGCCTCGCACGGCCGGTGACCTGGGAATACGACTGCGATGGTCTGCTCCCGACCGCCTCGTGCGACTCCGATCAGTGCGACTGGTGGGCCAGTGTGAGGGCCCGCGAAACGCAGACCCTAGTGTGATAGTCGGACGAAGTCAGGCAGGACGTGAGTAGCCACCCCCCCTGGTGCGAGTCCGGGACATCCACCCAACACAGAACAAGTGTGATAGACTGACAACGGTTCGGAGGAACCCCTGATGATCCGCCTCACCAGCTCCGCCCGCTACAAGCTCGCCCTCCGCACGGCCCGCGCTCGCTCTGGGCGCATCGCCGACGCAACCTCGAAGCCCGAAGAGATGCCCGACGACGCGCGGTACTACCTGACCGCCGACGCCGAGTCCGGCTTCGGAGTGACCCCGGACGGCACCCTTATCGGACTGTTCTCCCTGCCGAAGGGCAGGGGTACCGCCCTGGTTCAGGCCGCCATCTCTCGCGGCGCCTACCTGCTCGACTGCTTCGACGGCTTCCTGCCGACGTACTACCGCACCTTCGGATTCGTCGAGACCGAGCGCGTCGCGAACTGGACGCCCGGCGAGCCCGACGTCGTCTTCATGGCCCTGTCCGCCGATCACGCGGTCGCGGCGTAACCCACTGCCCCATCGGGAGACCGGCAGACACCAGGCGTTCGAGTCCCTGGCTCCCACTGCCTCTGCACACACCGGGTGTGATAGAGTGACTGAAAGGAACAACACGATGACCGTCTCCTTCGAGAAGGCCGCCGTCCCCACCGCCCAGGCCGTCGACGCCCTGGAGATCGAACTCCGCCAGGTTCGCGACGCCTTGGAGCTGACCACTCACGACCGCGACAACGCGCTCCGTCAGCTCGGCTCCCGCGACGCGATCGTCTCCAACCTTCGCGACGCCCTGGAGCGCGAGCGGGGCGAGGCGTACGCCGCCCGCGAGAAGTACGGCAAGCTCCGCGCCGACGCTCACGAACTCCTGCGTGACCTGGTCGAGGAGTACGACCTCGACACCTACCGGGACGAGATCTCCCGCAAGGCTGAGGAGATCGGCCTCGACTCCTTGGAGTACAGCTACCGGGGCAGCATCACCGTCCGCTTCGACTTCGAGGGCCTGCGCAAGCGCGACGGGTCGGAGGTGACCGAGGACGACGTCCGCGAGTACCTGACCGGCATCCTCCAGGCGGGGGGCGGCCTGGAGCTGGAGGACTACGAGTCCCTGCCCGGCGACATCGACCTTGAGCTTGAGTGAGTGTGTAAAACAGACCGCCCGTAGGCGGTAGGGAGAGCGGCACACACCGAGCGTTCGAGTCCTCGGCTCCCACCGGGACGGCAGGCATCGCCGCCAGTCCCTCACCCCACCCAACCCACCCTGAAGGGACACCCATGTCTTCCCTCGACCGCGACACCCTGACCGAGATCGCCGAGCGGTGTCTGACCCGCCCGTCCGACGCGCTGTTCTTCGACGACCGCCTCTTCACCACGCACGGCGCGATGTTCTCCTGGGCCGAGCTGGGCGACGACATCCTGGAGGAGTCCAACTACCTCTCGGCCCTGTCGTTGATCGAGGGCGCGGCCGGCGACTTTGCGGACACCCATGTCATCGACGGCACGTCCCGTCACTTCGCCTGCGGCAGCCTGCGCACCATCTACGTCCAGGTCTATGAGACGTACGAGGAAGAGTGCGAGTGCGCCCCGACCTGGCAGCACGAGGACGAGTGCGAGCGGGACGAGGACTCCTGGTACTGCCAGAGCTTCTGCCTGAACGAGTGCGACGGCGAGCAGTGCCTGCCGGATGAGCGGGAGTTCACCCCCGCGTTCATCGAGGCGGCCGAGCTGGCGTACGGGCTGCTCGACTACCCGATCATCGACGAGTCGGACTACTCCGAGCGCGAGTCCGAGCGCTTCTGGAAGAACATCCAGGAGGCCATCGACGACGCGCACCGGGGTCACTGGGAGGACTCCGACGCCGACCGCGAGGCGATCTTGGAGCGCGCGGCCGAGGAGCTGAACGAGCTGTACGGCCACGAGGCGAACGCCGGGGTGTCCTGGTCCCGCGTTGCGGAGATCTGGAACGAGCACCGCGACGCCTACTTCACCGAGCGCGGCAACGAGGCGTGGAACGCGCCCCTGCCCGGTCAGCTTCTGCTGATCGCGGCGTGATAGTCGGACCTACCCAGGGTGAGCGGCACACGCCGGTCGTCGAGGTCCCCCTGCCCCTGCCCGAAGAGGACAGCGCGGAGCGGGAGGACTGGGAGTACGACCACCTGTTCACGCACACCGGCACCGGCCGGACCGGCGGGGACTCCTGGTGCGACGTCGAGATCGTCGAGTCCACCGCCCCTGAACTGCTCGGCCTGACCTTCGAATTCGGCTACTGAGCCAACCCCCTCACACGCAGGAGCACAACCATGCTCAAGCCTGGCTACACCACCCTTGACCCCGACTGGCTCGCCCCACTGCGCGAGCACGTCACCACCGAAGCGCCCGACGCCGACTTCTACGTCTACGTGGACAGCGTGAACCATCTGGCCCTGGCGAAGATCGTCGTACCGCGCGAGAAGCGCAACCAGGGCATCGGCACGCAGGCCATGACCCTGCTCACCGCCGAGGCCGACCGGCAGGGGATAACCATGTCGCTGACGCCGACCCGCGAGTTCGGCGCAACCAGCCTTGACCGCCTGCGCCGGTTCTACCGCCGGTTCGGTTTCTCGATGAACGGAGGGCGCATCAAGGACTACACCACCAGGCAGGCCATGCTTCGCCTGCCCGCCGGATCGCAGGAGGGCGACCAGTGACTCCCGTACTGGCCGACCGCATCTTCGAGTCGCTCACCGACGAGAACGTGCAGGACATCATTGACACCGCCGTGTACGGAGGGATCACGTACTGGGCGATCGAACCGAGCCCCGCGGACCGCGCTGGCCTGCCCCCCGACAAGCAGTACGTCATCGTCGAGGGCGAGGACGAGCGATGGTGGGGTGGGGATCGTGAGGTCGAGGCTGTCCATTACCTGAGCCGCGACCAGATGCGGGCCGCGTACGCCAGGGTCCTGGACCTGAACCAGCGGTACGTGAATCGCGAGTACCACGGTTATGTGATCCAGTCTTGGATCGACCGCGACGACAAGCGCGGCATCGATACCTGCATGATCGACGCGGGCACGGCCGACATCCTGGTGCAGGTCGCGATCTTCGACGACGTTCGTTACGGCTAGATGTGATAGACATACTCGCGTGATAGGTTGGCTAAGCCAGCCCAGGGAGACCGGCAGACGCCGGGGTTCGAGTCCCCGGCTCCCGCCATCGCGGACAGCCCGCGAGCAGTGGCCCAAGGGGCGTAGCAGATGAGTACGACCTTTCCCTCGACGACATACGGTTCGCGGTCAACCAGGGCGCGGACCTAGTCCTGGAAGGGCTGGACCTGGGCGACAGGGACAGCGACCTGATCAACCTGGTCGTCAACGCGATCGTGACGGTGGCCGAAGACCCCGACGTGGATGGCCTCGACGCGGTCATCGAGACCCAGTACGACGAGTCGCCCGAGGACGTCCGGAACTGGTGGGACTGGTAGGTCGACTGTCCAACCGCCGTTGCAGATGACCCACTTGAGAGGAACAAGCGCAGTGAAGATCGAGCGCGAGGCGTACGAGTACGAGATCGGGGACGGCACGATGTACGTCGTCATCGTGTCGGCCCACCGTGAGCACGACTGGCGCCGGAACGAGGTGATCCAGCCCCGCGTCCTGATCGGGACCGACCCCGAGTTCAAGGCCGAAACCGAGCTGGGCCACGTGAAGATTCGCGGCCGGAAGTACGCCGTGGAGCACACCTACAAGCGCCTGCCCGACAACGAGGGACGCCTTACCCAACACGGCGTCACCATGCAGTGGACCACCGACACCAGGACCTACAACCGAGGCTTCCGCAACGACAAGGGGAAGCAGATCGACTGGGACTCGAAGGCGCACGGCGTGCTCACTGAGTGGGAGATCGAGGTGCTGAGGCGCTTCGAGGAGGACGTCCCCGACTGGCAGACGCAGAGCATCCTCCGCTTCGAGCAGGAGCGCGACGGCCACGACTCCAACGCCCGGCGGCTTCGCGAACAGGTGGCCAAGGAAGAGATCGAGGCCGCGAAGTGGCAGGCCCGCATCGACGAGCTGACCGCCTGATCTCTGACCGACTGATGGCAGCCATGACTGTGGAGGTATCACAACGATGAGCAATGAGAACCCGAGGATAGCGACGATCAAGGCGCTCCTAACCAAGGCTGAAGACCCGGCCGCCCACCCGGACGAGGCGGAGGCGTACTTCGCGAAGGCCGCCAGCCTGATGGCCAAGTACGGGGTCGAGCAGGCGATGCTCGCCGAGGCCCGCCCGGAGTCGGACCGCATCACGCACCGCGCCTTCGACGTCAAGGGCAAGTACGTGGCGGACCGCTCGGCCCTGCTGTTCTCCATCACCCACGCGCTCGGCGCACAGAACGTCTACTGGACACTGACGGACACGCAGACCGGCAAGCGCTACCGCAAGGTCCGGGTCTATGCCCACGAATCCACGCTCGACCGGATCGAGATGCTGTTCAGCACGCTCCAGCTCCAGGCCCTGAACGGCATGAAGCGGGCTCGCCCACAGTGTGGCCAGTCGGTCACCGCCTACCGCAAGAGCTGGATGGCTGGCTTCTCCAGCTCGGTACGCCGCCGCCTGGACCAGGCCGAGGAGTCCGCCGTCCGCGAGACGACCGAGCAGGGCGGCGTCGGTGCCGAACTGGTCCTGGTCAAGCGCGAGGCTGCCGTCGAGCAGTTCTTCAAGCAGGCACATCCCAAGCTGAAGATCGCGCCCCGTCGTCGACTGACCGGCACGGGATGGTTCGACGGCAAGGCGGCGGGAGAGCGCGCCGACTTGGGAGGCAACCGCCTCGGCGGTGCCCGTAAGGCACTGGCTGGCTGACCTGACCGACTGACGGGAGCGGGGCCGAGGTGAGATCGGCCCCCCTCCCTGCCCCCAACGATACGAGAGGACTTCCCAAGGTGGGACGCATGAAGGACATCGCCATAGACCTGATCAGCTACGAGGCTGACGAGCTGGAGATCGACGAGATCGTGGCCCTGTTCGCCACACTCATCCGGAGCGGTATGGCCTGGACCCTCCAGGGACACTACGGACGGACCGCCCAGGCCCTGATCGACGAGGGCATCATCAGCCCAGAGGGCGAGGTTCTGGAGGAGCTGATCCCCGCATGACCGCCCCGAGGCAGCTCGCCGCCCGAGTCGACGCCGGCCTGGCCCGAGCCATCCGAACCCTCGCCCCGACCGGCCTGACCTACAGCGAGATCGTGAAGCGCGCGGTCACCCAGTTCGCCGAGATCTATCAGGTGGCCGTGGACAACGGAGTCGCCCGGCCCCACGAGATTCCGACCCTGATCGCCTACCGCTACCAGCTCCCGCCCCCGCCGCAGCCGCCCAGAGTCGGAGCCCTCAACCTCCCCCGCCTGAAGCGCCCGACCGCAACCGGCATCGGATACGCGGCCGACCTGTTCGATCCCGACACGGAGGACCCGAAGTGACTGACGCACTGCTCGTAGGGCTGGCCGGCTACGCCCGGTCCGGCAAGGACTCGGCCGCACAGGTGCTCGTCGAGGGAGGCTGGCGACGGGACGCCTTCGCCGACCGCCTGAAGGCGTTCCTGTACCGCCAGAACCCGCTCGTCACCACCTACCCCGATGTCCCCCCGGTCCGCCTGATCAACCTGGTCGCGGCGTACGGATGGGACGGGGCGAAGGAGAAGTTCCCCGAGGTGCGGCGCCTGCTACACGCCACGGGCACCGATGCCGGCCGCGTGACGCTGGGCGAAGACGTCTGGGTCGACGCCCTGCTCCGCGACTACGAGCCCGAGCGTGAGGCTCTGGTCGTGAGCGACGTCCGCTTCCCCAACGAGGCCCGAGCCATCCGCGCACTGGGTGGCGTGGTCATCTGGATCGACCGGCCCGGCGTCGGCCCGGCCAAGGACGCCAACGGCCTGACGTTCACCTCCGAGGTGGCGCTGAGGAACTGGCAGTTCGACGCCACCCTCGTGAACGACGGAGACTTCGACGACCTGCGCGACCGGCTGCTCGGTGTGACCGTGCTCGCCGATCACTTCGCCTCCGCAGCCTGATCGAGGTGTGATAGAGTGACAACAGTCAAGCGGATCGCAGACCTCGACGCACTGCCCGAAGGCACAGTCGTGGTCGGCCTCGACCCCCAAGCCACCGTCGTACACAAGCGAGACGGTCACTGGATCGACCTCCGCAAGCCCCCCGGCACCACCTGGAACGTCCGCACATACGTCATGGCTCGACGCTGGGGTATCCGCGTCGTCGCCGAACCCGAGAGGAACCCGAAGTGAGCAACCCCATTGAGACCCTGACGCAGGCCATCCGCGAGCAGGTCAGCAACGAGGAGCAGGGGCTGGCCGACCAGCTTCAGACCCTGATCAACGAGTACCAGGCCCGCGAGGACGAGCGCCAGGCCGAGATCGACGCCTGGTTCGACGAGAGCGGCGACGTGAAGGATGGCGACTACGACGGCTACGACGACACGAAGTGGAACGTGAACGAGGCCGGTCACGAAGACCTGGTGGGCCTCCTTGCCGAGCTGGCCGGCCTTCTTCCGGACCAGGTGTGATAGACGTACCGTGAGGATCACCCCCCGCAAGCACGAGGTGCAGGCAATCGTCGACATCCTGACCGACCCGACGTTCGAGAAGCCCGAGGACATGGCCAAGGCCGTGCTGAAGGAGTCCGCCTCGATCGTTCAGATGCGAAACCTCTGGGTCCTCACCCACCGATGGGCGGACGGGTCGAAGGGCCTAAACTACGGGCCCTTCGGCTCCACCGCGGAGGTCGAAGCCTTCGCCAAGAAGATGAGCTTCGGCGGCACGGGTCGAGCCATCCCCCTGACGTCCTCGGGGATCGCCCTCGCCAACCATGACGGCAAGGCCGGCTGGCCCGGCTACTGCCACAACCCGCAGTGCGGGCATCCCCCGTTCACACACTCGGCGGCCGGCGCCGCCCGCGGCCTGTGTCAGCTCACTGACTGCGACTGCGAGAAGTTCGTGAAGGACCCACCCAAGACCAAGAAGTAAGGAGCACCACCGTGACGCACAGGACAGTCGACTTCCGAGCTTGCGAGTGCGGCGTGAAGCGCGCGTTCGCCTCCCGCCACGACGCCGAGAAGGCCATGGGCAGGGCGCAGGCCAAGCGGACCCGCAAGGCAGACGCCAGGGGCATCCGGCGCGGTCTGAAGGTCGAGGGTCGCACGTACCAGTGCGAGCACGGTGCATGGCACCTGACGAGCATGTCCCGCAAGCAGTACGAGGAGGTCGCAGCGTGAAGATCCGCAACGGATGGGGCTGGGTTCGAGGGTTCGGATTCGCCAACGGCACCCCGGAGCGCAGCATCCTGGAGCCCATCGACTACAAGGCCCTCTACGAGGACGCGACCGAGCGCCTGGCGCAGGTCGAGGAAGCCCTGAACGACGCCCCCACCTACGAAGGTGCGGTCACCGCGGCGTACGACGTCCTCTATCAGGACCAGGTGTGATAGTGAGAGCCGCTTCGATCCTCGCCGCCCTCGTCCTGCTCGCCGGCCTCCTGGCTGCCACCCCCGCTCACTGAAAGGACCCCCACCCGTGACCATCACGACTCGCTCGGACATCACCGTCCAGCCCCTTCGCACCAGCGCCATGGACTACGACGTCGTCCAGGCCGCCCGCGTCAGCACCAAGGGAGCCGAGGCCATCGACTCGGATGGCGCGACCGAGGGTCTGATCAACTTCCTGATGCGCGACCGCCACGGATCGCCCTTCGAGCACAACTCCATGACGTTCTACGTCGAGGCCCCGATCTTCGTGGCTCGCGAGTGGTTCCGTCACAGGGCTGGCTGGAGTTACAACGAGGAGAGCGCGCGCTACAAGGAGTTGGCGCCCGTCTTCTACCTCCCGGCCGGCGACCGCAACCTGGTGCAGGAGGGCAAGCCCGGCGCCTACCGCTTCACGCCTGGCACCTTCGCCCAGTCCGTCGTCGCCCAGGCCGAGGCCGCGGAGTCCTACCGCAAGGCGTGGAACGCCTACCAGTCCCAGCTCACCTCGGGCATCGCCCGCGAGGTCGCGCGCAATGTCCTACCGGTCGGCATCTACACCAGCTTCATCGCCACCTGCAACGCCCGCTCGCTGATGCACTTCCTGAGCCTGCGCACGCAGCGCGAGAACGCCAAGGTCCCGAGCTTCCCCCTCCGCGAGATCGCCATGGCGGCCGAGCAGATGGAGGCGCACTTCGCCCGCTCCTTGCCGGTCACGCACGCAGCCTTCGAGGAGCACGGCCGGGTGGCCCCGTGAGCGCCCAGTACCCGCAGGTGCGGGCCGAGTGGCGCGAGACCGAGTGGAGCAGGGAGAAGCGGACCCGCTTCGCCGCGATGATGCTCCGCCTCCTCGCTGATGACGATGACGACGATAAGGATAGAAAGACGTAAGACGTAGCAGATCCACCGCATCGTAGGTTAGATTTACACACACCCCACGGAGGCATCCCAGCACGGGGTGCCTCCGTTCCGTGATAAGGAGACCCATGAGTAAGACGATCCTGCCTGGTCGGAGGGTTCATCGGCGCATACGCGTAGCCATCTACCGCCGTGTTAGTACGACCAAGCAAGTCGACGGCTTCGGTCTCGACGCACAGGACGACCTGTGCCGGCGCTGGCTGGACCTGATGCTCGGGGTCGGCAACTACGTGGTCGTGGATGTCTACACGGACGGCGGCGTCTCCGGAAAGCTCGCCGAGCGCGCCGACCTGGACCGCATGAACCGGGACATCGCCGCCAAGAAGATCGACCTGGTCATCTTCGGCAAGCTGGACCGCATCGGCCGGACCATGAAGAACATCCACCGCTGGGTGTACGACACCCACGACATCGAGGTGGAGAAGAACCGCACGGTCCGCATCGTCACCGCGGACAACCGCATCGACTCCGAGTCCGACATGTTCGGCGTCACGCTGGCGCTCCTGGCCTACATGGCAGAGATGGAGCACGCGCTGATCCTGGAGCGGACCATGTCCGGCCGGATTCAGAAGGTCATGGCCGGTGGCTGGCCGCACGGCGGCATCCCGTACGGCTACATGATCGACCCCGAGACCGGGGACGTCGTGGTCAACCCGCTGGAAGCCATGGTCATCGAGAAGGCGGTCGAGTTCCTCGTCGACTCCCCCGAGTACCTGACGCGTGGCGAGGTGGCCAGGAAGCTGAACGCCCTCGGCTACCGCACCCGCAAGGGGCACCTGTGGGACGGCAGCAACCTCGCGCAGCGAGTGAAGAAGGCGCTGACCGGGTTCGTCGAGTTCACCTTCGGCGCCGGCACCGAGGACGAGCAGGTCCACGTCCTCACGCTTCCCCAGATCATCCCCAACGAGCGCGCCCTGGCCACGCTGGCGGCGTTCGAGCGGTCGGCAAAGACCAAGAGCGCCTCGAACGACTACCCGCTCTCGACGCGCCTGATCAGCCTGTGCGGCGCGGGCATGGTCGGCGGCATCGACAAGCGCAGCGGCACCCGGAAGTACCGGTGCCAGAAGGTGCGCGAGGGGGCGGACTACGAGCACGAGTGCCAGAGCCTGTACGCGGACGACGTCGAGGCCGCCGTCATGGCCGAGGTGACCGGCCTGGTGGCCGACCGGGACAAGCTGCACGCCCTGATCAAGGAGGCGCTCGGCACCACCCCGATGCGGCTGGAGTCCTACCGGCGACGGCTGACCGAGATCGACGAGACGCTGGAGAAGAAGCGCAAGACCCGCAAGAAGGCCCTCGCCCGGCTCGTGGCGGCCGTCGAGATCGACGACGACGAGGACGACGACTTCGCCGAGGAGATGCGGCAGGAGATCGAGGAGCTGAAGGCCCGCTACAAGGAAGAGGAGGGCGACCTCCTTCAGGAGCGCGAGCGGGTCGAGGCGTGGATCGCGGACGTCGAGAGCGAGGAGGAGCGGGCCCTTCAGGTGCTGGCCGCTGCCGACAAGCTGCGGACCAAGATCGGGAAGCTGACCAAGCGCGAGCAGGCGGACCTGATTGAGATGCTCGACATCCGGGTGCAGGTCGAGGGCACCGCGAAGGTCCACCGCTCCGGGAACGTCGACCCGATCTCGAAGTGGCACTGGGAGACCGGCACGGAGGTGCCGGCCCAGCTGACTGACGAGATGTGGGAGAAGGTCTCGTCGATCATCTCGAACACGCAGAAGTGGAAGGACGTACGCGGCGGGTTCGACGTCCTGCTGGAGAAGGTCCGCACTGGGCGCACCTGGATGGAGTACGACAAGCACGAGCGGTTGGGCGGACGGTCGTACGGGACGCTGATGCGGACGATCCGGCGCTGGGATGAGAGCGGCGAGTACCGGGCGGCCCTGAAGGCTCTGGAGGGGTACCGCAAGGTCCCGGCTGCACCGCAGTTCTCGCTCCCGCCGATGCGGATCACGGGCACCATCGACTCGGGCCAGGGGAAGGTTTCCGCAGGTCAGACAGGGGATGTAGCGAATAGAGAACTGGGAGACGTTGACGGCCGGGGTTCACGGACTCCTCGGTGATGGATCTGATCCAGACCAAGCTGCCGAGCGCCGCCAGCGAGGACTGAGACCGCTCTGCCCCGCACGAGTGGGGCAGAGCGGTCGCGAAGGGCATCCGGTCAAGCGCGCCGGGTGCCCTTCGGGCGTTTCGCGGCTGCTTCGCCGTCCCCCGCGGGCAGCGCGTCGTCCCTGATGCAGCGCGCTGATCCAGCAGGGGCCACGTCACAGCCCTTAGAGTGAAGATCACCGAATACGCCCTGGCGTGAGCCCTGTAAGGTAATAGGAACGTAAAGAGATACTCATGGGTGCGCCGGGAAGTCTGGTCGGCAACTGCTCCGCCATGCCATCGACTTCCGGAGGTCCGCACCCGTGGCTGCGCCCACTCCCAGCACCAACCGCAAGTTCCTCGGTCGCCTCTCCCTGCCTGAGCGCCAATACGTAGCCGACGCGCTGCGCGCCGAAACGGTGGGTGGCGTCCTGCTCCTGGTCGCCGCGGTCACCGCGCTCCTCTGGGCGAACATCCCCCCGCTGGCGGACAGCTACAGCAGTGTGCGCAACTTCCACATCGGGCCCGCGTCCCTCGGGCTCGACCTGTCCATCCAGCACTGGGCCGCCGACGGCCTCCTCGCGATCTTCTTCTTCGTGGCTGGAATCGAGCTCAAGCGCGAACTGGTCGCCGGTGACCTGAGCGATCCCAAGGCCGCCGCTCTCCCCGTGATCGCGGCGATCAGCGGCATGGCCGTACCCGCCCTGGTCTACGCCCTGGTCAACACCTTCGGCGGCGGCTCCATGGACGGCTGGGCCGTACCCACCGCCACGGACATCGCCTTCGCACTGGCCGTGCTCGCCGTCATCGGCACCTCCCTGCCCTCCGCGTTGCGCGCCTTCCTGCTCACGCTCGCCGTGGTCGACGATCTCTTCGCCATCCTGATCATCGCCGTGTTCTTCTCCCACGGGATCAACTTCGCCGCCCTCGGGGGTGCGGTCGCGGGCCTGGCGCTGTTCTGGTTCCTGCTGCACAAGGGCGTACGGGGCTGGTACGTGTACATCCCGCTGGCCTTGGTCATCTGGGGGTTGATGTACAACTCCGGCATCCACGCCACCATCGCCGGCGTCGCCATGGGCCTGATGCTGCGCTGCACCCGCCGGGAAGGTGAGGAGCACTCCCCCGGCGAACACATCGAACACCTGACCCGACCGGTCTCCGCCGGTCTGGCCGTACCCCTGTTCGCCCTGTTCTCCGCCGGTGTGGCCATCTCCGGCTCAGCCCTCGGCGACGTCTTCACCCGGCCGGAGACCCTCGGTGTCGTCCTCGGGCTGGTCGTCGGAAAGACCGTCGGCATCTTCGGGGGTACCTGGCTGGCCGCCCGCTTCACCCGTGCTGAGCTAGGCGAGGACCTGGCTTGGCCGGACGTGCTGGCCGTCGCCTCACTCGCCGGCATCGGGTTCACCGTTTCCCTGCTCATCGGCGAGCTCGCCTTCGCCGGTGACGAGCTCCTGACTGACGAGGTCAAGGCCTCCGTCCTGGTGGGTTCGTTCATCGCCGCCGTGGTGGCCTGCGTGCTGCTCAAACTGCGCAACCGCAAGTACCGGGCGCTCACCGATGCCGAGGAACTCGACGAGGACCTCGACGGGATCCCCGACATCTACGAGCAGGACGACCCCGAGTACCACCTGAGGATGGCGAGGATCTGCGAGGAGAAGGCAGTGGAGCACCGCCGCAGGGCCGCGGAAGTGCGGGCCGCCACGGGCAGCGAGAGCAACGGTCCGGCATGATCTGACATCAGATCGCGGTATCCGACCCAGAGGGAGAAACCGATGACCGCAGTGGACGACGGGGTGCAGGGCGCCGAGCGCACGCTCGGACAACTGGTCGCCTCGGCCACCGCCGAGATGTCCGCGCTGGTGCACGATGAGATCGCGCTGGCCAAGGCCGAGCTCCGGCAGGACGTCAAGCGGGCGGGAGTCGGTGGCGGTGCGCTGGCGGTCGCCGGAGTACTGGCCCTGTTCTCGCTGCCCGTGCTGAGCTTCGCCGCCGCCTACGGAATCCACAACCTGGGTCTTGGCCTGGCCTGGTCCTTCCTGATCGTCGGGGTGGCCTTCCTCCTCATCGCGGGACTGGCGGCGTTCCTCGCGGTGACCAAGTTCAAGCAGGTCAAGCCGCCGGAGAAGTCCATCTCCTCCGCCAAACAGACCGCCGCCGTGCTCGGCACGGTCAAGCCGCATCCGCGGCCGATCCACGGTACGAGCGCGGCTATGGGACGCTCGTCTTCATGACGGTGCCCGAGTCCGAAGCCACCCCGAAGAACCCTCCCCGCGCGTCCACCGGGCCGTCGAGCCCGCTGCCACCGCCGACCGCCGCCTCCGCGGTACGGCTGGACGGGCCGTGGACCCATCGGGACGTGGCGGCGAACGGCGCCCGCTTCCACATCGCTGAGATGGGGGACGGGCCCCTGGTGCTGCTCCTGCACGGGTTCCCCCAGTTCTGGTGGACCTGGCGGCACCAGATGGCCGCCTTGGCCGAGGCCGGCTACCGAGCCGTCGCGATGGACCTTCGAGGAGTGGGCGGCAGCGACCGGACTCCCCGCGGATACGATCCTGCGAACCTGGCGCTGGACATCACCGGCGTCATCCGCTCCCTGGGCGAACCAGACGCCGCGCTGGTCGGACACGACCTCGGTGGGTACCTGGCGTGGACGGCCGCCGTCATGCGCCCGAAGCTGGTACGCCGGCTGGCAGTGTCCTCGATGCCGCATCCGCGGCGGTGGCGCTCAGCGATGCTCTCGGACCTCGGACAGACCCGTGCGGGGTCCTACGTATGGGGCTTCCAGCGCCCCTGGGTCCCCGAACGTCAGCTGGTCGCTGACGAGGGCGCGCTGGTGGGCGAGCTGATCCGGAACTGGTCCGGGCCTTCCGGGATCGACGATGAGGCCGTCGCGGTCTACCGGCGCGCGATGTGCATTCCCTCCACGGCGCACTGCTCGGTGGAGCCCTACCGTTGGATGGTCCGTTCCATGGCCCGCCCGGACGGACTCCAGTTCGGCCGACGGATGAAGCGGCCCATCCGGGTACCCACCCTGCACCTGCACGGTTCCTTGGACCCGGTGATGCGTACCCGCAGCGCGGCCGGCTCCGGCGAGTACGTAGAAGCACCGTACCGATGGCGGCTCTTCGACGGGCTCGGGCACTTCCCGCACGAGGAGGACCCGGGGGCCTTCTCCACCGAACTGGTCAATTGGCTCAAGGATCCGGAACCGGATCGCTGACGCTGCGTGAGCAGCACCGAACGACTATCTGACGAGCAGCCAATTGCCTACCGCATAGGCCGATTGGCCGCACACCGTGCGGTTACCGACCTTGGGCCACGGGCACAGGTCGGGGTATGGGCTGGACGCACGACTATGGTGACTCGGCACGCAACCGGCGCTCGGCGACCTCGCCGGGCTCGCACGAGAGGGGCGGCTCCGCAGGCCGGGGGCACGATCCCCGCCTCGGGATCCCGCTCATCCTCCGCAGGCGGGCCCGCTGGGTCTCGGCCCGGTTGAGGCATCCACGCAACTGAGCGGGTTGGTCCGGAGCCGCCGGGCGGTTCCGGACCAACCACTCACAAAGCGCATCCCTGGCTGTCGACGCGTTCCGTGGCGGACTTCCCGAACAGGATGTCGTCGCGGACCTCGTCCGCGGTGAGGGCGTAGCCGGTGTTGGGGTCATCGAGGGACTTGGCGAAGACCACCCCGTAGACCTGCCCGTCGGCCGTCAACAGCGGGCCACCGGAATTGCCCTGGCGAACGGTCGCGAACAGCGAGTAGACATCGCGCCGCACGGTGGTGCGGTGGTAGATGTCCGGCCCGTTGGCGTTGATACGGCCGCGGACCCGGGCGGGCCGCACATCGTAGGCGCCGTTCTCCGGGAAGCCTGCGACGATGGCGTCGTCACCGCTACGGGCGTCCTCGCTGGCGAACTTCAGGGCCGGCGCCTTCAGGTTCGGTACGTCCAGGACGGCGATGTCCCGCTCCCAGTCGTACAGGACGACTTCCGCCTGGTAGCGCTTGCCCTCACCGCCTATCTGCACGGTCGGCTCGTTGACCCCGCCCACCACGTGCGCGTTGGTCATCACCTTGTGCGGGGCGAAGACGAAGCCGGTGCCCTCCAGAACCTTGGCGCATTCGCTCGCCGTGCCCACGACCTTCACGATGGAACGCTTGGCCCGCTCGGCGATCGGGCTGGCACTGAGCGTCGGGTCCGGTGCCTGGACCTCGGTGATCGGTTCGTTCGAGAAGGGGCTGAAGACCTGCGGGAAGCCGTTCTGCGCCAGTACCGAACTGAAGTCGGTGAACCAGGTGTTCGCCTGGGCGGGCAACACTCGCGAGACCCCGAGGAGAACCTTGGAGTTACGGACCTCCTTGCCGACCGTGGGCAAGGAGGTGCCGGCCAGTGCAGAACCGATCAGCCAGGCGACCAGGAGCATGGCGACCACGTTCACCAGGGCTCCGCCGGTGGCGTCCAGGGCCCGGGCCGGCGACCAGGTGATATGTCTGCGCAGTCTGCTGCCCAGGTGCGTGGTGAACGCCTGCCCGATCGATGCACAGACGATGATCACGATCACTGCGACGATGGCGGCTGAAGTCGACACTTCGGAATTGTCCGTCAGCCACTTCCACATCAGCGGGAGCAGCGACACCGCGATCAGTCCACCACCCAGGAAGCCGATCACGGACATGATGCCCACGACGAAACCCTGGCGGTAGCCGACGATCGCGAACCATACGGCCGCGAGCAGCAAGAGGATGTCCAGCACGTTCACGAAGGTCACCGTCTCATGTGCGCCAGTCGAGCGGGACCGTCCGTGTACGGTCCCAGGGGCGCTCCCACCCGGCGAAGTACATGATCCGGTCGATCACTCCGGCCGTAAAGCCCCACACCAGGGCCGACTCGACCGTGAACGCCGGGCCTTTGTGTCCGCTCGGATGCACACACATGACACGGTTGGCGGGATCCGTGAGATCGGACACGGGCACGGTGAAGACCCGTGCCGTCTCCGCCGGATCCACCACCCCCACCGGGCTCGGCTCGCGCCACCAACCCAGGACAGGGGTCACCACGAACGAGCTGACCGGAATGTAGAGCCGCGGCAGCACCCCGAACAACTGCACGCCATCGGGATCGAGTCCGGTCTCCTCCTGCGCCTCCCGCAGCGCGGCACGCAACGGGCCGGTGGTCCCCGGGTCGCCGTCCTGCGGATCCAGGGCGCCGCCAGGGAAGGAAGGCTGCCCGGCGTGAGAACGCAAGGTGCCCGCGCGCTCCATCAGGAGCAGTTCGGGGCCGGCGGGACCCTCACCGAACAGGATCAGCACGGCCGACTGTCGCCCGGCACCGCTCTCGGGCGGCAGGAAGCGGCTGAGCTGCCGCGGCTGTACGTCCGTGGCGGCGCGCGCCACCGGCTCCAGCCATTCGGGCAGCCCTCTGTCGGTCAGCTCAAGCTCCCCGCCTTGAAGCGGCCGGCTCAGGCTCCCGTGCATCTGTGTCATCGGCACCCCTGTCGTCCCGTCCACGGGGACAACGCGACCGTGCCCCCGATTCGTTCCACCCCCATCAGGGCCCGTCACCCGGCGGCACCCTGTGGGGCCGCGGGGGCTCCGGGGTAGTCCGGGGGCGGACTGAGGCGCTGCCCGGGCTGGCCGCCCAGCTCGTACTTCAGGAGCTTCTTCGCCTTCTCCGGATCGGTCTCGCCCTCTCCGTAAGCCGGACACAGCGGAGCGATGGGGCAGGCGCCGCACGCCGGTTTGCGGGAGTGGCAGATCCGGCGCCCGTGAAAGACCACCCGGTGCGAGAGCATCGTCCACTCGCTCTTGGGGAAGATCGCGCAGATCTCCGCCTCGACCTTCTCCGGATCCTCCTGCTCGGTCCACTTCCACCGGCGGACCAAGCGGCCGAAGTGGGTGTCCACGGTGATGCCGGGGACACCGAAGGCGTTACCCAACACCACGTTGGCCGTCTTGCGACCCACGCCGGGCAGCGTGACCAGGTCTTCTATACGCCCGGGGACCTCACCACCGAACTTGTCCCGCAGCGCCGCGGACAAGCCGAGCAGGGAGCGCGCCTTGGCCCGGAAGAAGCCGGTCGGTCGGATGAGCTGTTCCAACTGCTCCGGGACCGCCG
Source organism: Streptomyces sp. NPDC006879 (assembly GCF_042869595.1). NCBI lineage: Bacteria > Bacillati > Actinomycetota > Actinomycetes > Kitasatosporales > Streptomycetaceae > Streptomyces > Streptomyces sp. NPDC006879. The sequence continues at coordinate 254,613 of NZ_JBIAGC010000002.1, forward strand.
CGGCCATGTCCTCCGGCGTGGGGTACGCGGCGAACAGCGCCGGGGTGGTCTGGTTCACCCGCAGGTCGGTGGTCTGCGCCGAGAGCACGGTGGCGACCAGGAGCTCGAAGGGATTGCGGAAGTCCAGCTCGGGGTGGGCGTACGGATAGAGCTCGGCCAGCTCCCTGTTTATCTTCCGGGCCCGACGGACCATGGCGAGCCGGGATTCGGGCTTCGGGGCGGACTTGCTGGACTTCCGGGAAGCGGTCGCGGACCTCTTCCCGGATCCGGGGGAGGCCGTGCGCGCGGTCCTCTTCGACGGCTCGGCTCGGCCGGGTGACGGCTGATCGGACCCCTGTTCGCCCACAGCGGAACCACCCGCACCGGTCACCCGGCCGGGGCCCGTGGACTGTGCTCTCACCGGCGTATTGGACACCCGGCCAGCCTAAAGCTCCCCACCGACATCCGCCTCGATGATCCCCCAATGACGCCACGATTGCCCCCTGGCCACACAGCACACCCGTTCGTCCGGCATCCTTGTGATTGATCGCACTGTTTTGAGCGTCCGGCAAAATGGGGACCACGGTCCCCTGAGCTGGTCGACATAGGAGAGAACTCGTGGACGACGTTCTGCGGCGCGCCCCGCTCTTCGCGGCGCTCGATGACGAGCAGGCCGCGGAGCTGCGCGCCTCCATGGCCGAGGTGACCCTCGCACGCGGTGACGCCCTGTTCCACGAGGGCGACCCCGGGGACCGCCTCTACGTGGTCACCGAGGGCAAGGTGAAGCTGCACCGCACCTCCCCGGATGGCCGGGAGAACATGCTGGCCGTGCTCGGCCCCGGCGAGCTGATCGGCGAGCTGTCCCTCTTCGACCCGGGTCCGCGCACCGCGACGGCGACCGCGCTGACCGAGGTCAAGCTGCTGGGCCTTGGCCACGGCGACCTCCAGCCCTGGCTGAACGCCCGCCCCGAGGTCGCCACGGCCCTGCTGCGCGCCGTGGCCCGCCGGCTACGCAAGACCAACGACCAGATGTCCGATCTGGTGTTCTCCGACGTACCGGGCCGGGTCGCCCGCGCCCTCCTGGACCTGTCGCGCCGCTTCGGCGTGCAGTCGGAGGAAGGCATCCACGTGGTGCACGACCTCACCCAGGAAGAACTGGCCCAGCTGGTCGGCGCCTCCCGGGAAACGGTCAACAAGGCACTGGCGGACTTCGCGCAGCGCGGCTGGCTGCGCCTGGAGGCCCGCGCGGTCATCCTGCTGGACGTGGAGCGCCTCGCCAAGCGTTCACGCTGAGTCCCGCTGCACCCGGGCCACCCGCCCGGCCCGGCATCCCGGCGCCGTACGGATGGCGCCAGGATGCCGGGCCGGGCGCCGGACCCAGGTCCGGGGGCACCCGAGGCACAGTGGAGTCATGCGAAGCAAACAGGCACCCGGGAACCACGGACGGCGGGGACTGGACAGCCTGGGCTACATCGAGCGTGAGGGATCCCTGGGCCTGGTCCAGGAGGCCTTCCACCCCGTGGTCTCGGCCTCGCGCGAACGCCTGGCCCAGGCCTTCGCCCATGACCTGCACAGCGCCTACCTGTACGGATCCGTCCCCCGGGGGACCGCCCGCCCCGGCGTCAGTGACCTAGACCTCCTGCTCGCCCTGCACCACCCGCCCACCGAGGCGGCTCGCGCGCTGGCCCGTGAGGTCGGCGACGGGCTGGACGCGGACTACGCGGTGATCGACGGCGTGTCCGTCCTGGTCCACGGCAAGGCGGAGTTGCTCAGTGAGGCAGAGCGGTACGACACGGGCTGGTTCCTGGCCTGTCTGTGCACTGCGCTGCTCGGGCCCGACCTGGCCGAGCACCTCCCCCGCTACCGGCCGGACGAACGCCTGGCCCGGGAGAGCAACGGCGACCTCCCGCTCCTGCTGCCCCGCTGGCGGGCGCAGGTGGCCGCGGCCAGCGGGCCGGCCGAGCGGCGCTCGCTGAGCCGCCTCTTCGCGCGGAAGCTGGTCCGTAGCGCCTTCACTTTGGTGATGCCCCGATGGGGCGGCTGGACCAGTGACCTCACCCGGTCGACTGAAATCTTCGCCGACTTCTACCCACACGAACCGGCAAGGGTGGCGGAACTACGGAGGGCTGCGGCCGTCGCCCGGAATCCGAGCCCCGACCCGGCGGTGCTGACCGAGTTCACCGAGGACCTCGGTCCCTGGCTTGCCGCCGAGTACACGGCGGTGCTGGGCGGACGCGCGCCGCGCCCTTGACCGCGCCGCGGGGCCCGGGCGCCCCTCAGATCCGTGGCAGGGCCTCCACAGCCTCCTTGGCCTCCTTCAGACCCGCTCCGGTCAGCTGTCGATAGACCTTGATCGCCTCGATGCTCTTGCCCTCCGCAACCAGGGCCTGCACCCGGTCGAGCCCCGGTATCGGTGGTTCCTCCAGCCCGAGGTGGTCCATGATCAGGTCGAGGCGGCGGTCCAACCGGTCCAGGCGCCGCTCCAGGGCGGCGGCCCGGCTGCTGGTGACGGACTGCACCCAGGAGGCGCACGAGACCAGGATGAACAGGGCGATGATCACGAGTTCCATGGACCGAACCTACCCGCCCGGACCGGGTCTCCCTCAGGTCTTCTCGGGAATCAAGCCATGCTCGCGCAGGTACTCCAACTGGGCCCGGACCGAAAGCTCCGCCGCGGGCCACAGCGACCGGTCCACGTCCGCGTAGACCCGGGCCACCACCCGTGAGGGCGTCAGGAACCCTTCCTCCACGGCGGTCTCGACCTGGGCGAGCCGGTGTGCACGGTGTGCGAGGTAGAACTCCACTGACCCCTGCGCATCGTCCAGCACCGGCCCGTGGCCCGGGAGCACCGTGTGGACCCCGTCGTCGACGGTCAGCGAACGCAACCGCCTCAGCGAGTCCAGGTAGTCACCCAGCCTGCCGTCCGGATGCGCCACCATCGTGGTCCCGCGCCCGAGGACGGTGTCGCCGGTGAGGACTGCCCGGTCGGCGGGCAGGTGGAAGCTGAGGGAGTCCGCGGTGTGCCCCGGAGTGGGTACCACGCGTAGCTCAAGTCCACCGGTGGTCACCACGTCGCCAGCGGCCAGCCCCTCCTCTCCCAGCCGCAGCGCGGGATCGAGGGCCCGCACCGAGCTCCCGGTGAGTTCCGCGAAGCGACCCGCGCCCTCGGCGTGATCGGGATGGCCGTGCGTGAGCAGGGTCAGCGCCACCCGTTGACCCGACTCCTCGGCCACGGCGACGACCCGGTTCAGGTGCGCCTCGTCCAGTGGACCCGGATCGATCACCACGGCGAGATCCGAACCCGGCTCGGAGACGATCCAGGTGTTGGTGCCGTCCAGGGTCATCGGCGAGGGGTTGGGGGCCAGGACGTTCACCGCGCGTGCGGTCGCGGGCCCCGAGACCACCCCACCGCGAGGCTGCCCGGGGAGATCGCCGGCCGAGGTCACGAGGCGGCTCCGTGGTCGTTCGCACCGGGCATCCGCTTGGTGAACTCCTCATGCCCGGGCCAGCTGAGCACCAGCTCCCCGCCCTCCAGTTGGGCTTGCGCCAGTACCGGCGTCAGATCCCGCGCCGGCGCCGCCGCCAACGCTTCGGCGGCCGTCGCGAAGGGCTCGATCGCCCGCAGGGTGGAGATCGTGGGCGGCATCATCAGCAGCTCGCCCCGGTCATACCCGGCGGCTGCCTCGGCCGGTCGGATCCAGACGGTCCGGTCGGCCTCGGTGGAGGCGTTGCGGGTGCGCTGGCCGGCAGGTAGGGCGGCCACGAAGAACCAGGTGTCATACCGGCGGGGTTCGAACTCGGGAGTGATCCAGCGCGCCCACGCGCCCAGCAGGTCGGAGCGGAGCACCAGATCACGCCGGTCCAGGAACTGCGCGAAGGACAGCTCACGCGCGACCAGCGCACGCCGGTCGGCCTCCCAGTCCTCGCCGGTGGTGTCCTGGACCACCGTGTCCGGGGTGGGGCCGGCGAGCAGTACGCCCGCCTCCTCGTAGGTCTCGCGCACCGCGGCGCACACGATGGCCTGCGCGGTCGCGGTGTCGGTGCCCAACCGTGCCGCCCAGTCCGGGAGGGCCGGCCCGGCCCACCGCACGTGCAGATCGTGGTCCCGTGGATCGACGCCACCGCCCGGATACGCGTACGCGCCGCCGGCGAACGCCATCGAAGCACGCCGGCGCAGCATGTGTACGTCCGGGCCGACCGCGGCGGCGCCGGGCGCCGCATCGCGCAGCAGCAGTACGGTGGCCGCCCGTTTGGGGGCTACCGGGGTGAGCTCACCGCTCGCCAGGGCGCGGATCCGGTCGGGCCACTCGGGCGGGTACCACTGACCATTCGACATGGCCGGATGCTACGACCATCCGCCGGGATGTTCGAGGGGCAAGGCGCTGACCTGCGCGATCTGGTCCCTCGAACCACCCTGGATGGAGGCCCCGCGGGGACGGCCGCCGGGCCCCGCCGTCCTGGCGGCAGGGGGCCGCGTGGCGAACGGCGACCCGCACCTGACGGGTCGGGCGGGGCCGCCCGCGTCACCCGGAACACGTTCCAAGCTCTGTCCCGCGATGCCCAGTGGGGCAACGAGCGGCGTCAGGTGCGGTGCGTCGCCAGGCGGAGGGTCGCCTTCACACCCGGGCGCATTCGGGCGATTCGACCACGCCGCGAGGCGCCGTAGCTGTCGTCGCGCGCCCGCCGGGTGGTGCGGGACAGGCCTTAGCCCTCGACGAGCTCCACGAGAAGTTCGACCTCGACCGGCGCGTCCAGCGGCAGGACGGTGACGCCAACGGCGCTGCGGGCGTGGACGCCCTTCTCGCCGAGGACCTCGCCGAGCAACTCGCTGGCGCCGTTGAGGACCGCGGGCTGACCGGTGAAGTCGGGAGCGGAGGCGACGAACCCCACGACCTTCACGACCCGGGCGATCCGATCCAGGTCACCGACGACCGACTTCACCGCCGCCAAGGCGTTCAGCGCACAGGTGGCCGCGAGGCTCTTGGCTTCCTCCGGCGTCACCTCGCCGCCGACCTTGCCGGTCAGCGGAAGCTTGCCGTTCACCATCGGCAGCTGCCCCGCGGTGTACACGTACGCGCCGGAGCGCACAGCCGGCTGATAGGCCGCCAGCGGCGGGACGACATCGGGCAGGGTCAAGCCGAGCTCGACGAGCCTCGCCTCCACCGCGCCGGCGCTCATGCCTTCTCCCGCTTGAGGTAGGCCACCAGCTGCTCGGGGTTGTTCGGCCCGGGCACGACCTGGACGAGCTCCCAGCCGTCCTCGCCCCAGGTGTCGAGGATCTGCTTGGTCGCGTGGACGAGCAGCGGGACCGTCGCGTATTCGTACTTCTTCATGGAGGCGAGGGTAGTACCTGCCACCCGGACCCCACGCCAGAAGGACGCCCCACCTCGTGCGTACCGGAGCGGCCCACTGGTTAGGCTCGCATACGTGAGCAGGCTCCAGGTGGTCAGCGGCAAGGGCGGTACCGGGAAGACCACGGTCTCCGCCGCACTCGCGCTCGCCCTCGCGTCCGAGGGCAAGCGCACGCTTCTGGTGGAGGTCGAAGGCAGGCAAGGCATCGCACAGCTCTTCGGTACGGAGGCCCTCCCGTACGAGGAGCGCAAGATCGCCGTCGGTCCGGGCGGGGGTGAGGTGCACGCGCTGGCCATCGACGCCGAGCGGGCGCTCCTGGACTACCTCCAGATGTTCTACAAACTCGGTTCCGCCGGGCGGGCGCTGAAGAAGCTCGGCGCGATCGACTTCGCCACCACCATCGCCCCCGGCCTGCGGGACGTCCTGCTGACCGGGAAGGCCTGCGAGGCGGTGCGGCGCAAGGACAAGGCCGGGCGGTTCGTCTACGACCACGTGGTGATGGACGCACCACCGACCGGTCGCATCACGCGGTTCCTCAACGTCAACGACGAGGTGGCGGGTCTGGCCAGGTTCGGCCCGATCCACCATCAGGCCCAGTCGGTGATGAAGGTCCTCAAGTCCCCGGACACGGCAGTGCACCTGGTGACGCTGCTGGAGGAGATGCCGGTACAGGAGACCGTGGACGGCATGGAGGAACTGCGCGCCGTGGGGCTTCCGGTGGGCCCGGTCGTCGTCAACATGGTCCGCCCGCACCACCTGGACGAAGAGGCCCTGGAGTCAGCCGCGCAGCGACGCACCGAGGTGGCCGCCGCACTGGCTCGGGCCGGCCTGACCGGGCTGGGAGTGGGTCCGCTGGTCGACCCGCTGCTGGCGCAGGCCGCTGAGCACGCCGAGCGGGTCCGTCTGGAGCGCGAGCAACGCTGCGTACTGGAGGGCCTGGGCGTCCCGACGTACGAACTGCCCCTCCTCGGCGAAGGGGTGGACCTCGCCGGCCTGTACGAGCTGGCGGGCGAGTTGCGCAAACAGATCGCGGACGTGTGAGGACAGGAGACCCCATGGCTCTGGACACGGCGCCCCGGCTGGAGGTCGATCCGCTGTTGGACGACCCGGGCACCCGGATCATCGTGTGCTGCGGGGCGGGCGGAGTGGGCAAGACCACGACGGCCGCCGCGCTCGGAGTGCGAGCGGCCGAACGCGGACGCAAGGTGGTGGTCCTCACCATCGACCCGGCGCGCCGCCTCGCCCAGTCCATGGGGATCGACTCGCTGGACAACACTCCCCGCAGGGTGGCGGGCGTCGACGGCGGCGGCGAGTTGCACGCGATGATGTTGGACATGAAGCGGACCTTCGATGAGATCGTCGAAGCGCACGCGGATGGGGAACGGGCCCGCGCGATCCTGGACAACCCCTTCTACCAGTCCCTGTCGGCCGGTTTCGCTGGCACACAGGAGTACATGGCGATGGAGAAGTTGGGGCAGCTGAGGGCCCGCGAAGAGTGGGACCTCATCATCGTCGACACGCCGCCGAGCCGTTCCGCGCTGGACTTCCTGGACGCGCCGAAGCGTCTGGGGTCCTTCCTGGACGGGAAGTTCATCCGGGTGCTGATGGCCCCCGCGAAGGTGGGCGGGCGGACCGGCATGAAGTTCCTCAACGTCGGCATGTCGATGATGACCGGCACCCTCAGCAAGTTGATGGGGGCTTCCCTGCTGAAGGACGTTCAGACCTTCGTGGCCGCGATGGACACCATGTTCGGAGGCTTCCGGACCCGCGCCGACGCCACCTACCGGCTACTTCAAGCTCCGGGCACGGCCTTCCTCGTGGTTGCGGCGCCGGAGCCGGACGCACTGCGGGAAGCCGCGTACTTCGTGGAACGTCTGGGGGCGGAGGACATGCCGCTCGCGGGACTCGTGCTGAACCGGGTGCACGGCAGCGGCGCCACCCAGCTGACCGCGCAACGAGCCCTGGCCGCCGCCGAAGCACTCGGCGAGGACCCAGCCGAGTCATCCGGTACTCGCGAAGCAGAGGCCACAGAGAATCTTGTCGACGCCGGCATTGTGGATCAGAGAGCCGGGAAGGCTGGTCTCGGCGAGCCGGGCCACAGCGCCGATCCCCACACCGCGGTCGATCCCGAAACGGCAGCGGTGACAGCCGGATTGCTGAGGCTGCACGCCGAGCGCATGCACGTGATGTCCCGTGAGCAGCGCACGCGGGACCGCTTCACCTCGCTACACCCCGAGGTCGCGGTGACCGAGGTGGCTGCCCTGCCCGGCGATGTGCACGACCTCGCCGGGCTGCGGGCCATCGGAGACCGGCTGTCAGCCGGCGGAACCGTCGGGGTCTGCTGAAGCCACAGGCGGGCCGCACGCATGGGTCGCGCGCGGAACCGTCGCTACTGCCTGCCGCCCCCAGAGCGTCTACCCCGCGGCGGCGTACGACTCGTAGGCGACATCCTCGTCGACGTCCACTTCGGTGTCGACGGTGAGGATGCCCGTACTGCGCTCATACTCCGTGCGAGCGGTTTCGAGCAGCCGCCGCCACGAAGTGACGGTGGGACGCCTGCGCAGCAACGCGCGCCGCTCCCGCTCGGTCATACCGCCCCATACTCCGAACTCCACACGGTTGTCGAGCGCGTCGGCCAGACACTCGGTCCGCACCGGACAGCCGGTGCACACCGCCTTGGCCCTGTTCTGTGCTGCACCTTGAACGAACAGTTCATCCGGATCGGTAGTGCGGCAGGCTGCCTGCGCACTCCAGTCGGTTACCCAGCCCATGCCGGCGCCGTCCTCTCCCGAATCGAGGCTCCCCCACGGCGGCAGCGGCATATTCACCGCTACCAGTTGAGGACGTTACGGAAGGTAGACACAGCGCAACACCCCCGACGGGCCCAATCTTGAATGGTCCGAACGGACTATGCGTAAGCGGCAGATCACCCGACGGAGTGATCAGAAGACATGGCCGACCAAACAGGCATTTCGGGGTGGTTCGGGCGACTGGGAACACACCCAAAGGGTGAATGTCCCTCAGGGGGGTTGAAGTCACACCCCCACTGCTGTGACAGTTGTGATCAGCTTAGGCCAAGGCATGCGCACGTGTCCGGCGAATGAGAACCTAGGGGCTGCCCCATCACCCCCGTGGGCCGGTGCACCGCATCTGGTGCCGCGCCGCCGCAAGGCGGACAAGCGCCCCGCACCAGGCACTTGAGGACGGGCGGCCGACGCGGCCAGTCACTGACTCCGCCGTGGCACGCCCGTCGGGACGATGCCCGCGGGGCACTCTTTTGACGCCTCACATCGCTCCTCGTTCAAGGCGGCACGCCTCGCGGGTGGGGGCAATCCGACGACTCCGCCCGGCTCGGGGGAAAACCCGACAGGGCGGGGGCGCCGCCGCGCCGGCACTTCCCCTCACCCGTCCGTCACAAGCGCCGCCTCCTGGATGAACAATGATTCCAGCCAGCCCGCTTGGTGAATTTGTTCGAAGAATTCTGGCCGAATGATTCCGGCCCCAATTCGGGTGACAGCCGCCGTCACACCACATCGACTACACCCCCCTTCGGAATGGCCCGTGTCCACCCGCCCGGCGCCAGGGGTGCCACCGACCGCACGGGACAACCGCAGTGACACGGAGCCCGAAAACGTGACCGTCATCACCACGAGCTCCCCGCCGGGCGATCGACACCGAGACCTCAACGGGTCGACTCCCCCCGGATGTCACGGTCTGGTACTCGAACGCTCCGAGAGGCCCCCGCTCCTGCGGTTCGCACATCACTACGGATTAGGCTGCCCCCATGGCAAAGAAGCGCTCGGGCGGAGGTCTCACCGGGACCCAGCAGGCCGCCAAGTTCCTCGGGGTCGCCGTTCTCTCCGGAGTCGTGCTCGCCGGAATCGCCCTCCCCGGTGCCGGAGCACTGGGGCTCGCGGCGAAGGGCACGGTCGAGGGGTTCGACGAGATCCCGGCCAATTTGAAGACCCCGCCGCTGAGTCAGCGCACCACCATCCTCGACGCCGAGGGCGGACTCATCGCCACGGTGTACTCAAGGGACCGTAAGGTCGTACCACTGACCGCGATCTCCCCGTACATGCAGAAGGCGATCGTCGCCATCGAGGACTCGCGCTTCTACGAACACGGCGCCATCGACCTCAAGGGCATCCTGCGCGCAGTCAACCGCAACGCCCAGGAAGGCGGCGCCGCCCAGGGCGCCTCCACCCTCACCCAGCAGTACGTGAAGAACGTCTTCGTCGAAGAAGCCGGCGACGACCCGGAGAAGGTCGCCCAAGCCCAGGAGAAGAGCCTGGGCCGCAAGGTGCGCGAGCTGAAGTACGCCATCCAGGTCGAAGAGGAACTCGGGAAGAAGAAGATCCTCGAGAACTACCTCAACATCACCTTCTTCGGCCAACAGGCCTACGGGATCGAGTCCGCGGCACAGCGCTACTTCAGCAAACCCGCACGCGACCTGACCCTGGACGAGTCGGCACTGCTCGCCGGCATCGTCCAGTCACCGAGCCGCTACGACCCCGTCAACGACACCGAAGAAGCAGCCCAGCGCCGCAACATCGTGCTCCAGCGGATGGCGGACATCCGCTACATCTCACAGGCCGAGGCCGACGAAGCCAAGGCCAAACCGATCAAGCTGAAGGTCACCCGACCCAGAAACGGCTGCATCACCGCCGGAAGCGGAGCCGGGTTCTTCTGCGACTACGTCCGCGCGGTCTTCCTCTCCGACCCCGTCTTCGGCAAGACCAAGGAGGACCGCGCCAAGATCTGGAACCGCGGCGGCCTGACCATCCGCACCACGCTGGACCCGCAGTCACAGGACGCCGTCAACGACTCGATCAAGAAGCGCGTCTACCAGGACGACAAGGTCGCCGCCGCCGTGACCCTCGTCCAACCGGGCACCGGGCGGATCCTGGGCATGGGCCAGTCCAAGCCCTACGGCTTCGGAACCAACGAAACCCAGATCAACTTCTCCGTGGACAAGGCGCTCGGAGGCTCCAACTTCGGCTTCCAGATCGGATCCACCTTCAAGCCCATCGTGGCCGCCGCCGCGCTGGAGCAGGGCATGGCCCCGTCCAAGACCTACCGCTCCCCCTACCGGATGGAGTACCCCAGCCCGGTCCAGCTCTGCAACGGCAAGCAGTGGATCAACACCGAGGGCACTCCGGTGACCAACGAGACGAAGTCGGAGGTGGGCCCCTACTCGCTGCGGAAGGCGATGGAGAAGTCCATCAACACCTACTTCGTCGAGATGATCAGCGAGATCGGCGTCTGCCCCGTCACCGACCTCGCCGCCAAACTCGGCGTCATCGAAGCCAGCGGCAAGCGGCTCAAGCAGGTCCCCTCGATCGCACTCGGCACCGGCGAGATGTCCCCGCTGACCATGGCCAACGCCTACGCCACCTTCGCCAACCGCGGCACGTACTGCTCCCCCGTGGCCATCGAGTCGATCACCAATGCCCAGGGCAAGGCGATGCGCGTGCCCAAGAGCAAGTGCGAGCAGGTCATGTCGGAGCGGACCGCCGACACGATCAACACCCTGCTGCGCGGCGTGGTCGACTCCGGCACCGGTGAACGGGCCGGCCTCTCCGACCGCGACAGCGCCGGCAAGACCGGTACCACGGACGAGCGCAAGAACGCCTGGTTCGTCGGCTACACGCCCAACATGGCCGGCGCCGTGTGGGTCGGCGCGGGCGGCCTGAAGAAGGTGCCGATGGAGGACATCACCATCGGCGGCCAGTACTACCCGAAGGTCTTCGGTGGCGGTCTGCCCGGCCCGATCTGGAAGGGCGCCGTCTCCGGCGCCCTGGAAGGCCGCGAAGTACAGAGCTTCGTCACCGTGGGCATCCCCGAGCCGGTGCAGACGCCGCAGCCCGACGGGAACAAGAACGGGCGCAAGCGCAGCGACCGCGACGACGCCAAGCCCGGTCGCCGCACCTCGACAGGCGGCACCAGCACCGGCACCGATGGCGGCCGTTCCGTTGGCGGAACCGACAACGGCAACGGCGGCGGAAACGGAAACGGGAACGGAAACGGTGCCGTGGGAGGCGACTTCGGAACCGGCCTGCCCGACGTGATCGGCGGCGTTGAAGGCCCGTAGAGCGACCCGTGAGGCGTACAAGCCAGGGGCCCGGAGATGACCTTCCGTCATCTCCGGGCCCCTCCGCCGTACACCCCGGCCGCACCCCACCACGCCACCGAAACAGCCCGGCGCACCGCCGTGCGACAGCGCGAACCAGAAACGAAACCCGGCTCCAACGCCGGTGGAGCGGTCAGCGCACGGACAGGATCAAGAAGCCAGCAACTGCTTCACCACAGCGGCCACCCGACCGCCCTCCGCGAGGCCGGCCACCTTCGGATTCACGATCTTCATCACCGCGCCCATCGCCCGCGGCCCCTCAGCGCCAGCAGCCCTCGCCTCACTGACGGCCTGCTCCACGATCTCGCGCAGCTCACCGTCCGACAGCTGCTTGGGCAGGTACTCGGCGAGGATCTCGCCCTCGGCGGTCTCCCGCGCGGCCTGCTCCGGCCGACCACCCTCGGCGAAGGCATCAGCCGCCTCACGGCGCTTCTTCGCCTCCTTGGCGATCACCTTCAACACCTCGTCGTCGGAGAGGACACGCGCCTGCTTGCCCGCGACCTCCTCCTTCGTGATCGCGGCCAGGGTCAGCCGGAGGGTGGAGGAGCGCAGCTCGTCCCGCCCCTTGATGGCAGCGGTGAGGTCGTCCTGCAGCTTGGTCTTGAGCGTGGTCATAGGTCGAGTCTGCCAGGTGGCCGAGGCTGGACGCTCCTGCGTTTGCGACCGGCACAGAAGCGTTCACGCCCCGCGCAGCGCAGGCAACTGCCACGACCGCGCCTCGCCAGCGCTGCCAACGACCCCGGATCACCGGACGGCCTTAGGTCGCTCGGCGCCAGTCTGCGACGATGGACAGATGCGCGCGCGTAACGGAGTCCCGCTGAAAGTCACCGCATCCCTCGCTGCGGTCGGAGCGGCCGGCGTCGCCTACGCCGCCGGCTTCGAAGCCCGATCCTTCCGACTGCGACGGGTGACCGTCCCCGTCCTCCCAGCCGGCATGCGCCCCCTACGGATACTCCAGGTCTCGGACATCCACATGGTCGGCGGACAGCACAAGAAGCGGCGCTGGCTTCAGTCACTGGCCGGGCTCCGCCCCGACTTCGTCGTGAACACCGGCGACAACCTCTCCGACACCGACGGAGTCCCCGAAGTCGTCGACGCCCTGGGCCCCCTGATGGAATTCCCCGGCGTGTACGTCTTCGGCTCCAACGACTACTACGGCCCGCGGCTACGCAACCCCGGCCGCTACCTGATCGAGAAAGTCCAGGGGCGACACGGACTCAACGGCAACAAGCCCGTGGTGGGCGCCGTCCACAACCCCTGGGAAGAGCTGCGCGACGCCTTCGACGCCGCCGGCTGGATCAACCTCACCAACACCCGCGGCCGTCTCAAGATCGACGGGCTGGACCTCGCCTTCACCGGGCTGGACGACCCGCACATCAAGCGGGACCGGTACACCCACGTCGCCGGCGGCCCGGACGCCACCGCCGACTTCTCGATCGCCGTGGTCCACGCCCCCTACCTCCGCGTCCTGGACTCCTTCACCGCCGACGACTACCCGCTGATCCTCGCCGGGCACACCCACGGCGGGCAGCTCTGCATCCCCCTCTACGGCGCACTGGTCACCAACTGCGACCTGGACACCGACCGCGTCAAGGGCCTGTCCGCCCACGAGGTCGACGGCCACCGCTCCTACCTCCACGTCTCCGCGGGCTGCGGCACCAACCGCTTCACCCCGGTCCGCTTCGCCTGCCCACCGGAAGCGACGCTGCTGACCCTCACCCCCAGGGCTTGATCAACGCCCGGGCCCGGCCGGGGATAACCGGATTTCGTCTCCGGCCACGGGTCCGCTAAAGTAATCGATGTCGCCACGGCACATGCAAGAGCCCGGCGGCGATCGGGGTGTAGCGCAGCTTGGCAGCGCGCTTCGTTCGGGACGAAGAGGTCGTGGGTTCAAATCCCGCCACCCCGACAGAGTTAAGACCAGGTCAGGGGCCTGATCCGCATCGCGGATCAGGCCCCTGAGTGGTTTCCGGGGTCTCGGGGAGTGGCGCGGGGAGTGGATCAAGAAAACGTCGCGTCGTGATCCACTCCCCGCACTCCCCGGCGGGTGACTACCACTCCCCCGCACGCAAAGAAGTTGCCCTGCCTCCGTGGAGTCGGAGACAGGGCCTTCGGGCCTACCTACGAACGCTCAGCAGCGCATCTAGGGTCGGAACCCGTGATCGCGGGGAGAGAGCCAGCCTCGCGGCCAGCGACTCCTCCCACTGCTCGGTGAGGCCGTCCATGAGCCTCTTCCTCATTCCCTTCGTGATGTGGGTGTAGCGGGCCTGGACCGAGCCGTCCTCGTGCCCCATCCGTTCGTCCATGAGCTTCGGCGGGGTGCCGAGCTCTTCCAGGACCGTCTTGTGGGTGTGCCGGAGTCCGTGCGGGGTGAGGCCTCGGGCGATGGGCAGCCAACAGGCCTCCGCTCGCCCGGAGGCGTTGCGCCCCCGGACAGGGACGCCAGGCCAGGAATCGGCCGACAGCGGGACCGGGTGGGGTTCGTACGGGGCCTTCTTCGGATACCAGCCGGTTGCTGCCGGCTGGAACAACCAGGTGGCGTATCCGTTCCGACGCCAGTGCGCCGCCGTCTCCCCGACGGAAGCACCGCGGACGTACCCGAGTTCGGCGATCGCCGACTCGACCTTGGCTCGGGTCGCCTCCGCCACTGCATCCGGCCGGTTGAGCACGTTCGAGACGGTTCCGGTCGAGACTCCGGCGTGGCGGGCGACGTCGACCAGCTTGACGCCGGAGCGACGAGCGGAGTCGTTGGCTACGCCATAGCCGCTGAACACATGTGCCCGTCCGTGGCAGGCACAGGGCTTCGGCTTCGTGCGGGCGATGTGGCCCAGATACAGGCTGGACAGCCACTCCGGAACGTCGATGTCACGATAGGAGTCGTCTTTGGGCGGACAATGGTGCAATTCCCCCGAATCCAGCTCGTACAGCTGCCACTCAACCCGCACCTTCTCAGGTCGGGCAAACTTCGGCTCCAGGCCGACGATCTCGCCCCAGCGCAAGCCGGTGTAGCCCTTCAGGACCGTGGCCACGAACTCGTCGTCCCGGCCCGAGAGCAACGATGCCCGCTCGGCGATGAGCAGGATGCCGAGGGCATCGGTCACCACCTTCTCCGGAGCCCGGTTGCGCGAGCGGCCGGCCCGCTTGCCCCGGCCTCGCCGCTTGGTGGCGGGGTTGGAGTCCCGCAGCCCCTCGTCCACCGCATCACTGAGGATGAGGTGGAGTGTGCCGCGCCAGGTCTTGACGCTGGACGCCGCGTAGAGGGGCTTCTCCTTCTTCTCCCAGGTGTCGATGTCCGTCCGCTGGATGTCGGCGACGGCCTTGTCCTCGAACTCGGGGAGGAGGTGTTCCTCGATGTGCCGCTTGTAGTTCTGCATCGTGGACGCGGCGAGGTCCTGTGCTTCGTACCAGCGGTTGACGTAGCTTCCGAACGTCTCCTTCTCGGCTTTCGTGTCCTTCCAGGTCCCCTTCCTGACCTCGGCTTCAAGGTCGTTCGCCGCCTTGGCCGCCTCACGCTTGGTGGTGAAGCGGATCGTGTTGCCGTCGGCGTCCTCGACGGTCCGGAGGACGCCAGGTGCGATCCAGTACCGGCCGCGGTACCAGTCGCCACGCTTCTCGCCGTATCCCAATGTTCCTCTCCTTCGTGACTGTCAGACGCTGGCGAGTTGGTGATCAACGCGGGCTGCTCTGCGTGGTTGCTTGGCCCGGAGCTGCGTGGCGACGACGGGAACCGCGCGGCTACGGCGCGAGCGCGAGGCAGGCGCCGTCTCAGGGACGGGCGGCTGCGCCCGCACCGGCCGCTGTTCGAAGACGCGGATGATCTCCGCGTAGTGCTCCGCCGTGAAGCGGTAGGCGCCGCCGGTCCGAATGAACGGGATCCGCCCGCGTCGGGCCTGCTCCTTCACCCACCACTCGGAGCACCCGAGGGCCTGGGCGACGGCCGCCGGGCGGTAGAGGGGCGGCAGCGTGACTGCGGTGACACTGTGACGGCTGTGACTGGTCATGCCTGTCCCCCGTTCTCGGACGGCACGATGTAGCCGCCGTCCTTCCTGATGAGCTGGACGTCCTTGGCCATCCGCGAGCAGGTCTGCCGTACGAGGTCGGACGTCAGCCCGGTCCCCTCGGCGATCTGCTTCGGCGCCACCCCGGGGTTCTCGCGGACGTAGCGCAGGATCGTCGCGCGGCTGTCGCCGATGGTGTGGTCGGCGGCGGGGCCTTCGAGGAGCTGCCAGGCGCCGGCCTCTGCGTAGAAGCGAAGCGCGTACTCTGCCTCGTCGACGTCACGGCCGGTCACGTGGAGAACGCCGTCGGCCTGGCCGCGGGCGCGCTTCAGGACGAGCGTGGCGTCTGCCGCTCCCGCGAGGCCGTTCGTGCCGGAGACCTCGGCGAGGAAGTCGTCCGAAGCGGCCTTGCGCACGTGGTGGACGAGGACCATGGCGACGCCGTAGTGGTCCGCGATCCGCTTCGCGTGACCGACGGCCGCGTAGTCGGCGTCATACGCCGAGGCGCCCGGGGCCGAGTTGCCGCGCATCTTCGCGAAGACGTCGATCACGACCATCCGCGCCTCGGGGTTGCGGTCGAGCCACTGGGCGATGGCCTCGTTCCCGCCCTGCGGCAGCGGCGGGCACGAGGTGGCCAGGGTCAGCCCCGACGGCGCACGGTTGCTGCCGAGGATCTTCCCCATGCGGGTCTGGAGCCGCCGCGGGGTGTCCTCCAGGGCGAGATACAGCACCGGTCCACCCTGGACGGGGATCGTGTCCATAGCCGTGCCACCGGCCGCGACCGAGAGAGCCAGGCCGAGGGAGAGCCAGGACTTGCCCACCTTCGGCGGACCGGCGAGCAGGTTGACGCCCTCGGAGATGATCCCGGGGACGGCCCACTTCGGCTCCGGGAACTCGGTGGCCATCAGCTCGTCGGCCGTCCAGGCCGTGCGGATGCGCTGCTGGGCGGGCTGGAGCGGGCGCGGCTCCGGCGGCGGGGTGGAGTAGAGGTGGGGCATGTCGTACGGGGTGTCGTTCACTTCGCCTCGTCACTCTCAGGGGTTTGCGCGGCGATCCACTTCGCGGCGGCGGAGCAGGAGGTGAAGCCCTCCTGAGCGCGCGACCAGCGGAGCGTCCTGACCCCGTACTCGCCCTTGGGCGACGGCAGAGCGGCGGCCGAGAACCGCTTGCCGCCGCGCGGACCGCGTCCCTCGTGGATCTCGCCGACCACGTCCGCCGCCGTCAGCCGCTGCGGCCTGGCACTGCTGACCAGGAACTCGTGCGGCTCGTCGTCGAACCAGGGCTGCCCCGGCCACAGGTAGAGGCCAGCCACCTTGCGCGGGGCCTCGCCGAAGCCGGTCGCTCGGGTGCTCGTGCTCCGGCTGCTGCCGCTCTCGCCCGTGACGACATGGGCGACGTGGCAGGCGAGGCAGACCACTCGCACCGTCGTGCGGGGATAGGAACCGCTGTGGTCGCAGTCCTCGTTCGGGCAGGCGTGCCGCTCGGTCGCGCCGCCGTACGACGAGCGGTAGTGCTCGTCGTCGCGGAGGTCGACGGTCCACGACGGCCGCGGGCAGTCTGCCCCGTGGGTCAGATCGCGCCAGCCGAAGTAGACGTCCTGAACGCTGAGGTTCATGCGGCCCTCCTCTCGATGATGCGGGGCTTGCGGGCACCGGCGCGGAGACCGGAGGCGACGGTGCGGCGGGCGTCCGACTCGTCCAGGGCCTTCCCCACGGCGGCGGCGACGAGCTTCGCCGTCACGTCGCTCTCGGCCAGCTCTCCACCGGCGACGAGCTGCCCGAGGGCCACGGACGCCTGATAGAGGGCGTTGTTCCGGTTGCCCTGGACGGCCCGCTCGACCCGCTGGATCTCTCCGGCGACGGCCGCCCCGAGGTAGCGGCCCAAGCCCTCGATGGCGAGTAGGGACACGTCCAGCGGACGCTGCGGCGGCAGCGCTGCCGGAGCTAGGAGCTTCGCCAGCCAACGCGGGAGCGGCACTGGGGCCGCCTCGTGGACGACCTGGTAGGGCCGCCCCTCGACCGTGCTGCCCGCGCCCACGACGTAGCCGCCGTTCGCCCGGGTGTCGATCTTCCAGCCGAGCTTGCCCGCCGTGTTCCGCAGAGCGGCGCCGGCCGGGGCCATGAAGTAGAGGTGAAGGCCTCCGCTGCCGCTCCGGACCGTGTACGTGTCGCTCGGGTACCGCTCGCCGTGTTCCTCGGCGAGCAGGCCGAGGGTGTCCGCGCCGTCGGTCACGCCTGCCGGGGTCCCGGCGGGCGGACGGTCCTCGTCTCTCTTGGGCACGTCCAGGTCGACGACGACCAAGCGCGAGGGGCCGGTGGCGATGCCGAGGTTGTAGGCGCCGGCCGACCAGCAGCGGGTGAGGCGGGCGGAGTCGGTCGTGGCGCGGGTCTCCCACGAGCGGACGGCCGGACGCTTGCCGCCCTGCACGAGCGGGAAGACGTGCCAGCCCCGTTCGGCCGAGTGCAGGACTGCCGGGGGTGGGGTGAAGTGGTGCATCCTGATAGCACCTCCTGATTCCTTGGATGGGGTGGGGAGGACCGGGGCAGCGGGCTTCGTTGGCCCGTCGACCGCTGCCCCGGGTCGATTCAGTGGTTCTGCGTGAGCAGCCAGGCGTGGTACTCCTCGCGGACGTACGCCTGGTGGTCGTCGGACGCGAACAGGTCGTGGCCCCTGAGGCTCAGCCCGCGGTGCTCGATGTCGTGTACGACCAGGCGATCGGCAGCGCCGAGCGCGGCCAGGACGAGCGGCACGACCGCGCCCTGGAGGGCGAGGCGGTCGAGCAGCGCCGCCTGGCGGAGCAGGAACTCACGGCTCGGCTCGAACCCCGGATCACCGGTGCACGCCCGGAGCCATGCCAACTCGTCGTCCAGCGCCGGAGCATCCGCGTAGGCGGCGCCCAGGTTCTCGGTGTTGGGCAGTTCAGGTGTCACGCCTTCTCCTAGTCGTTGGCGGTCAAGTGGGCGACGTAGCCCGGGCAGGCGGTCTCGGGACAGTCGCAGCCGTCACACTCAGCGCAGATGTCGCCGGAGCACTCGTCACACAGCTCGTGGCCGGGACAGTCGTAGCTGGCGCACTCGTCGCAGTACTGCTCGTCGTGGAACATTCGGTGGAGTCCCCTCTGGATCACATGTCAGGGATGGCGTTGGCGAGCGCCGCCATGACCTGGTCGATGGCCGGCGCGGCCGGGGTGTGGGAGAGGTGGTAGCCGAAGAGCACGGCGACGACGGCCGACACACCCCCGACGGACTTCGAGCGGATGAGCATGAAGAGCAGGAGTCCGAAGAGGAGCAGGGCGGAGATCGTGAAGGTCAAGATCAGTCCTCCGTTACGGGAGTTCG
This sequence comes from Streptomyces sp. NPDC006879, assembly GCF_042869595.1. NCBI lineage: Bacteria > Bacillati > Actinomycetota > Actinomycetes > Kitasatosporales > Streptomycetaceae > Streptomyces > Streptomyces sp. NPDC006879. Next base: position 273,410 of record NZ_JBIAGC010000002.1, read on the forward strand.
GGCGATACGGTCGGCCGGGGCGGCTGCGGCTCGTTGGCGGGGCACGAGGTGGCCGAGCAGCAGACTGAGCAGGGCGAGGTGTACGAGTCGGCGCACGGCGGTCTCCTCGTCAGCGGGTGCCGTCGTGGTGGAGCCGGACGGCGAGGTTGTAGAGGCGGCGTCCGACCCGGACGCGCTGCCCGTAGCCCTCGCAGCGACGGCAGTCGCGCCCGCGCTTGAGCCGCCCGCTGAAGCGGGAGACGTGGACCTTGGCACCCCAGCCCCTGCACTTGCGGCAGGCGCCGAGGGGGCTGGCCGCGCACAGGGCGGCGTAGCTGAGCGTGAGGAGCAGGAAGACCGTGGCGAAGTCGAACCACAAGGGCATGGAAACCCCTCTCAGGGCGGGATTCTGGGCTTGCGCAGGGAGTGGTGCTAGGCGCTAGTTCGCAGCTCAGAGGCCACTGACGCCGCTAGCGGAGGTGCTAGACCTAGCGGGGTGGCCCGCTAGGTCTAGCGGCACGGAGGGCTAGGCCGCGGCGGCTCCGCCGTCACGTTCGGCGACGGCTTGAGGAGATCGGCGCGCTTGATGCCGCGCCGGTTCGCGCCCTTGCCGTCCTCCGCGGTGCCCCAGACCTGCCCCGTGCGGACGCCGTACGGCTTGAGCGCGAGGGTCAGTTGCTCGCCCGTCCACTCGCCGTACACGCCGGGCCGCAGCTCGGCGAGGGCGGCTACCGCCACCTCGTTCCAGACCTTCTGGCTGCCCTCCGGGATGGCGGCGAGGAGATCGGCGAGCAGCTCGTACGTCGGGGCCCCCTCGGCCTCCGGCTGCTCGCCGGCTGCGTGGCCCGCGAGCGTTCCGGCGCGCTCGCGCAGGACGCGGGCTCGAAGGGCGATGCGGTCGGCTTCCACGGCGTCGATGAACGCGGACCGTACGATCCGGGCGTCCGCGCCTTCGCCGAGGAAGTAGCTGACGCCCTTCTCGGACCAGGCGAACAGGGTGGCACGTACGCCCCGCTTGTAGGCACCGGTCCCGAGGACCATGTCGTTCTCGACCTGGCCCATGACCTTGAGGCACCAGCGGGCAGAGGCGTTGGCGCTGATCGCCTTCGGGATGCTGTCCTTGTCCGGCCGCTGCGTCGCCTGCAGCAGCACGATCCCGGTCGCGGGGCCGCGCTTCACGAGGTCGACGCAGATCTCCTCGAACTCCGCGCCGTACTTGTCGTGTTCGAACCAGACCTGACACTCGTCGACGCCGATGACGATCGGGTGCAGGCCGAGCGAGCGCTTCGACGCCAGCTCGGTCGTCACCTTCGACTCGGGGCAGAGGTCCTTGGGCAAGGACCGGATGGCCTTCGCCCGCCGTCGCATCTCCTCGCGGACCGCTCGGAGGTCGGCAATCGCGTACTCGATGTCCGCGTCTTCCTCCCCGGCCCGGTGCCGGTAGCCGACCCGGTCCCCGACTGCGTCCAGGTCGCCAGTGCCCTTGAGGTCGTACGTGTGGATCTCCGCCCGCACGTCGAGGGCGGCGATGAGCAGCAGGAGGCGGAGGAGGAAGGTCTTGCCCATCCGGGGGATGGCGCCGATCACGCCCGCGATGAACATAAGCGTGATGCCGACCCAACGGCCCCGCTGGTCCGTCCCCCAGTCGATCGGCCGGAAGAGGTCCACCGTCCCCGACTTCGCGAGCGGCCAGGGCGCCTGCCGGGTCTTCGACAGGTCCTGGTCACCGACCCACAGCCGGAGGCGCCCGGTGTGCTCGTCTGCCGTGGCTTCCGGCCAGACGCAGCCGAGTGGGCGGCGCAGACCGGAGGCCAGGCGCTCGCGCCGGTCGGCGACGTCGGTCACGGTCACGCCGTACGGGAGATCCCCCTCGGCGAGCCAGCCGGGGCCGTCCCGGGTGATCGGGGCGGTGAAGGTGAAGCCGGGGCCGCCCTTGGCCTGGTCCTGGTTGATCGCCGGAATGCCGAGGGAGCCCAGGGCCCGGAGGACGATGTCGCTCGTGAGCTTGGTCGCCTTCGGGATTTCCACAGCCCTGTTGATGACCGGAGCGTCGGCCGACTGTCCGAGCCGACCGAGCATCATCACGCCGACCGCCGTAGCGAGCACCGTCAGCCATGTCGGGGCGACGACGTACAGGGCTGCGGCAACAATCGGGCCGACGCCGGCCGCGACGATCGAAACGAGAGTCCGCCATCGGACCCGTCGGTCCCGCTGCCGGGACAGCTTGAGGTAGTCGCCGACGTCTTCGCGCCTGGCGGCGTCCAGCCGCAACGGATCCCCCTCCGCGTCCGACACCCACCGCATCGAGTTACCGAGGAATCGGGCGGCGCCGAGCGGCGCCTGTACGGTGAGCCGGAGTGCGTACCAGGGCGTTCGTACAGCGTGATAGGCGGCGACGTGCCAGGCATACGCCGCGACACCCTTCCCCGCGGTCTTGAACTCGGCCCAGGATCGCGCCCACGCGGGGATGACCGGGCGCCGCTTCGAGCCGAGGACGCGATCCATGAGGCCGAGGCCTGACGGTCCGCCGGGGCGGTCCACCATGGTCACGGCGGTCGGGTCAGCCGACTCGTCCGGTTCGACCGGAGCCGACTCAGCAGGACGGCCGGTACCCGACTCTCCGCCCTCCGGGCCGGATGCCGACTCCGGGGAGCCAGCATCGATCTCCTTCTCCAGGCGCGCGAAGAGTTCGTGCTCGTGAGCGTCACCGCTCTCGTGTTTCACTGACATTCCTTCCTGAACGGGGGCAGCCGGGCCTCGGCCCTACCCGCCAAAGCAGCGGCCGGCCCGGCGAAAGAGGTGGGGCGGTCTTCGTCGTCAGACGCCAGCCGGGTCGGGCAGCATCTGTTCCTCGCGCTCAGTCCTGAGGACGTCCCGAAGCTGACGGGACCGGTCCTGGCTGCACCCGACGGCCTTGCGGATCCGCTCGGCGTCCAGGTGCTCGTAGGACCAGTCGGCCGTTAGGGAACGGGCCTTGGTGAGCACTTCGTCCCAGCTCATGCGGGGACTGTTCTTGTCTCGTGCGGCATGGCGTCGTGGCTGGGGCTTTGGAGGCTCGGTCTCCTCGTGCTCGTCCTGGGCCGCTTCGCGGTCGAGTTCGCCCATCCGGAGAAGTACGAGGTCACGGCGCGGCGCCTTCGAGCGCCACCGGCGGCCGTACTGCTCGCGCAGCTCGGCGCGGGCCAGCAGGCGCCTCTTCTCCTCGTGCAGGGCCTCGCGGTAGTCGGTCAGCTCCCAGAGCACCATGCGTCGCCAGAGGGCGAGCGTCGCGCGGGGCGCGAAGAGCCAGCGGGAGCGCCGGATGCGTTCCATCCGGCGGCCGGTGGCCGCGCCGATCCGTACGGCGTACCCGTGGGCGACGATCTCGCTGAGGACGACCCAGAGGAGCGGCATCGTCCCGTGTGCGATCCGGGCGGAAGTCGACGAACCAGCCGCGATGTTCAGCCAGCAGGTGACGAGGGTCAGCGCCCACGGCACCACACGGACCCAGGCCAGCGGCATACCGAACCGGATGAGCAGAAGGTTCGCCGCGGTGAAGACGGGGATCGCGAAGTCGATGCCGATCGGGAGCATCCAGGGCTGCGTGAAGCCCCAGCGTTCCGCCGCCCCCGAGACGGAGTTGAACGAGGAGGCCAGGCCGAGGCCGCCGACTCCGGCGCCGGCGCCGGCGGGGGCGACTGTGCCGAGGAGTACCCGCTCGCTTCTCGTGAGGGGCGGGAGCTGAGTAAGCGTCGCGGTGTGCGGGTCGGGCTTGTTCACGCGGCCTTCCTCGACCACGGAGCCCGGGGCTTCACGGCCCGGTTCTTCAGCGGCACCACGCTCATCAGCTGCTCGGCGTAGAGCGTGTTCAGCAGCGACACCTCGTCAGCGTCGCTCGACTCCCGCAGCTCCGCCAGCACGTCACGGGCGGCGGCGAGCCGGACGGCCTGCTGCTCGTCGGTCTCGTCCGGCATGCCGAGGAACAGTTCGCGGAAGTCCTCGGGCATCGGGACGTCGAACTCGAACCCGTAGGCGAGCTCGCTGAATTCAAGGGTGTTCACGGCCTCCTGGCCGCCAACGTACGTGCGCATCGGTCTCTCCTGAGTCCGGGATGGGATGGGAGAGCCGAGGGCGGTGGGCATCGTTTGGCCCGTCGACCACCGCCGTCGGCAGGGAAGTGCGGAAAGGCGCGAGACCGGGTCAGACGCGGAAGCGGCGGGGCCCGGTCAGGCGAACCCACGAGTCGTGCGCGAGCTTGACACCGGTGCAGCAGCCGAGGCCCGTCAGGAAGGCCAACGGCCATCCGGCGCCGAGCTCCTGGGCGGAACGCCAGCCGATGACGGCGGCGGCCAGGGCCACGACGAGGGCGAGCACGGACACGACGGTGTAAGCGGCGCTCGGCGGCCGGCTGTGGCGGGCCACGAGGACCAGGTCGTAGGGCGCGGTCAGCCGTACGCCGCCGCCCGAGAGCTGGAGTGCGACGAGGTTGCCTTCCGCGTTGGTGGCCATCCCGGCCACGGTGGCAAGGACCATGTCACCGCGGTCGCGGACGACATCGCCGATGGCGAGCTGCATGGGTCCCCCTTCGGGAACAGATGGCGGACCGGAGGGGGAAGTCCCGCCCCCGGATGGAACGGGCCCCGCCGGGAGCGACGGCGCCGAAGATCAAGTGCGCTGTTCTTTCAGGCGCGCTGTTGAGTTCTCAAGGGACGAATGCGGCCTTCGTACTCACCCCTGCGGGCTTTCCTCCGGGCATCAGGCGTCGTAACTCCTAAAGAGGTCAAGTCCTCAAGACCTCTTTAGGAGTGGTCAGCACTATCGCGCATGCCTCCTCCGGTCGTCAAGACCTCTTTAGGAGTCGTATGCTGGCGGCGTCCCTCGACTGGAACGGTGAGCACCGCATGGCTAAGGCGTACGAGAAGATCGCCGATGAGCTGAGAGAGGCCATCCGTGCAGGTCAGCTAGCGCCTGGCGACAAGCTTCCGGCGGAGACTGCGCTGGCCGAGCGGTACAAGAAGAGCGTCCCGACGATTCGGGAAGCACTCCGTCTCCTCCAAGACGAGGGGCTGATCGAGAAGAAGCACGGCCGCGGCAACTTCGTCCGCCGGCCCCGCACCCCCGTGCTCCGCACCAACCTGCGTCACCAGTGGGAGAAGCATCGAGCCCGCGAGACCGAGCAGGAGCGGCTCCAGACCGGTGCCACCGAGCACGACACGGGACTCCAGGTGGACGACCTCGTCTTCCACGCCTCCTATAGCGAGGCCAAGGCGGGCAAGTCCCTGGCGGATGCCTTCGGAGTCCCGGAAGGCACGGCTCTGGTCGAGCGGGTCTATCGGACGCGGTACGCGGCGGAGACCGCTCCCTTCGCCCTCGTGTCCTCGTATCTGGTGCGCGACATGGTCGCTGTGAATCCCGACCTCCTGGACGAGACCAAGGAGCCGTGGCCCGGCGGCACGCAGAACCAGCTCATGACGATCGGCGTAGAACTCGACCGCATCGAGGAACTGGTCATGGCTCGTCCACCGACGCCAGAGGAAGCCGAGGAGCTGGAGCTCCCGCCGGGGACGTCGGTCCTCGTCCTCCGCAAGACCTCGTACGACACCGACAACCGCGCCGTGGAGATCTCCGATGTGACACTGCCCGGCGACCGCACGGAAATGCTCTTCACCACTCTCCTGGAAAGGTGGTGAGTGCTGCCGTGAGCCGGCGCATCATCATCGTTACCGCTGTCCACGCTCCGTCGGCGCATTTCCTGCCGGACGCCTACAGATCCATCTGTGAGCAGGGACTTCCCGACGGCTGGGAGTGGCACTGGCTGATCCAGGAGGACGGCAAGACCGACCAGGTCGCCCCGCACGTCCCCGACGACGAGCGCGTGTCGTTCCGTCAGGGCAGGTCGGGCGGTCCCGGCGTCGCACGCATGATGGCGATGGCCCACGCGGACGGCGACTACGTCAAGGTCCTGGACGCCGACGACCAGTTGGCCCCGGGTGTGCTGGCCCGCGACCTGGCCGCGCTCGAAGCGGATGCGTCGATCGGCTGGGCCACGTCCCGCGTGCTCGACTTCCTTCCCGACGGCTCGACTGCCGGCTTCCCCGGCGACCCGGAGCCCGGTGTGATCGAGCCCGGCGAGGTCCTGGAGTACTGGAAGGCGAACGACTTCCGCGCCCAGGTCCACCCGGCCACACTCTTCGTCCGCAAGGATCTGCTCCTCGCCCTCGGCGGCTGGATGGCACTGCCGGCCTCCGAGGACACCGGCTTGCTGATGGCGCTGAACGCGACGAGCCGCGGCTGGTTCTCGGCCGAGGTCGGCCTTCTGTACCGCAAGTGGCCCGGACAGGCGACGAGCCAGCCTTCCCACATGGAAGCGGTGGAGCGGGACGCGCGCATGGCCGTCGTCCGGGCGCGGGCGGAGAAGCTGGCCGAGTTCGGGTGGCGGTACCCGACTAGCGACTGATCGGGACCTCGTAGACGATCTCGCAGAGAGCGGCGGGCACGACGATGTCGGCCGTCTCTACGGGGCGCCCGGCGTCGCTGTAGTAGGTCCGCTGGATGCGCGTGACGAGCGCGCCCCGCTGTACGCCGAGGAGGGCTGCCTCCTCGGCGTTCGCGTGTCCGGGCTCCGGCCGCTCCTCGGCGCGACTGACCTTGATGCCGATCTCCGCCATTCGGTGCACCACACCCATTCCGGCGTACGGCCCACCCTCGGGCAGGACGGCGAGCGTGCCAGACGTGACGCTGTAGGGCTCCCAACTCGTCGACACCAGCACGGGCTTGCCGTCGGCCAGGTACTCGTACGAGGTACGCACGCAGTAGTCCGCCTCGGGGATACTCAGGCGTGAGGCGATGTCGGCCGGAGCCGGCACCATCGCTTCGCTTCGGCTCTCCCACGTACCCCTCTTGCCGAGCGCCGCCATCTCCGCGCGGAACAGGGAGCCATCGGTGTGCTCGCGCTGCTGTGAGCGGACCATGCGCAGTCGTTCCCGCGGCTCGGCAACATAGGTACCCGAACCCGCCCGCCCTTCCAGGACGCCCTGCGAGATGAGCAACTCCTGGGCACGTCGGATGACTGCCTCACCCACTCCGCACTCCTGCGCGAGCTGCGCCCGCGAGGGCAGCCGGTCCCCCGGAGTCCATTCCTGGTCCGCGATGCGCCGTCGTAGCACGTCAGCGATGTGGAGATACGGAGGCTGCTCAGACATATGGAAAATCTAGACCACCACCTCTAATCTAGATAACTAGCTTGCTCTTAGCTATCTAGATTGTGGGGGTGATCAAGTGCAGTCAGGGGACGGGTTCGTGGCACCTCCCGAAGATCGCATCGCCCGCATGGCCGCACGCTTCTCCGCCTTGGGGCTCACGCCGGTCACGACGCACCACGACGGCTACGCCGGCATCGACGTATACATCCCTCGAACGATCTCCCGCGAGCAGTGGCAAGAGCTTCTGGCAGTGCTGACGACGGCCGACCATTTCGGGCTCGTCGACAGCAGCGAGGACGGCCGCAGCGTATGGGCCGGAGTCGACAGGAACCCCCGCAGCGGTGTGCGCCGCCCGGGGGTATGGCCATCAGCCTCAAGGAGCTGATCAGCGTGTTCAACCGTATCCGTGACGCGCTCGGACGCACCAGTGCGCGGCTCCGTGCGTCGAAAGGCCGGCACCGGCTCGACCACGTAACACCCGCTCGACCGAAGGTCGTTCACCTCGGACGAGCCGTTCAGCAGCTTGGCGCGGCCCGGTGGGATGTTCTCGCCTGCGAGGAGACGGCACTCGTCCGCCCGTACGTGCTGGCCGCCGAGGAGCGTGCACGGCGCTTGTCCTACGAGGTCAGTGCTGCCGTGTGGTGGATGCCGGCGGAGGCGGCGCTGTGACGGCCCGAAGCCGCCGGACCCACGTGACCCCCGCCCGCGTTGTCTCCCCGTATCGCTCCAGCGAGTGCAGGGTCGGGTCTCATCGCGACTGCGTGAAGGTGAACCCCGCTGCGGCCCCCGTGGACATCCCGGTTACCTATGAGGCGTGCACGTGCGCGTGCCACAGCGTGACCCCCTCGACAGGGGGCGACCGATGAGTTCGTGGGTGCCCAGCGCGGCGATGGCCGCTTCCATCGAGATCACGTCAGCCAGCGTCCAGCGCGGCGACGTCATCCAGATCGGGGGCCAGCCGTGCCGTGTCGCCGACCTGCGCCAGCTTCCCCATGGTGCGAAGCGCCTCCTCTTCGAGTCGGGCGAGCTCTTCACCATGCACCGCCGAACCCGACTCATCGCCCTGCGGATGATCAGAAAGTGGTGATTTCTACCGTGGCTTCCCGCCATCAGGTCATTGCCGACGACCTTCGCGGCCAGATCTCTGCAGGCCGAATCAAGGCCGGGGAACAACTCCCCTCGGAAGCACAGCTCGCGATGCGATACACGGTGAGCGTTCCGACCCTGAGAAGCGCCCTCTCGGTACTTCAGGGCGAGGGCCTGATCGAGAAGGTCCAAGGCCGAGGGAACTTCGTCCGGCACCCGCTTCAGCGGATCACGTACTTCGGGGGTGGACGAACGTCCGATGCCGAGGCCGCGCTCAACGCGGGTCTGAGCGTCCGCATCCACACGACCAGGCTGAAGGCCCGGGGGAGTGTGGCCGACCTCCTGCGGGTGCCTGCGGGCGCCCCGCTGGTCGAGTACCGCTGCGTCAGTCACGAGGGGAAGTCGCCACACAGCCTGAGCCGCGTCTATGTCCCGCTTGACCTGGCACCGGATGACCTCACGGAAGCCTCCGACTGGATTGACGTGGCGGCGGATCGGCTGGTCGGGCTTCGCCATCCCCTCGCAGAGGTGCGGGAGAGGATCGGCGCCCGTCTTCCCACGGCTGAGGAGGCCATGACGTTGCGCATCAGCACAGCCCTGGCGGTACTCGCCATTGAGCGCGTGGCGGTCGATGCCACCGGGCGCGTGGTCGAAGGGGCGCTGCTCGTGCTGCCTGGCGACCGCGCCAATGCCGCCTTCACCACCCATCACACCCTGACCGAAGAGAGGAGGGCGGAGGTATGAGCGCTCACAGTGAGCTGCGTCTTCTCCCATGGCCTGGTCCCGAGGGCAAGCCCTGCTTCCTGAGTGCCGACTCCGAGAACGGCTGTCTGTCCCGCCTGGCCGACAGCACCGAGGTGATCCAGCTCGCCGTGAGCGCCGAGCTCGTGGCACATGCCTCAGAGGTGCTGGCGGCAGGGGACGCCGAGGCCGAGGAGCTGCGCCTCCTCGTGACCGACCTGACCGGCGCGCTCCGGGACGTCCTGCGCGTCGCGGAGAGCCGCGGCCACCGGCTGCCGATACGCGAGGGCAGCGGCGCACGTGACGACGGCGAGGAAGGTCCGCACCTGCCGGCGGCGGCATTCTGCTGAGCAAGATGAGACAGGGCTGGCCCGGGTTCCCCGAGGTATGGGTACCCGGGCCGCTTTGTGTCACGAGAGCTTGTCCGCGTCGATCCTGGAGAAGATCAGATCGGTCTCGCCCATGACGGATCCCTTGAGTCGTTCGGGGGCTCTAGCGGCCCCGTGGAGCGCCGCCACGTAGCTCTCCGGCGTGTAGTCGTTGACGAGCCGGTAGGGGTGGAAGCCGTGAGCCCGCATCGTCTGCATGAGCTCGTCGGCGGAATCGCCGAGCTGGGCCATGCGCTCCGGGGTGACCTCCACGGTGATCTCCGCGTCGGGCCGGAGCCGGGAGAGCAGGGGGGCCATCCCCCGGACGACGCTGCCCTCGGCGCCTTCGACATCGATCTTGATCACGCGAGCACGAGCGATCTCCTCCTCGGCGAGAAGGTCCGGCAGCGGTCGCGCCGCGATCTCGAACGTCGACTCGGCCGGCCCTCCGTACGGAACGATGCTGTTCGCTCCCATGTTGGCGGAGCTGGCCAGCACGAACTTCAGGATCTCCTCGGTGTCCGAGACTGCGCCATTGATCGCGCGGACGTTGCCGTACTTGTTGAGCGTGACGTTCTGCAAGAGACGCCGGTGGAACACCGGCGAGGCCTCGATGGCGACGACCCGGCCGTCGGTCCCGACGAGCTGCGCGGCGAGGAGGCTGTAGTAGCCGATATTGGCGCCGACGTCCACGTACGTGTCCCCGGGGCGCAGCCGCCCCAGTAGCCAGCGGGACATGTGCGGCTCCCACACCCCGAACAAGTACAGATATCGCTGGATGAGGTCCTGGGTATCGACAGCGATCTTGACCCCGAGCCGGGTCTCGACAACGTGGCGGCGGGGGTGCTCTCGCAAGTACCGATTGAGGAGGTGGCCGGCGAGGAAGGCCTTGCCTGTGGAGATCGGAAAGTCGCGTACGTACCGACGACCTAGGGTCACCAGGATCTCTGACACTGGGGTGATCATCCGCTTGCCTTTCTGCCCGGCTCCGTCTGAACGGTAGCGCTCGGCGCCGCCCAGACGTCTTGCCACCCCTGGGCAATTCACCTGATGCATCGTTCTGGCCTCTTTGCAGGCTGCGTGCCACCCTGCCGCCGACGAATCCGGGCGGGGCGAGGAGACGGTCATGACACTTCCCGATGGCACCAACCAGGCCGAAATCACCACTATCGAAGAAGCACTGCGAGCCGGGCACGGGGCTCGTGCCCGCAGCGCGGTGAGCCGGGCAGTCGCCGCGTGCCGACACGCGGGAGTCGACACCAGCCAGGCGAAGCTCGTACCCGACGACCTGGACTCCAAGGCTGCCCATGCGGTCCGCCTGGCCAGCCAGTCCATCGGCACTTTGTACGAGAGAGCTCCCGACCCGGCTGCCGATGCTCGATGTGCCCGGAACGCCGCTGCTACCGCCACCGTGGCTGCGCAGGTGGCCAAGACCTACGACGAAGGTGGCGAGCTTGCCGAGGCCGCCCACCGGAATGCGATCCGTGCCTCTCTGGCCGCAGCGGAGGCGGCGGGCAGCACCGCCCGGGGACGGAGTGCGGAACTGAACGCCAAGGCAGAGGCAGCCGAGGCAGCGGCGGTCATCGCGGCCAGGTCGGCCGGTTGGATGTAGTACCGACGGCGTTAGCCGGGGTGACCTTCTCCTGGCAGGAGAAAGAGGTGCCCTGCGTGTCTAGGGCTTGTCAGCCAGGCCCTAAACAAAGGGGAGGTCTAGCATTCGGATTGCGTTGCCCCGCAGGAGCTTGTAGGCGACGTCGTCAGGAAGGCCGGCGACGTGGTCCGCTGCGACCTGCCTCGTGTGCGGCCACGTCGAGTCGACGTGGGGATAGTCGGTCTCGAAGGTGGCGTTGTCCACGCCAACGGTCTCGATCGCCTCGATGCCGTGCTTGTCGCGGAAGAAACAGCAGAAGATCTGCCGGTAGTAGTAGGAGGATGGCGGCTCCGGGATCAGATCCCTCACTCCGCCCCAGGCCCTGTGCTGTGCCCACACGTCGTCGGCCCGCTCCAGCGCGTACGGGATCCATCCCATCTGGCCCTCGCTGTAAGCCAGCTTCAGCCTTGGGAACTTGACAAGCACACCGCTGAACAGGAAGTCCATCATCGAGGCCATCGCGTTGTTGAAGCTCAACGCGGCCTGAACGGCAGGGGGAGCATCAGGGGAAGCTGCGGGCATCTGCGACGACGAGCCGATGTGCATGTTGACCACAGTCCCGGTCTCCTCGCATGCCGCGAAGAACGGGTCCCAGTAGCCAGTGTGGATGGACGGCAGCCCCAGGCAGGTAGGGATCTCGGAGAACGTGACCGCTCGGACGCCCCGGGCCGCGTTCCGTCGGATCTCCACCGCTGCCAGGTCAACGTCCCAGAGCGGGATCAGGCAGAGCGGGATCAACCGACCCTCACTGTCACCACACCACTCCTCGACCATCCAGTCGTTGTAGGCGCGGACGCAGGCGAGGGCGACCTCTTTGTCCGTAGCCTCGGCGAAGGTCTGGCCACAGAAGCGCGGGAAGGTAGGGAAGCAGAGCGAGGCCTCCACGTGGTTCATGTCCATGTCGGCCAACCTGGCCTTGGGGTCCCAGCAACCGCGGCGCATCTGCTCGCGGGTGATGCCGTCCAGGGTCATCTCATCGCGGGAGAAGCCAACAGCAGCGATGATCCGTTTGTACGGGAAGATCCCGTCCTCGTACCGCCACCAGTCCGTGAGCTGGCCGTCTGGGTTGGTCGTGAACCGGTACTTCCCGCCGATGTACTCCAGTTCCCCGATGCCGGCGGTGAAGGGCTTCGGCCCCCGGTCGCGGTACTTGCTCGGGAGCCAGGTCTCGAAGAGATGTGCAGGCTCGATCACGTGATCGTCCACGCTGATCACCTTCGGGAGATCCGCGATGTCGGTGCCGTTGATATCCACGCCGCATGCCCCCTGCCACCCGTCGGCCCTTCCGACGAGAATCTGACGTGCCGTCAGATTAATGTTATGGGGTAGTGCCGTAAGCGGCAAGGCTGGCTTAACCCCGACACCGGGTCCACTCCGCCAACTGGACGTACTCGCTGGTGGACTTGGGCCATGCCCATCCAGGCTCGCCACCACCGGGTGAGGGCAGGGGCGACTGGCGCTGGGCGGCGTCGTGCGGGTCGATTCCGCGCGACGCAGACGCGGGTGCCGCAGGTACACCGGCCTCGGTTGGCGCCCGGACTCACCGGCCCTCCACGCGGGCCGCTTGGCAGCGGTCGACGCGCGGTTGACCAGCGTCCAGCCCTGGCCCTCGTCCCAGCCGTGCGCCAGTGGTCCCCGTGCCAGCTCCCGCTCAAACGCTCCCACTGCCGGGGCGAGAGCCGCTCCACCGACATCGGCCCCTTGGACCGCAGGGCGTCCAGGCCACCCTCGCACCGGGACCGGCGCCACTTCTCGACCTGCCGCCTGCCCACCAGCAACCCGGCCGCGCTCTCAGCAGTCTTCTCACCTCGCCCGAACCGTGCACCGCCCCCAACCGCACTCGTTCCCGGGCATGTTGCCCCTTCGGCGTCAGCCCGCCTCCCTGCGCATACCTACGAACGCGACATACTGCAGGAATCACGAGCCGTCGCGACCACCCGCTACCGCGAGTTCAACCTCAGTACCTGGAAAGCGAAGCGGGCCCAGCCATCACGACGACTGGGCCCGCGCGACGCTATTTGATCTGACAGATACTCACCAGGTGATGTTATTGATCATTCCGATGAGGATGAGGGCGATCGACGCGGACAGGATGCCGATCGCCAGCTTCTGACCCGTGGTCGCGGGGCTCATGCCGCACCTCCATACACGGTGGAAAGCGTCGCCACGCTGCCGACTTTCACGTCGGAACCGCTTCCTTCCCCCTCGTTGAACGCGTAGAACACGAACCCGGCGATGGCCAAGGTCAGGAGAGCCGCGAGGATCGCGAGGAGAACAGTGATGGTGCTTTTAGCGGTCATGAGGTCCCCCCTTGTAGGGATCAGACGTTCCTGAGGTAACCACCCTGGTAGCCGTCCTTGTTGGCCCACACGCGATGTACCTTGTCGAGTTGGATACCGAAGCCCTTGTAGATGATACTGCCCTCCCAGGTGACCTGCCCGTAGGCGGTGCCACCAGACAGCCATGCCCTGGGGATGCCCTTGGAGATGGAGACTGCGGCGTTGAGGTTGCGGACCGCGCCGTCGGCCCAGTTCACTCGGGTGACCGTGCTGCCGGTGGTGTAGTAGTTCACCTTCGCGACCAGCTTGGTGACGGTGATCCCGAAGATCTTCTGGGAGACGGTATAGCTGGTAGTCCACGTACCGCGTGACAGATTCTGCGTGCCGAGCTGGCCCTTGGGCGGGGCATCGAGAGTGAAGGTGGCGCTGGCCTGCTTCTCCACGACGATGTCTCCGCCCTCGGAGGTTGCCGCGTCGGTGGTGCTCAGCGTGCCTGCGGCGGACAAGGGCCTGGCGCTCAGGGGTACGGAGTCGTTCGTGGCCTCTTCGAGGAGGTTTTCGAAGACCTCGGGGTCGTTGAGGTAGTTGAGGTAGCGCTGCTGGTCGGCGGCGTCCAGACCCTTGAAGCCCTTGAGGGTCTGGTCCGCTCCGGCCTCGGAGGCGTGCTGGAGATACGTGGTGTAGGCGGCTGGGCTAGACGTGGCGGCTTCCGAGGCTTCCCCGGCGCTGGCTACACCGGCGGTGAGCGGTGTCAGGAGGGCCGCCGCGGTGGCCGCTAATGCGAACTGGCCGAACTTGCGCCTTGTGGTGCTGGTCTTCACGCGATCCTCCACTAGATACAGTGCCGAACGAACTGAATGAGTCAAATCACCTTTGTGGGAAGTGAGTTACGTTCGGCCGTTCGATGCAAATGTGACCACGGGCACAGGGGGTGGCGATGTGATGGAGGGCACAATTCCTGCTCACGTTTACCTCAAGTGGATGCAATGGCTGAATTCCACAGCATCTTGCGCGAGTTCACCCCCCCTGACCTGCGGAACGGCATTCGCACGCTCCTGTGAAGGTCACCCTTCTGACCGATTTCAGCACCTTACAGAAATGGAACGCCGGACCCCGGAATTCCATTTCTGTAAGGTGCCGAATAGGAGTGCCGGGGTCCGGCATTCCGGATCTGAGGCTAGTCCACCGCAAACTTATTGATCCGAAACGGTTTGGGTTCTGGGTCGTTGGTGGTGTGTGAGCGATCTGGTGGGGGACGCGCGGCATCTGTCGCCGTCGGCGCAGGAAGCCCTGCGGCTGCGTGCGGTGGCCGCGCTGGTGGCGGGACGGGACCGCGAGGACGTGGCCGCGATCTTTGGGGTGTCGCTGAAGGCGGTCGACCAGTGGTGGGCGAAGTGGCAGGCCGGCGGGCGGGAGGCCCTGGTCATGCGTCCTCGCGGCAAGCCGGTTGGTGTGCACCAAGTGCTCGGGGAGGCCGAGCAGGCCGCCGTGCGGCAGGCCGTCCTCGACCACACCCCATCCGGCCTGGGGCTTTCCGGTCAGCTGTGGACGCGGGGGCTGATAGGCGAGCTGATCTTCAAGCTGTACCGGGTCCGCTTCACTGAGCCGGGAGTGGGCAAGTACCTCAAGCGGTGGGGACTGACGTTCCAGCGGCCGGACAAGCGGGCGGTCGAGCAGGATCCGGAGGCGGTCCGGATCTGGCGCGAGGAGACCTGGCCGGCGATCCGGGCCAGAGCGAGGGCGGAGAACGCCGAGGTGCTGTTCGCCGATCAGGTCGGCATCCGATCGGACCAGGTCACCGGCCGCACCTGGGGAGCCAAGGGTCAGACGCCGGTCGTGCACCGCACCGGGAACCGGTTCTCGGTGAACGCGATGTCCGCGATCAGCACCAGGGGGCGGATGCACTTCATGGTCTTCACCGAGTCGTTCGACGCGAAGGTCATGTGCCGCTTCCTCGCCCGGCTTGTCGGGAACTTCGACCGTAAGGTCCACCTGGTCGTCGACCGGCACTCCGGCCTTGGGGAACATCGGTACAGCCGTTGGCGCTGAGATTGATCATGGTCGCCTAGCACAGTGATCGGGTGCCGCGCAGAGGTTCCTGTGAAGATCGTCGATCATGCGTGAGGGGCGGCTACCGTCCGCCGCGTGCCGGTGGAATTTTTAACTGATGAGCAGGCTGAGGCGTACGGGAAGTTCGCCGAGGAGCCCACGCGTCCGGAGCTGGAGCGGTTCTTCTTCCTGGACGACGTCGACCGCGATCTGATCGCGCTGCGGCGTACGAAGCACCACCAACTTGGGTTCGCCCTCCAGATGTGCACGGTCCGCTATATCGGCCGGTTCCTGCCGGAGGACCCCCTCGATGTGCCGTGGCCGGTGGTCGAGCACCTGGCCGCGCAGCTGGGGATCGAGGACCCGTCGTGCGTGAAGCGGTACACCGAGCGGCCGAAGACGGCGTACGAGCACGCGTGGGAGATCCGGGACGCCTACGAGTACCACGAGTACGAGGACCCGGAGTGGTCGCGCAGGTTCCGCACGTTCCTGCACGGGCGGGCGTGGACGCACGCCGAGGGGCCGGTGGCGCTGTTCAACCAGGCGGTGGGCTGGCTGCGCCGCAACCGGGTGCTGCTGCCGGGTGTCTCGGTGCTGGCCCGGCAGGTCTCCGAGGTCCGCACGATCGCCGAGAAGCGGCTGCACGCCACCGTCGCGCGGGCCGCGGCCCGCGCGGACCGGGAGCTGCCCGCGCAGCTGGTGGCCACGCTGGTCACGCCGGAGGGGAAGCGGTTCTCGGAGCTGGAGCGGCTGCGCCGGCCGCCGACGCGGACGACGGGCACGGCGTTCGCCCGCTCGCTGGAGCGGGTGGACGAGATCGGCGCGTTCGGCCTGGGCCGGGTGCGGCTGAACAAGATCCCGCCGAACCGGCTGGCGGCGCTGGCCCGGTACGGGCTGGGCTCGAAGGCGGCCGGGCTGGAGCGGGCCGCCGAGCCGAAGCGCACCGCGATGCTGACGGCGGTGATGCGGCACCTGGAGGCCAAGGCGATCGACGAGGCCCTGGACCTGTTCCAGGTCCTGATGGCGACGCGGCTGATCAGCACGGCGAAGCGGGCCACGGACAAGGACCGGCTCTCGACGCTGCCGCAGCTGGAGAAGGCGTCCCGCACGCTCGCGCGGGCGGCGAAGGTGCTGTTCGAGGAGCTGGAGCTGGTCGAGACCCACGGCACCGACCTGGATGCGGCGGCGCTGTGGCGGGCGGTGGAGGAGGTCGCCCCCAGGGCCGCGGTGATGAGCGCGGCGGCGCTGGTGGTCTCGCTCGTGCCGGAGGACGAGGACTCCGCCGAGGTCGCCATGCGCGCCGCGCTGACGAACCGGTACGCGACCGTGCGGCCGTTCCTGGCCCTGCTGGGCGAGACGAGCGCGCTGGGGGCGGCGCCCGTCGGCGCGCGGGTGCTGGCCGGGGTGCGGCGGCTGCCGGCGCTGGCGCGGCGGCGGGTGAAGGACAAGCCGCTGCTGCTGCGCGAGGTGGACGACAAGCTCGTACCGCCCGCCTGGCGCAAGGCGGTGTAGGGGTATCGCCGAGATACGGGTCAAAGGGGCAATGAGTTGATCTTGGGGCCCTGAGCGCCCCGGCCCGTCACCCGTTCGGCTCAGTGTCGTTGGTGTTGATGTTGTTGTCGTCTGGGCCCGGGGCGGGATTGTGACCTCGATCGAGCGGACCGCGTACCCGCGGTTCAAGCGGCTGATCACCGCGCATGAGCTGCATCTGTTCTTCTCGCCGACTCGTGATGAGGTTCAGTGGGCGGCCGATGCCACGGATGGTGACGAGCATCTGCTGGCCCTGCTGCTGGTGCTGAAGTCGTACCAGCGCATGGGCTGTTTCCCCGCGCTGGAGGACGTGCCGGCGCAGGTGGTGGAGTTCGTCCGGCGGCAGGTGGAGCTGCCGGAGGGCACGCTGCCGGTGTACCGGGCGGAGCGTACGGCCAAGCACCATCGGGGCCTGGTGCGCAAGAAGGTCGGCGTGAAGTACGACCAGGGCGAGGCCCGCAGGATCGTGGAGCGGTCGATCCGCAAGGAGGCCGAGGCGAAGAACCGGCCCGCGGATCTCATCAACATCGCGCTGGAGAAGGTCGTGGAGGCCGGGCTGGAACTGCCCGGGTTCTCTACCTTCGACAAGATGGCCTCGAAGATCCGCACTGAGGTGAACGCCTCGATCCGCGAGGGAATCCACGACCGGATGAGTCCCGTTCAGCGGGCCGGGCTGCTGCGGCTGCTGGAGGAGCGCGACTCGGACGGCACGACGCTGTTCAACCGGTTGAAGAAGCCTGCCAAGGGGCCGACCTGGTCGCATTTCAAGAACCTGGCCAAGCGCCGGGAGTGGCTGGACGAGCTCGGCGATACGTCGGTGTGGATGGAGTCGGTGGCCACGGGGAAGATCACCGACTTCGCCGGGGAAGCGGACGCGGCGGACGCCTCGGAGCTGCGGGACTACGCCCCCATCAAGCAGATCGCGCTGATCGCGTGCCTGACGCACAAGGCGAGGATGCGGGTCCGTGACGACCTGGCGACGATGTTCACCAAGCGTGTCGCGACGAAGATCAAGAGGGCCAAGGAGGAGCTGGAGGCGATCCGGCTCGCCGAGCGGGAGATCGTCGAGGCCCTGATCGGGAACTACCGCACCGTGCTCAAGAACATCGACGACGGTGGCCCCGCCCATCAGGCGGTTCAGAAGGCCGCGGCCATGACCGCCGAAGTCCGTGAGGCTCTGGAGGGCCTGGACGACGAGGCGCCGGTGGACGAGGTCGCCCAGCGGCTGGGCGGCAAGGTCTCCCCGGCGGTCCTGGCGATGGCCAGGGCCCTGCTGGTGCAGGCTGGCGGCCTCGGCGCCGTGACAAGGGCGGTGGAGGAGCTCGGCGGGTTCGACCAGCAGTACGAGCAGATCGAGAAGGTCTCCGCCCATCACGGCAACTTCTGGGAGGTGCTGCTGTACGGGCAGATCGGCCGGGACCGCGCGGTGATGTTCGACCTGGCCGAGAAGCTGGAGTTCACCGAGACGTCCGAGGACCGGCGGGTCTTGGACGCGCTCGCGCACGCGATGCGGCACCAGGGCGCCCGGGGCGAGTACATCACCGCCTTCGACGAGGAGGGCAAGGAGGTGGACATCTCCTTCGCCACGCAGAACTGGCGCAAGGCCGTGGTCGACAAGACCCGCACGGGGCAGTTCGTGCGCAAGCACTTCGAGGCGATGGTCTTCACCGCGCTCGCCGAGGAACTGCGCACCGGCGACGTCGCGGTGGTCGGCTCGGAGGAGTACGCGGACTGGTCCAAGCAGCTGTTGGACTGGGAGGTCGTGCAGGAGAAGCTGGGCACCTACCTGGTCGAGGTCGGCCTGTGCGAGGAGGGCGAGACCGACGGATTCGACGCGGTTTCCTTCCGCCGGCAGCTGGAGGACAAGCTCACCGCGGCCGCCGCGGCGGCGGATGCCGGCTACCCGGACAACGAGGGCCTGATCATCGACCCCGAGACCGGCATCCCGTCGCTGAAGCCGCACCGCTCGGAGGGACAGCGGCCCTCGGCCAGGCGCCTGGAGCAGGAGATCAAGGCCAGGATGCCGGAGCGCTCGCTCATGGGAATCGTGGCGAGGACCGCGTACTGGGTGGACTGGTGGCAGCGCTTCGGCCCCGCCTCCGGCAACGAGCCGAAGCTGGACGATCCCTTCGGCCGCTACGTCATCACGACCTTCGTCAAGGGCACCAACATGGGCCCGTACGAGGCCGCCCGGCACATCCCCGGCGTGAGCGGCCACGAGCTGGCCTACGTGGCGAACCGGCACTTCTCGATCGTGCTGCTGAACGAGGCGATCGCCGACCTGGTCAACGCACACGCCCGCCTGGACATCTCCCAGGCGTGGGGCGACGGCACCACGGTCGCCGCGGACGGCACCCACATGGACACCTACCTCGACAACCTGCTCGCCGAGACCTCCGTGCGGTACGGCAAGCCGGGCGGGATCGCCTACCACCACATCTCCGACACCTACGTCGCGCTGTTCACGCACTTCATCCCGTGCGGGGTGTGGGAGGCCGTCTACATCATCGAGGGCCTGCTGAAGAACTCCTCCGAGGTCAAGCCCACCACGGTGCACGCGGACACCCAGGGCCAGTCCCAGCCGGTGTTCGCGCTCGCGCACCTGCTGGGCTTCGATCTCATGCCCAGGATCAGGAACTGGAAGGGCCTGACCTTCTACCGGCCCAGCAAGACCACCGAGTACGTGCACATCGACGCGCTGTTCGGCGAGCCGGGCAAGAACGTCATCGACTGGGACCTGATCGAGTCCCAGTTCAAGCACCTGATGAAGGTCGCGGTCTCCGTACGGGAGGGCACGATCTCCTCGTCCACGCTCCTCAAGCGGCTGCGCTCGGGCTCCAAGAAGAACGCCACCTACGCCGCCTTCCGCGAGGTCGGCCGCGTGATCCGCACCGTCCAGCTGCTGCGCTACCTCTCCGATCCGGCGCTTCGCCGGCGGGTGACGGCGGCAACGAACAAGACCGAAGCGTTCAACGGCTTCTCGCAGTGGATCGGCTTCGGCAACCGCGGCGTCATCGCGGACAACGACCCCGTTGAGCAGGAGAAGGCGATGAAGTTCAACGCCCTGCTCACGAACGCGGTGATCTTCCACAACGCCCTGGACATCGCCGAGATCGTGCGGCAGCTGCTGGAAGAGGGCTGGACGATCGAGCCGGAGGATCTGGTCCACATCTCGCCGTACCTGACTGAGCACATCAACCGTTTCGGCGAGTACAGCACGCACGAGCTCGGCATCCAGCCCGAGGCGTACGACCCGAAGCTGGACGTCGACTTCACCCAGCTCCGCGAGCAGGACCTGAGCGCCGCCGGCCTCGGCCAAGCCGCCTGAGCCGGCGTCGGGCGGGGCGGCACCATGAGGGTCATGGACGAGACACGCGAGCTCACCGAGGACGAGGTGAACGACCTGCTCGACGGCGACGACCGCGACGCCGGAGGGGAGAACGACGAGTACGAGTGGGTGCGGTGAACGTGCCAGGCGCCCGAGCGGGGGCCGTCACTCTCCCCGCCCGGGCGCCTGGAGCGTACGGGCCGTCTCAGGGCCTGGGCAGGGGCAGGCCGGGCATCTGCGGGTGCCGCAGGTGCTGCCCGCCGTCGTAGACGTGCAGAGAGAAGGTCTCCGGCCCCGGCCGGTCAGCCCCGTCGTAGGCGTCCAGGACCCGCTCGATCCGCTCCCACAGCTTCACCGGCCCGCCTTCCCGAACCTGCCAACCGCCGTCGTACGGGGCGAGGGTGGCGGCGGAGCCGGTGACGGCGTCGACCAGGTGCACCACCTCGCCCACGGTGACCATCTGCGCGTCGGGCACGGCGCTCTGGGCGAGGAACCGCAAGTGGAACGCTTCCTCGGTGGCGGCGCTGATCCGCTCCGGGCTGTGCGGCGTCGTACGGGCCTTCTCGGGAAGGCCCGCGGCCCAGTGCGCGGGGTTGCCGAACACCGGCGCCGCGTGCGTACGCGCGGACATGAACGACACCGTGCCGCCGAGCAGATGGCCCTCAGCGGTCCCGTCGGCGCCGACCGTGAGCAGGACGCGGGCGTATCCGTAGAGCCAGCCCGACAGGGTGAGCAGGATCTTCCCGCCCGGCCGGGTCTGCGCGAGCAGGGCCGGAGGCACCGCACGGAACGAGCAGGCGGCCACGATCCGGTCGAAGGACGCCTCGGGCCAGTACCCGTACAGCCCGTCCGCCACCGCCAGGGTCGGGGTGTAGCCCAGGCCGTACAGCGCGTCGGCGGCCTGGGCGAGGCGGTGGGGGTCGACCTCGATCGACGTGACGTCGGCGGAGCCGAGCCGTTCGCACGCGAGCGCGGTCGAGTAGCCGGTCCCTGTGCCGATCTCCAGCACCGTGTGCCCCTCGGAGACCTCGGCGTCCGCCCACATCCGTACGACCAAAGACGGCAGCGTGGACGACGAGGTCGGCGCCCCGCCGTGCCGCACGGCCGGGTTCTTCCAGTCCGGTTCCTCGCCGTCGAACTGCGTGATCAGCGTGGTGTCGGAGTACGCCGCGGCCAGCCACCGGCCGTAGTCGAGCTCGGCGGTCACCGGCTCCCACACCGTCAGGCCATGGGCGTCGCGCTCGTCGGCGGGCAGGTAGAAGCCGGGCACGAACCGGTGCCTGGGGACCGCCTCGACCGCCTCCCGCCAGGCCGGATCGGCGAGCACGCCGTCCTCGGCGAGGGCCTTCGCCATCGTCTCGCGCAGGCGGACGGAGTCGGTCTCAAGGTCGGCGGGCATCACGTGGCCGCCTCCTTCCGGTTGAGGATGTCGGCGAACGCGGTCGTGATGGCCGGCGCGTCCGGGAGCCAGCCCCACTGGCCGTTCGGGTTGCACTCGATCGCGGTCCAGTGCTCCGGGGCGTGGCCGTCGCCGGTCAGGGCGAAGTCGAAGCAACCGAAGACCAGGCCGAACGACGCCAGGTAGCTGTGCAGGGCGGCCTCGATGGGGGCCGGGACGGCGATCGGGGCGTGGATCAGCTCATCCCAGTCACCGCGGCGCCAGTCCAAGGCGCCGTCCGGGGCGGCGATCTGCTGGGCGAACACCTTCTTCCCGACCACGGTCACCCGCACGTCGCCGGTCTTTTCGACCTCGGCCTGGAACAGGTGCGCGGTCACCGCGAGCGAGTCGTCGAAGGACTCCGCATCGACGCGCTGGGCCCAGATCGCCCCGGTGTGCCCGTCCTCGGAGCGGGGCAGGCCGCGGAACGTCTTGTAGATGACGCGCTCGTGGTCGGCGGTGAACTTCCGTGCCGCCTCGACGTCGTTGGTGACCAGGGTCGGCGGGATCTGAAGCCCGAGCTCGGCGAACCGCTGGAGCTGGGCGGGCTTGAAGTCGGCGGCCGTCACCGCAGCCGGGTGGTTGACGTACAGCGCGCCGTGCAGGTGGTTCAGGACGCCGCCGAGCCCGTGCCTCGCCTCGGCGGCGGCGAACTCGCGCTGCTGCTGGGGCAGGTGCCCGTACCGGGCGGCGTACGGGGTGGGGCGGCGGTAGTACACCGCCGCCACCTCCCCGAGCTCCACCTCCCGGCTCGCCGTACGCAGCCGCCCGCCCCACGCCGGGCTGTCCGCGCCGATGCGGAACCCGAAGGTCAGGGCGGGCCCGATGTCGGCGGGATCGACGCGTACGACGGGCACCTCACGCTCGTTCAGCGCGGCGATGACCCAGTCCGCGGTGACGTCTTCCAGCGCGGTGACGACCAGGACGGTGGAGGCCATCGACTCAGTCCGACTCGTAGTCGGTGGTGTGGTCGTCCTGCGTCTGCGGCTGCGGGTTCTGCCCGTCCCCGCCCCCGGACATCGACGCGGTGCCGGTCGTCCTCGACGTGCCGTGCTTGCCCATCTGAACGACCTGGCCGGCCGTGTCGGTGTAGCGGGCGGTCTGCGTGGACGCGTCCAGCGTCACCGCCGCGTACGACGGCGGGCCGACCGGCAGCCGGTCGGTGACCAGCCGCATCGCCCACGGAACCTGGGGTGCAAGCGTCGCCATGCGAAATCCCTTCCCCTGTACCAAGCGTCAGCCGGGCGGCTGCCGCCTGAGAAGAATCGGTGCCCGGCACCGGCCCTGACCAGTACCGTAGGGGTCGCGAACCGTGGCGGAAATGCCACGCTCCGTATACGCGAGCGGGGAGGGCGAGGCAGCAATGTCCAGCAGATCCGGCAACCCGCACCTGGCGCTGTGGATCGCGGCGACGGGCCTGTCCCATGGTGAGATCGCCCGGCGGATCGCCGTGGCGGGCAAAGCCCGAGGTCACCGGCAGATCGCGCCGGACGCGACCCGTATCCGCCGCTGGATCGACGGCGAGAAGCCCCGCCCACCAGTCCCCGCCCTGCTCGCCGACGTCATCTCGGAAGCGGTTGGCCAGCCGCTCACTCCCGGTGATCTCGGCCTGACGGGCACCGGCGTGGTGCTGGATAGCATCCAGCTCCCGCTGCTGACCGAAGCAGCCGCCCAGGCCCTGGCCGGATGGACGCAGATGGACTTCATGAACCGCCGCGACACCCTCAAGCTCGCCCTCGGCGCCCCGCTGATCCTCGCCGCAGAACGGATGCTCGGCGGCACCGCCCGCGCGCTGAACCACGACCGCAAGGGCTTCGACGCCGACACCGTCACCGCCCTCGAAGAGGTCACCGCCTTCTTCACCAAGGCCGACGCCTCCAAGGGCGGCGCCCTGTACCGCTCGGCGATCGTCGCCCAGCTCGACGAGGTCGCCCGCCGTATCCAGGACGGCGTCCCACCCAAGCTGAAGGCCCGGGTGTTCGCGGCGACCGCGGACCTGGCAGCGCTCGCGGGGTGGGTCAGCCATGACGCCGGCCGTTACGGCATCGCCCAACGCCTGTGGAGCTATGGCACGTACGCCGCAGGTGA
Source organism: Streptomyces sp. NPDC006879 (assembly GCF_042869595.1). Taxonomy (NCBI): domain Bacteria; kingdom Bacillati; phylum Actinomycetota; class Actinomycetes; order Kitasatosporales; family Streptomycetaceae; genus Streptomyces; species Streptomyces sp. NPDC006879. The sequence continues at coordinate 297,128 of NZ_JBIAGC010000002.1, forward strand.
AGCCGGGCAGCGCGACCGCGGGGTGGAGATCGTCACCCGCATGTCCCACCAGATGATCTACCTCGGACACCCCCAGGACGCCCTCGGACTCCTCGGGGTCGCCGCCAAGAAGGCCGCGCTGCCCGCGACGAAGGCCCTGGTCGCCTCACAGACCGGGCGGGTCCACGCCGCCCTCGGCGACGAGCGAGCGGCCGAGACGCACCTCGGCGCCGCCGACGAGCTCCTGGCCGACGGCCTCGGCGGCGTACCGGCGTGGGTCGCGTACTTCGACGCGGCCGAGCACGCCGGTGCCCGCGCGGTCTCCGCCCGCGACCTCACCGGTCTCGACCGGGGCAGGCGAGCCGCGAGCGTCCACTTCGAGGACGCGCTGAAGCTGAGGAAGCCCGGCTTCGACCGCGTCCGCGTCATGGACCGCGTCGGCCTGGCCGCCGCGCTGCTCGACGAGGGTGACGCCGAGCAGGGAGCCGCCGCAGCCCACCAGGCGCTCGACGACGCCGCCCGCGTCGACTCCACCCTCGTCGCCTCCCGGCTCAACACGCTGCTGGACGCCGCCCGCCCCTACAAGACCACCGCCGTCGACGAGGTACGCACGAGGGCGAAGGAACTCGCCGCCGCCCGCCCGACGACGATCGCGGCCTGAGAGCATCGAGCGCATGGGCAAGCACCGCCGACCCGGACCCCCGAACCAGCCGTCCCGCGCCGTCCCGCGCGTGAACGCCGTCGACCCGCTCGCCGCGTACAACAAGCGCCGCCGCCCGCCGATGGACATCTACCGCCGACACCGGCCGGTGCACGGCGGCGCCGGACACCTCCGCCCCGACGAGCCGCGGGTCCTGGAGGAGTGGGACGACTTCTCGTACGAGGTGGTGGGCACCGCCCCCGACCTCGCGGCGGCCCAGGAGTGGGTGAAGGAACTCCAGATCGAAGACGACTCGGCCGCATGATCACCCTTGGTGAAAGCCGTAACGCTTCGTGCTCGCAGAAATGAGTAGTTCTGAGAGACCGGAGGCCCCCGCCGGACCGTGTCCGGTTTGCCCCTGATCTTCGTTCTCATAACCTCTCGCAGAACGGCTTTCGCACAAAGCCCCTCACGGTAGGTTCTGCGACATGCCAGAGCTCGCCGAACCGGCCGCCGCCGTCGAACAGTTCGACTGCCCCACATGTGAAGTGCCCGCCGGAAGCACCTGCCGCACCCGCGGCGGCAAAGTCGCCCCGAAGTACCACACCCCCCGTTTCATGCTCGTTCCCCAGCTCCGCGCCGAGCTCGAAGTTCGCACCCCCGCCGACCGTGGCCCCGGCCGCGCGTGGGAGATGGGCCCGGCCATCGACGCCGCGGTGCCCGAGGCCACCACGAAGCCCACGAGGGTGGGGTACGCCCGTTGCAGCACTGCTCAGCAAGAGCTCCAGAGCCAGCTCGACGCTCTGGCGGAAGCCGGGTGTGACCCGGTCTTCTCCGAGAAGATCAGCACGCGCGTCAAGGTCCGGCCGGAGTTCGTCAAGGCGATGGACTTCGCCCGCACCATCAAGAAGGCCGTGCCCCACCAACGGGTGATCTTCACGGTGCACGAGATGAAGCGCCTCGGGCGCGGCGCCGCCGAGCTCCTGGCCATTGCCGAGGACCTGCGTCACCACGACATCCAGCTCGAACTCCTCACCGGCCCCCTCCAAGGGGTCTACGACCCGTCCGGGCACGGCGCCGCTCTGTTCGCGTTCTTCGCCGGCATGGCCGAGTCCGAGCGCGAGTACATCCGGGAGAAGTCCCTCGAAGGCCAGGCGTCCGCCCGCGAGCGCGGCCGTCACGGCGGGCGCCCCAAGGTCGTCGACGACGACATGGCCGACTACGCCCGCAGCCTGCGGGCCAACGGCGTGCCCGTGCCGCAGATCGCCCAGAAACTCGTCATCACCTCGGGCAAGAACAAGGGCCAGCGGCCCTCGGTCGCCACGGTCTACCGCATCCTCGCCGAGAACGACGAGGCCGACGGCACGGACTGATCCCGGACGCACGAAAGCCGTCCCGGTGGCACGGGGGAAGCCACCAGGACGGCTCTGCTCAGCGTAGGACCTGCGGGCCTACAGGCCCACCGACTTGAGCATGTTCAGCAGCACGTCGGTGTTGTCCATCGCGTTCTGAAGCGCCTCGCGGGCCGCCTCCAGTTGCCCGGCCTGCGAGGCCAGGGTCTCCACGTCGCCAGTGGCGACCGCGTCCTGGCTGGCGGCGATCACGCCGAGCAGTGTGTGCAGCCCGGTCGCCGCGTGCGCGGCGGCGAGCGGGATCGGCCCGACCTCACGGTTCTGCGCCATCAGCCGCAGCGGAGTGCCGGCCCGCAGCACCTGCCAGCGGATGAACTCCAGCCGCCGTACCGGATCATCCAGCACGGCCCCAGCGGCCTTGAGCTGTTCCTCCCACGCCGCGTGCCGGTGTTCGTCGTTCAGCTTCACCGCGTCGGCCATCGCCGCCTCGGCCTGGACCACGCCGAGCAGCGCGTTGACCATCCGCACCCGGTACGCGTCCGTCCCGCCGAGCCGGGCCGCCTCCTCGGCGTGCTCGCTCGGGGTGTTCTCCCCGTCGTACAGCCCCAGCGCGGCCATCGCCGCGGCAACCTGCTCCACCGTCGCCGGAGCCTCGCCCCGCCCCATCTGCTCACTCATCCCGGCAGGCTATCGACGCAGCGAACCCTCCGTACGGCGAAGCCAGAACCCTCCCCCCAGAGGCGCTCAGGGCCCCAAGATCAACTCATTGCCCCTTTGACCCGTATCTCGGCGATACCCCGTGTACGCCAACCCTGCCCTGCCGGCGGGGTCGGTAGACCGGGACGCGTACGTGGTGTGCGTGCTGGAGCAGCTGCACCGCGCCCTTCAGCGCCGGGACGTGTTCGCCTCCCCCTCGCACCGCTGGTCCGACCCGCGGGCGAGGCTGCTGGACGGCAAGGAGTGGGACGCCGTGTGCGAGGACGTCCTGGCGGGCCTGAGCCTGGACATGCCGGTCGAGGAGCACCTGGCCGCGCTGGTGACGGCGCTGGACGCGGCGTGGAAGCTGATGGCGGAGCGTCTGGAGGAGGCCGGGAAGGACGCGAAGGTCTCCATCGAGGTCCAGCCGAACGGGCGGGCGAAGCTGAACGTGGACGCGCTCGGCGCGCTGGGCGAGCCCAAGAGCCTGCGGTGGCTGCGGCGGCGGGTCGAGAAGATGCTGCCGAAGGTCGACCTGCCGGACCTGCTGTTCGAGGTGAACTCCTGGACCGGGTTCCTGGACGCCTTCGTGCACCTGGGCGACGGCACCACCCGCATGAAGGACCTCACCACGTCGCTGGTCGCGCTGCTGGTGTCGGAGGCGTGCAACATCGGCCTGACCCCGGTGACCAACCCGGGCGTCGAGGCCCTGACCCGCTCCCGGCTGGTCCACGTCGACCAGTACTACCTGCGTGCCGACACCATCGCCGCGGCGAACGCCGCGCTGATCGCCGCCCAGGCCGAGGTGCCGATCGTGAGGTACTGGGGCGACGGGCTGCTGGCGTCGGTGGACGGCCTGCGGTTCGTCGTCTCCGTCCGCACGATCAACGCCGCACCCTCCCCGAAGTACTTCGGGTTCAAAAGGGGCATTACCTGGCTCAACGCCGTGAATGACCAGGTCGCGGGCATCGGGCAGATGGTCGTCCCGGGTACCCCGCGCGACTCCCTGCACATCCTGGACGCGCTGCTGAACCTCGACGGCGGGGTGAAGCCGGAGATGGTGGCGACCGACAACGCCTCCTACTCCGACATGGTCTTCGGCCTGTTCAAGATCCTCGGCTACAACTTCAGCCCGCGGTTCCGTGACCTGGACGACCAGCGGTTCTGGCGCGCGACCATGCCCGGGGTGGAGACGGGGTCGTACGGGCCGCTGGAGGACATCGCCCGCAACCGGGTCAACCTGAACAAGGTGATCGCGCACTGGCCGGACATGCTGCGGGTGGCCGGCTCCCTGGTCACCAACCAGGTCCGCGCGTACGACCTGCTGCGGATGTTCGGCCGCGAGGGCCGCCCGACCCCGCTGGGGCAGGCGTTCGCCGAGTACGGGCGGATCGCCAGGACCCTGCACCTGCTGGCCGTGGTCGACCCGGTCGACGACACCTACCGACGGCAGATGAACCGGCAGCTCACCGTGCAGGAGTCCCGCCACAAGCTCGCCCGGGACGTGTGCCACGGCAAGCGCGGCACCATCCACCAGGCGTACCGGGACGGCATGGAGGACCAGCTCGGCTCGCTCGGCCTGGTCCTGAACGCCGTGGTCCTCTGGACGACCCGCTACATCGACGCCGCCGTCGCCCAGCTCCGCGCCGAGGGCCACGAGATCCGCGACGAGGACATCGCCCGGCTGTCGCCGCTGAAGCACAAGAACCTCAACGTGCTCGGCCGCTACAGCTTCACCGCCTCCGTCCCGGCCGGCGGGCTGCGCCCGCTGCGCGACCCGGACGCGGCCGGGCTGGACGACGACGAGGATGACGACGGAGCGGAGGACTGAAGCCGATGCCCTCGCCGACCGCTGACGAGCCCCCGAGCCGGGCCGGCCTGCCGCCCCCGAAGGGGCCGGGGTGGACCGACCGGGTCCGTGCCCCCGACGACGTCGACGAGGGCCTGGACGAGTTCGGCAACCGGGTCACGGGCAAGTGGATGCCCAAGGGCATCGACACCGAGCTGTGGGAGCGCATCCGGGGCGCCACGATCGAGGGCTACCTCGGCTTCGGCGCGAAGGTGCTGAAGGACTTCACCCGCGCCTGCGTCTACACCCGCGACTACCGCGACCTCGACGACCTGCGGCGCATCCTCACCGTGCTGCGCGAGCTCGGCGTGAGCGGCTGGATCGACTACAAGCGGGACTGCGACACGGCCCGGGGCCTGTACGGGCGTGGGGCTCTGTACTGGTACTCCCCGCCGGGCACCGTCACCATCGAGGCACCGCGGTGGTCGGTCGGCCGGGAGATGGACGCCGAGTCGGCCGCCGCGCCCGGTGGCGTCGCCTCGGGGCCGTCGGGATCGTTCACCGGGTGAAGGTACCGGGCCGGGGAGGGTCTGGCCGTGAGCTGGGAGGGGAACGGGTGTGGCGCGTTCGTTAGGTGTGTCGCTGGCCGAGGCGTATCCGCAGGTCGCCGCGATGTGGTTGCAGGAGCGCAACGGAGGGCTGACGCCGCAGAAGGCGACGCCGAAGATGCAGGTCGCGGTGTGGTGGCGGTGTGCGGCCGGCCACGAGTGGGAGGAGACCATCTCCACCCGTACCACGCTGCCGAAGTGGAAGAACGGCGACGTCGCGGCCTGCCGGGAGTGCGTCGGCTACCGGGTGTCCTACACCTATCCCGACTGCGGGCACACGGTGAAGGTCACCCCGGAGTCGGCGGCCAAGAAGCGGGGGCGGTGCTGGGACTGCCAGAGCCGCTGGTGGCAGGAGAATGAGCCGCGCCTGAAGAAGGAGTTGTCCGCCGCCGCGAAGGCGGCGGCCGGCCGGGCGGGCAAGCTGCTGGACACGGTCGTCCTGCCCGCGGACATGCCCGCGCCGCTGGCGGCGGAATGGCGGTGGTGGGCGGCCAAGCACCTCCAGGGCGCCATCGCCGCCGAGGAGAAGATGGGCAAGGAAGGCCGTACGGACGAGGTCCTGGCCTCGGTCACCGAGATGGCCGCCCGGCTGACGCCGACCAAGGAGAAGGCCGGCCGGGCCGCGGCCACCGACGGGGTGCTGCGGATCCTCAACCAGGCCCACTGGGCGGAGGGCTGGCTGCACGTCCTCACCGGCCGCGGCCCGCGGCCCGTAGCCGAACAAGACCTCCAGGACATCGCCCTGATCCTGGCCGACTACCTCCAGCGGTGGACCGACGACGCCGCCGCCCAGGTCGCGCAGAACCGGGCGGACGGCTACGGCCCGCCGAGCACCCCGCAGATCACCAAGGCGCTGACCGGGGCAGTCCTGGACTTCGCCCGGACCGTTCTGGGGCCGAACTGCCGCGCCTACCGGGAACTGCGGCTGCCGCTGGTCCCCGACGGCAAGGGCCGCTACGGGCGGGCGGACGTGGTGATCTGCTCGCCGCTGTCGCCGGGCCTCGTCATCGAGCTCGACTCCCGCCCCAACCCCGCGTCCGCGCAGAAGCTCGCCTTCGCCCGCGACGCCGGCGCGTTCCCGCTGTGGGTCCGCTTCGGCGAAGGAGGCATCGACAAGACCGACGGCGTGATGGTCCTCGACCTGCGCGAGGCCGTACGCGGCGTGTGCGACGCCCAGCCGTCGGCCGGGGCATCCTGAGCGGCATGGACGATGCGCGCGACGTCCTCACTGAGGACGAGGTGAACGACCTGCTGAGCGACGACGACCGGGACGCCGGCGGGGAGGACGACGAGTACGAGTGGGTGCGGTGAACGCGCCGGGCCCCGGCGCGTACGGGCCGTCTCACGGGCCGTACGCGGACGCCCCGGCGCGAGGGCTGGTCAACTGACGGGGATGACGTAGGCGCGGGCGAAGTGGGTGCCGATGTGCGCCTCGTGGAGGTGCCCGGCGATGGCGCGGTCGCCTTCGACGCCCATGACGACGTGGATGTGGGCGAAGCCGTTGCGGATCTCGCCGGTGCCCGTCATCTCGCCGGGCAGGTCGTACTTGGTGATGGTGTCCTTGAGCGCGTCGCCTTCGGGCATGGTCGAGACGGTGAAGGAGTCGGCGGCCCCGATCAGGGAGACGATCGCCGCGTCGGTGATACCGGCCTCGGCGGCCTGGCGGTTCAGCTCGTCGACGAGCTCGCCGGCGGGGACTTCAAAGACGATCATGCGGGACTCCGTCCGATCATGGGGCTCAGCTCCCGCAGCATGACCGAGGAGCACCAGCGGGCGCCAGAGTCCCGGGGGTTGAGGGCCTCCCGCGCGAAGCGGGTGGCGAGGAAGTCCGCGCGGTGGCCGTACGCGGCGGGCTGGGAGACGATCCGGCCGGCGGTCGTCCAGTCCACGGCGCACACGCGGGAGGTCACGGCCGTCATGTAGAGGTGGCGGACCTCCTCGTCGTGGGCCAGGACGCGGGCGACCTGGTCGGCCTGGCCCTGCCCGGGGAGCTTGGCGAGGATGCCCGCGGCGTTGACGCGCAGGATCGGTACGTCGCCGTTCAGCATCCATCGGCGCAGGTGCGCGGTGGATGCCTTGTCCGCCATGGACGCGGTGACGATGTCCGCGCCGTGCGTGGTCTGGACGCGGGCCAGGGGGACCGGGTCGCTCCCGGCGATGCTGGCCGCCATCTCGGTGGCGAGCGCGCCGTGCGTGACGGCCAGGGCGGACAGTCCCAGGAAGGCTCGTCGGTTCACGCGATCGAGCCTAGCCTCCGCCTCCAACTGCCCGACAGGGACGCCCAACACGTGGGACAGGTGCCCGATCCAGTACCTGCCGGGGATGACCTTCCCGCTCTCCCACCGCTTGACCGCGTCCCGGCCCGGCGCCCCAGTGGGGTCACCTGCGCAAATGGCCAGCTGCTCGGCGAGCTGGACTTGGGACCAGGTCTTGAGTAATCGCAGATCACGGATCAGTTGTCCGATCGGCATGGGCCCATGATGCCCCCCAAGATGCCCCTCCGTGACGGTGTCGGGACGGTTCACCCTTGCGGGAGCCCGACCGATGGAGGTTGCGTCATGAACACCGCACACCGGCCCGTCTCCCACCGGAAGCTGCCCGAATGGCTCACCGAGGGCACCGCGGCCGTCGACGAGGGCGGCCACGGCCGCCGGGGCATCGTGCAGTTCATCGGCGAGTGGGAAGACCCCTCCACCCGGCGCGTCACCAAGTGCGCGGTCTTCCTGCGCCCCGAGGGCGGCGGCACGGAGTGGATCGTCGCCGACCACCGCACCCTCACCCAGGGCTGAACCCCATCAGCTTCCCGCCCCGGCCAGGGGCGGGCAGGCGGGTCCTCGGCGGGCGAGCTGCCCCCGGGCCCGTAGCACCACTGGATGCGGGAAGCCGTCCCGCACCCGGAATCCGCAGAGAAGGAGCCGTCCCATGGCGCAGTCCAAGTCCGGTATCGCCGCCGTCAGCACCCCGGCGTCGGCCCACGAGACCGACGAGGTCACCGGGCCCGTCGTGGTCGCGGTCGACGTGGAGGACGAGGAGTAGTCCTCCACGCCCGTCCGCGTCCTGACCTGGGCGCCCCTCCCGTCTCGTGTGCCCCTTGTGGGGCCGGGGAGGGGCGCCCCTCGCGCTTCACCCTGGAGGTGCAGTGATTCACGTGTACGTCGGGCCGACGCTGCCGGCGTCGGAGCCGTTACTCGCCTCGCCGGGCCTGCGGGTGCTTCCGCCGGCGCGGCACGGCGACCTGTTTGACACCGCGATCGGCGGCGGCGACACGGTGGTCCTCGTCGACGGCGTGTATCACCAGGCGCCGGCGCTGCGGCACAAGGAGATCCTGGCCGCGATGGGCAGGGGAGTCCGGGTGATCGGGGCGGCGAGCATCGGCGCGCTGCGGGCGGCCGAACTGGCGCCGTACGGGATGCTCGGCGTCGGCAGCGTCTACTCCGCCTACGTCTCGGGGGAGATCGACGGCGACGACGAGGTGGCGGTCGGGCAGGCCCCGGACGGGGAGTTCGGCGCGCTGACCTGGCCGCTGGTCAACCTCCGGTACGTGTTGGGCCTTGCCGTCTCGACCGGCGTGCTCAACGACGATCGGGCCGCCGGGCTTCTGGAGTCGCTGCGCGCGGTGTACTACCCGCAGCGCACCTGGGCCGCCGTACGGGCCGTGTGCCGCCGCCAGGGCGAGACGGAGTTCGCCGACTGGTTGGCCGGGCAGCGTGAGCAGGACCGGCACTTCGGCGACCTCAAGCGCACGGACGCGCTCGACGCCGTACAGACCGCGCTCGCCGGCACCACGGCGGCGACGGACGAGGCCGCCGTGGTGCCGGGGTGGGAGACGGCCTACTTCCGCCGCTGGTCCAACGCCGCCGTGCGCGAGCGTGTGGACGGCCTGGAGCTGTCCACCGAGGACCGCGTGATCTACCAGCAGGTGTTCGATCCCGGATTCCGCGAGAGGTGGGCGGCCTACCTCGAACACCTCTCCCGGCTTCCCGCCGACGGTGGGCCCGGGCTGCCGCTCGCCGAGCGCCTGGCCCGTGCGTGCGGCGGGGATCTGACCGCCGACCGGGTGTTCCACCCGAGGCCCGATCTGCGCGACGAGCAGACCGTGGCGCTGCTGCTGGCCGGCGAGACCGCCGACGACCGGTGCGCGGTCGCCCGGTACGCCGATGCCCTCGCCTGGGCCCGCCGCAGCCGGCCCGGGTTCTCGACGGCGGCGGTCCGCGACGAGGTGGCCCGCGATCTCCTGCTGCGGGTGTGGCGCTGCCCGGAGGAGGAGGTCGACGCGGAGGCGTCCGCGCGGGGACTGGTCCGGGCGGCGAGCGCGGTGGACGCGGCCAAGCGGCTGGTGCCCGGGTTCCTGGAAGAGACCGAGAAGAGGACGGAGGCGGCCCATGGCGGGCGTTGACGAGCTGGTGACGCTGCCGGGAACCGTACGGGCCCGGACGCCCGAGGAGACGTGGGCGGCGGTGGCCGGGCGCCTTGAGGAGTTCGGTATCACCCGGGTCGCGGACCTGACCGGCCTGGACGTGATCGGACTGCCGGTGTGGACGGCGATCCGGCCCGCGTCGAAGACCTTGTCGACGTCGCAGGGCAAGGGCGCCACCGTGCTGCTGGCGAAGCTGTCGGCGGTGATGGAGGCGATCGAGCTGTGGCACGTCGAACAGCCCCTGCCCGTCGCCGCCCACGGCCCGGCCGCCGAGGTCGCCCCCGACTGCCCCCTGTCCGCGCTGCCGACCATCGCCGCGTACCCCCAGGACGCCCTTGCCCGGGTGGTGTGTGAGTGGGCGGCCGGCACCGGCCTGCTGAGCGGGGCGAAGGCGCTGCTGCCCATCGACCTGGTCCGCCGCCGCGACCAGCGCCCTGCCTGGACCCCGGACGTGTGGCGCGCGACCAGCACCGGACTGGCGTGCGGCAACACCCGCGACGAGGCGCTGCTGCACGCCCTGTTCGAGGTGGTGGAGCGCGACGTGCTGTACCGGGACGCGCAGTCGGGCGGACGGCGGCGCACGCTGATCGACCCCCGCACGGTTGACGACCCGCTCGGCCGGGAGGTGATCGCCCGGCTCGCGGCTGCGGGCATGGCGCTGGAGATCGCCCTGGTCGGCGGCCCGTACGGGCTGCCGGTGTGCGTCGCGTATCTGTGGTCGGAGGACTACCCGGTCGTCTTCGCCGGCGGCGGCTGCCACAGCCACCCGGACATCGCGCTCACGCGGGCGGTGACCGAGGCCGCGCAGTCCCGCCTCGCCGCCATCGCCGGAACCCGCGACGACCTCCCCGCCGATCCCGGCAGCTTCGACACCTCGCCCTTCCGCCCCGCCCAGACCGCGGGGCTCACGCCATGGCCGGAGGCGGCGGCCTGCTTCACCCCGGCCGCCGGCGGCTTCGCCGACCAGGCCCAGGACATCGTCCGCCGCGTCCAGCACATCACCGCCCACGAGCCGGTGGCGCTGGACCTGTCCGCCCCCGGCTGTCCCGTCCACGCCGTGCAGGTCGTCTGCCCCGGCACCCGGTCCCGGATCAGAAGGTCAATGCCCCGATGAACCCCACCACCCCGGCCCCGACTCCGACCTCGGCGCCGCCCGCGCCCGCGCAAGGGCGCTCGGCCCAGTACGACGCCTTCCACGCCGCCCGTGCCCGCACCAACCTGGTCGCCAGCCTGTACGCCCAGGCGATGGGCGAGGACTACCCGGCCGAGGTCGCCGCCTCCAGCTCCTGCGACTGGCCCCTGCTGGGGCTGCTGACCGCGCGGCTGCGACTGCGCCCGGGCCAGCTCCTCGTGGACGCCGGATGCGGCGCCGGCGGCATCGGCCTGTGGCTGGCCCGCGCCCTCGCCGTCCGCCTGGCCGGGTTCGACCTCTCACCCGTCGCCGCCGCCCAGGCCACCGCCCGCCGCGCCCACTTCCTCGGCCCCGCCGCCGACCGCGCCGTCTTCCACGTCGGGGAGCTGGAGCACACCGGCCTGCCCGGCGGATCCGCCCACGGCATCGTGTGCGTGGACGCCCTGGGCGGTGCGGCCGACCGCGCGGCGGCGCTGCGCGAGCTCGGCCGCGTCCTGGCCCCCGGCGGCCGGCTGGTCGTCACCCGCGCACTCCGCCGTGGCGCGGAACCGGCGTGGCACGAGCAGGTCGCCGCCGCCGGCCTGACGCAGGAACACCTCGACGAGCGGCCCGGCGAGGCTGCGATGTGGGAGCGGCTCTACCAGCTGTGGATCGCCCACTCCGACCAGCTGCGGCGCGAGCTGGGCGAGGCACCGGCCCAGAACATGCTCCGCGAGGCGCACCGGATGCTCCCCAAGCTCCGCGGCAGGCGAGCTGTCCTGCTGACGCTGCGGCGCCCCCCGAGCACCCCGGCCGGAGCGGGTCCGGCCGATAGGATGGCCGCGCCCGACCGCCACCCCGGCGACAGGCCCGCGTCCAGCAAGGAGACCCCGCAGTGAACCAGCACCACGCCCGTACGGCGGTGTTCTCGGCTGGTTCCTGGGGCACCGCCGTGGGCAAGATCATGGCCGACGCGGGCACCAGCGTGATCATGCACGCCCGGCGCGCCGAGATCGCCGACGCGATCAACACCACGCACCGCAACCCCGGGTACTTCCCGGACGTCGAGCTGCCCCACACGGTGACGGCGACCACCGATCCGGCCGCCGCGCTGGACGGCGCGGACTTCCTCGTGCTGTCCATCCCCGCGCAGTCCCTGCGCACCAGCCTCGCGGCCTGGGCCCCGCACATCGGCCCCAAGACCGTGATCGTGTCGCTGATGAAGGGCATCGAGATCGGCAGCGGGCTGCGGGCGAGCCAGGTCATCACCGAGGTGACCGGCATCCCCGCATACCGGGTCGCGGTGCTGTCCGGCCCGAACCTGGCCGGGGAGATCATGGCCGGCCAGCCCGCCGCCGCCACCATCGCCTGCCCCGACGAGGACGCCGCCCACCGCGTCCAGCGCGCATGCCACACCCCCTACTTCCGGCCCTACACCTCCACCGACGTCACCGGATGCGAGCTCGGCGGCGCGGTCAAGAACGTCATCGCCCTCGCGGTCGGCATCGCCTCCGGCATGGGCATGGGACACAACTCCCAGGCCATGCTCATCACCCGCGGCCTTGCCGAGACCACCCGGCTGGCCACCGCGATGGGCGCCCACCCGGCCACCCTCGCCGGGCTCGCCGGCCTGGGCGACCTGGTCGCCACCTGCTCCTCGCCACTCTCCCGCAACCGCACCTTCGGCACCCACCTCGGCCACGGCATGACCATGGCCGAGGCGACCGCGGCGACCCGGCAGACCACCGAGGGCGTCAAGAGCGCCGAGGCGATCCTCGCCCTGGCCGGCGCCCACGACGTCGAGATGCCGATCACCGAGATCGTCTCCGCCCTGCTGCACGAGAAGGTCACGCTCGACCAGGCCGCGGCCGCGCTGATGCAGCGGCCCCCCAAGCCCGAGCGCTGACCCCCGCGGCGCCCCGGCCCCCCGGGGCTTGCCGCACCTCGCCTTCACCCTCCCGACACGGAGGTCCTCACCCATGCGCGAATCCGTGCTGCCCGCTGCCCAGATCGTGATCACCCTCGCCCTCGTGGCGTGGATGATCACCGGCTTCACCCCTTTGCCTGGCCGCTGGCTGCGGTGGAAGATGTTCTGCCGGGCCACCTTCACTATCGTCACGCTCACCGGCACCAAGGACGGCCACGCCGAGCAGGTCAACGTCTACGACCACCTCTCGCCCGGCTCCTTCATCCTCGGCCCGCCCCAGCTCCAGGCGATCCTCGACCACCTCACCGCCAGCGGCCGGTACGACCGCATCGACGGCACCGGCCGCGTCCTGTCCGCCCGCGGCGAGCAGCCCGTGAAGGTGGTGAACAGCCGTGTGGTTGGTTGACGCGCTCACCTCCGGCTTCACCCACCCCACCGACCCCGGCCGGCTCCAGCTCTTCCGGATCATCTTCGGCACCGTGCTCACCGCCCGGTTCGCCCTCGCCCTCGGCCAGGGAGGATGGGACCGCCTCGTCCCGGGCTCCCTCAGCCTCCACCTCGCCGAACAGCGCTTCGGCCCCCGCCAGGCCCGGCTCCTCGCCAGCGTCTACCGGCCCGCGCTGCTCATCCGTACGACCGCCGCACTCGCCCTGGCGCTCGGCATCGCCCCCCGCCTCGCGCTGCTGGTGGTCCTGGCCGGCGCCGCCATGGAACTGCTCTACCTCAAGAGCCCCAACGCCGTGCGCTACACCCTCCTGACCGGCTCCTGCCTCCTCGTCGCCGGGAACCTCGGCAACGGGCTGACCATCGAGCACGCTCCGAGCGCCGCGAACACGTGGGCCCTGTGCCTCCTCGTGCTGATCACCACGGACATCTACTGGAACAGCGCCTGGCAGAAGCTCCGCAGCGACCAGTTCCGCACCGGCCTCTACCTCGCCCAGTGGGTCCACACCTACACCCAGGTCAGGAACCAGCTCCCGCACCGCCGCGGCCAGTACGCCGTCCCCGCCTTCGTCCGCCGCCACCTGGGCAGCCTCACCGACCGCGACATCCGCATCTGGCGCCTGCTCGCGGCCACCGTCATCGCGGCGGAGCTCGCGCTGCCCATCGCGCTCCTCATCCCGCAGACGATGCCGTACGCCGTCGCCGCCGGCATCACGATGCACGCCACGTTCAGCTGCCTCAAGCCCCGGCAGCTCATCACCTTCTCCGGCCTCACCACCGGCACCTACGTGGCCTTCGTCGCCTGACCCTTCCCCCGGACCTCCGCAGCCGACACCAGGCCCGAGGACCGGGGGCCGGCGGGAACCGTGCACGTCGGTGCCGGGGTCCGCCCCGGCCGCCGCCGTCACCACCGGGAAGCCGGACGTACCGTGAAGCCATGGCCGGGCGAATACGCCGGTGCGCGTACGTCATGTGCTCGAAGCCGCTGCCGGAGGGCTCCCGCAGCGACAAGCGGTTCTGCGACCGCGCGTGCCGGGCGGCGCATCGCAGGTGGCTCCGTCACCAGCGGGAAGCCTTCGCCATCGGGCTGGCGTTCCTGTGGGGCGAGGAGCCCGAGCAGGTCGTACGCTGCCCGGTGTGCGGGCGCCGCTTCGCGCTGGGGCACCCGTACCGCAAGGACAAGATCTACGACCGCGAATCGTGCCGGCAGGCGGCTTTCCGGGCCCGCCGCCCGGGCCGAGGGGGTACGCGAAGCCGTTACGCCGGACAGCACCCCAGAACCCCGTCACAGGCCGCTGACCAGCACCAACGCCCGCACCTCATGACGGAGACCACGACGTCGGGTCTGCCACCGGTCCGGTCGAGTGGGCAACCGTCAAGCCCGTGACCTGGACGTTTGCACACCGACGGCAGAGGGCGGCCCCGCGTCGACGGGGATTCGCGAGGGGCCCCGGGTCCCCGGCGCGGGCCGGTCCCGCTCCAGCTGGCGCACCCGGTCGTGGACGCGCTCCAGGCCGCCGGTCCCCAGCCCATCGCCGTGCAGGTAGTAGAGGCCCAGGTCGCCGTCGAGGGCGGCGAGCAGGGCCGCCACGCTGCGGATCTGGTGCGACCACAGGGCGCGGTGCACGAGGTGGCCCTGCAAGTCGTGGCCGAGGAGGTCGGCCAGCTCCAGGGCCGCGGCGCCCAGGTACGCGCACTGTTCGCAGGGCTCGGCCGGCAGGTCGGCCTTCGCCTCGTCGAGGAGGTGGAGGTACTCGTCGGGGTGCGCGGAGACCAGGCGCCGGACCGCGATGTCCTGGGCCTGGAAGTAGCTCGGCTCCCACCTCGCCATATCCCCACCGTACGCCCGGCCCCCGTGGTCAGGACTCGGCGCTGCGCCGGTCTCCGCCCCGGGAACGGAAGGTGACCCCGGCGTCCGCGAGCAGCCGGTGCACGCCGCCGTACGAGCGGCCCGTCTCCTGCGCCAGGGCCCGGATGCTCGTCCCGGAGTCGTACTTCTTCTTCAGGTCAGCGGCGAGCTTGTCGCGGTCCGGGCCGGGCGCGAGCCGGCGGGCCTTGGACTTGTTCGACATGGGCGGATTCCTCCCTGGAAGGCGGCGGACGCTGCCATGATCGCGTGAGGCGGTGGCCGCGGCCACCGGTTCGGCGCAGGTGCTCGGACGAGCAGAAGGGGGCGGCTGGTGACGATCACGGACCCGAGCCAGTGGGAGGACCTGTTCGTCCGCGACGTCGACGAACAGCCGGTGCAGTTCGTACGGCCCGCGGACACCGACCGCCCGGTGTGGGCGGTGTACGAGGCGGCGGTGTACGTCGGGAGCGTGACGGCGGAGGCGGACGGCGGCCGGCCGCTGTGGCAGATCCAGGGAACGCGGGAGGCCCACCGCGACCTGGACGACGCGATCCGTGCCCTGCGGCGCCCGGCGTCGTGGACCCGTGAGCGCGAGCAGGTCGCCGCCTGGGCCCGCCGCCTCCTCGCGGACGAGACGCTGCTGGCCATCGACGTGGAGACGACCGGGCTGGAGAACGCGTACGCGGTGCAGATCGCCGCTGTCGACCGCGCGGGCGCCGTGGTCTTCAACGAGTACGTGCAGCCGAACGCCGCCCTGGAGCCGGCGGCCGTCGCCGTGCACGGCATCACCCCGGACCGCCTCGACCAGGCCCCGGCCTTCGGCGAGCTGCTGCCGCGCCTCACCGACGTCTTCCATGGCAGGGTCGCGGTCGCCTACAAGATGGACTTCGACCGCGGCGTCATCGAGCGTGAGCTCCACCGCCACCACCACGGCGACGCCGCGGCGGTGGACGCGTGGCTGGGGCGGGTGCGGTGGGAGGACGCGATGGTGCCGTACGCGGTGTGGCGCGGACTGTGGTCGGTCAAGCGCGGCGCCTACCGCAACCAGCCGCTCGGCGGCCCGCACGACGCGGTCGCCGACGCGCGGCTCCTCATTGCGAAGCTCGAACAGATGGCCGCGACACCATCCACTTCACCCTGGTGATCTTCCCCGACCGCGAGCAAGGGCCAGAGCCGCACGCGCGGTCACTCTCACAAACGTTCCTTTGCGCGAGCAAGATCAACAACCGGCCGCCGAACCCCCGCCGAGCCCCGATCGGTTCTCAGAACCCGTTCTCACTCGAAAGCGGGACGGACCCCCTTCTGAGACTTGCATTGTGCGAAAATTCGGGCCCATGACGGACCCTCAGCAGCCCTCGCCAACCGACCGGTCGGACGCCGACGACGTCGAACAGCACGCCTGTCCGAAGTGTGACGCGCAGCCCGGCTCGCCGTGCCGCTCGCGCGGCGGCGCGGTCGCCTCCGCCTACCACACCCGCCGCTTCACCCTGGTGCCCCGGCTGAAGAAGGCGCTGCGGGTGCCGACCCCGGCCGACCGCGGCCCGGGCCGGCCGTGGCGGCCGGGCACCCCGCCGCCGGCGCCGGTCGACCCGGACCTGCCGAGCGCGGACATCCGCATCGGGTACGCCCGCTGCTCGACCCTCGGGCAGGAACTCGACTCCCAGCTCGACGCGCTCGCGGGGCACGGCATCCCGAGGGACAAGATCTTCAGCGAGAAGATCAGCACCCGCGTCCGGGTACGGCCCAAGTTCGAGGAAGCGCTGCGGACGGCGCGGGAGGTCAAGGCCCACGCCCCGCACTGCCGCGTCATCTTCACCGTGTACGAGATGAAGCGCCTCGGCCGCGACGCCGCCGAACTCACCGCGCTCGCCGACCACCTCACCGCCCACGGCCTGGTCCTGGAGATGCTCGCCGGCCCCCTGCCCGGCATCTACGACCCCACCGGCCCCGGCAAGCTGCTGTTCGCGTTCTTCGCGGCGATGGCAGAGACCGAGCGGGAGAACATCCGCGAGTCCACGTTGGAGGGGCTCGACACCGCGGCCCGCAAGGGCAAGCACGGCGGCCGTCCGCCGGTCATCACCGACGACATGCTCCACACCGTGCTCCGCCGCCGCGCGGGCGGCGAGTCCGTCGAGCAGATCCAGCCCGACCTGATCATCCCCACCGGCAAGCGCAAGGGACAGAGTCCCTCGGTGGCCAGCATCTACCGGGCGCTCGCCGAGCACGCCAAGCGCGAGGCGTACCCCGAAGCCGTCGAGGCGGCCCACGCCGACTTCGCCGCCCTCACCGCCGGCGAACTGCCCGGCCCGCGCACCGCCGGCCAGCCGGAGCCCGCCCGGTGACGAACTCCCTCCCCGTCCTGCGGCCCGAGGGCAGAACTCCGTAAACACGCTGGTCAACCGCTCTGCGGCGAGGCGATGATGGCCGCCGCAACGCCGTATGAGAAGAGGTACCCGATGGCTCTGCCCACACTGACCGCCGAGGCCCGCGCCGAGGCGCTGAAGAAGGCCGCCGCCGTCCGCAAGGAGCGCGGCGAGATCCTCGCCCAGCTCAAGAACGGCAAGGTGTCCTTGAAGGACGTGCTCGTCCGTGAGGACGCCGTGGTCGGCAAGGTGTTCGTCCGCCGCCTGCTGGAGTCGCTCCCGGGCATCGGCAAGGTCCGCGCCGCCCAACTCCTGGACGAGCTCGGCATCTCCGAGAACCGCCGCGTTCAGGGCCTCGGGCCCCGGCAGAAGGAACGCCTGCTCGAACTGTTCACGCCAGCGGCCTGACCAGCGACACCCTGTCGGGGCGGGCCTGGCTCCGGCAGGGTGGGAGCGATCCGCCGCGACGATCAACGGGAGGGAACGACGATGGCGTACGAGGACCGTACGTACCACGGCATCCAGGGAGCCGGCAGCAACGAGGACGGATGGCAGCCCGCCCGGCTCCTGGTCGAGAAGCCCGAGTTCGGACCCACCCAGCGCGAGAACGTGAAGGTGCTGCGGGAACTGCCCGAGCCGGAAGACAGCGGCGGCTTCGGCTGGGGCTACGACGGCACTGGCACCAGCCACACCGCCGCCGCACTCCTCGCCGATGCCCTCGACCTCGGCGACCCGGCCGCATGCGGCATCGCCTTCATCGCCCATCCCGAGGACCAGACCCTCATCCAACTCCGCGAAGACTTCTGCGACGACGTCCTGTCCCAGCTCTGCGACGAGTGGCGGCTCCGCCGCGGCGTCATCCTGCGCTGGTCCCGTGCCTGGTACCTCCAGCACGGCATCACCGACCTCCCCACCGCGC
The DNA here is from genome assembly GCF_042869595.1 of Streptomyces sp. NPDC006879. Taxonomy (NCBI): domain Bacteria; kingdom Bacillati; phylum Actinomycetota; class Actinomycetes; order Kitasatosporales; family Streptomycetaceae; genus Streptomyces; species Streptomyces sp. NPDC006879. The sequence continues at coordinate 315,222 of NZ_JBIAGC010000002.1, forward strand.
TGCGCGACCTCCCCACGCGTACGGACACCGACACCTGAAAGACACGCTCCGCACACGAGGACCCCGGCCATCAAGCCTGATCGCCGGGGGTCCTCGCTGCCATCCGCCTCTGAATGGGACCTGCACGCATCACAGCAGGTCACCACGACTATTCAGTGCTACTCGCCACCTGGCCGTAGCTATACGAGAACAGGGCCTCCCCGGCTGTACCGACGTTCCCCAAAGCTGGAGACCGTCCGGCCTGCCGGCGCGGGCACCGCGTCCGTCAGGGCCGGGTCCGCGCGATGACGACCGGCGCTTCCCCAGCGGGCTGATCGTCCTTCAGCCAGAAACCTTGCGCCTGAAAGATCGCGCGCAGAGCCTGGTGCATGGCGGTCTGCTGGGCGCGCCACACGTCGTCGGCCCGGTTCTCCATGTGCGGATGCTGCCGCCACAACACCTGAAACCCGGCGGGCCCGGGTACGACCGACAGGGCCGCCCCGCACCGGTCCTCGAAGGCGTCGGCGTGGAGATCCGAGATCGGCAGCCCCGCCTTCATCAAGACGGTCACCACCTCCACCGCCAAACTGCGGCGGCCGTCCGGCACGGAGTTGCTGACCACCGCCCGGTTCAGAGCCTCCAGGGCCCTTGCCTGCCACAGGTCATCGATCGGGCTGCTGGTGTACGACTCGGTCACGGTGGCGCTCCTGGCACTCGGGACTGCTTCCGTACGCCAACCTGCCCAGTTCGCTCGGCCAAGGTCATCCCATTGCCCCTTTTGGCTGCGCTACTTCACCAGTCCCCGGTCGGTGACGGCCGCGAGGAACTCCTTCGTCTGCACCACTGGTGTCCCGCGCAACGGCGGACCCGACGGCGCCGTGTCCGCCAGATCCGAGTACCTCGCGGACACGCGCTCGACCGCGGCCCGCATCTGCCGCTGCCGGTGTTCCTGGACGACCTGCGCGTACGGCTCCGGGATCTCACGCTTGTCGTGGATGCCGATGAGCGTCGTCGAACCCTGGCCACCGCCGAACCCGTAGGTTCCGAACTTCCAGTCGAGCTCGCGCGCCGCCTTCCGCAGCGCGGCCCGGATCAGATCCAGGCCGCCCAGCTGCTCGGCGGTCTCGTTCGGCACGTGCACCTGGAACGTCCCGCCGTAGCCGCCGGCGCCTTCGGGCCCGCTGCGTTCCAGAAGCGGCACCAGCACCTTCGCCAGCGCCACGCACCGCTCGTCCTTCGCGTACGACACCATGACGGCGAACCTACCGGCAGCGAGCAGCCCGGTTCGCCAAGATCCACTGCTTAGCGTTAACCGCTGTACCGATGTTCCCCAAGGTGGGCCCCCAGCGGCCTCCCCCAAGACCGCCGCCGCGGTCCACGGTTGCGGCGAGCGCGGGCACTCCAAGATCATCCCGTGGTGGCTTTCAGGCTCACCTTGGCGGGGCGCAAGAGGTCGGAGAACCCTCAGCTCAGAACCATGATCAATCTCAGCGCCAACCGCTGTACCGATGTTCCCCAAGGCCGCACTCGGCCCACCGCTCGAAGGCCGTCCGTGCCTGGCTCGCCGACCACGAGGACCAGGTCGAGCTGCACTTCCTGCCTTCGTACTCACCCGAGCTGAACCCGGACGAGCTGGTCAACGCCGACCTCAAACGCAGCCTGCCTCACACCCACCGGGCCAGGAACCAGACCGAACTCGCCGCCGAGACCCGGCGGTTCTTCCACCGCAGACAACGCCAACCTGGCATCGTGCGCGGATACTTCGGCGGCCGGCACGTCTGCTACGTCATTGACGAGTGAACACCATGAGTTTCTGATCAATAGGCGCTGCCGCCCAAAGACCCCGGGGCACGCTCTAGTGGCGGCGGGCCAGCAAGTGGGCGTCGAGGAAACCCCGCTCGGAGGCCGGGTCGTGGAGCAGCCGGGCGAACGTGGCGAGCCCGGCCTCGGCCAGCGACTCGGCGAACCGGTCCGCCGGCCAGCTATAGGCGGGCGTCACCTTGTGGTTGAAGCGGACCGGCTCCGGTCCGTCGGTCGCGAAAAACGAGACCAGCAGCAGGCCGCCCGGTGCCAGGACACGCACCTGCTCGGCGAGCAGCGCGGGCAATTCTTCAGGCGGGGTATGGATCACCGAGTAGTGGGCCAGTACGCCGCCGAGCGCGCCGTCCTCGACCGGCAGATCCTCCATCCGCGCCTCATCGAACCGCAGCGCAGGATGGGCCCGCCGGGCGTGGTCGACCATGCCCGGGGAGAGGTCGAGCCCGAAGGCGTCCAGCCCCAGGTCGTGCAGCATGGCCGTTAGATGTCCAGGACCGCACCCAACGTCCGCTGCCCGCGGGTTCCCCGTCCCGCGCACCAGCTCGGCGAAGGTGCCGATCATGTTCCGCGAGAACGGCTGCGTCTCCAATCGATTAGCGAACAGCGACGCATACAGTTCGACGACCTCGTCGTAGGCCGCCCTGGACTCGTCCTGGTACTCCGTCACGGGGAAGGAAGCTAGCATCCGCGCACGTTCGCAGCTTCTCCGGCCACGTGCCTCGCGCCGAAGCACGGTCACCAGCTTCCCGAACTGCCGCGGGCTCAGCCCGGTGAACGGGGCTATCCATGACGGCTCCGACGCCGTGATCACACCAGCCACACCAAGATCATCTCACCCGTGACCAGCAGTTACGGGACAACCCTTAGCTTCGCTGACAACGGACAGGCTGAAACATAGGGGGTCTGTCACACCTGTCACGCTGTCACCCAAGCGGGTGACCTAGGGCAACGTGTAAGCCGGTGCAATGACACCCCTGAAGTTTCCCCGTGATCTTGGACACTCGATGGTTATGCCGCGAGGGCGTGTTGATGCCGCTGTCTGGTCTCGGCCGGGGTGAGGTAGCCGAAGGTCTTGTGTTTGCGCAGGCGGCGGCGGTTGTAGAAGGTCTCGATGAAGGTGAAGACCTCGGCGCGGGCGGTGGCTCGGTCGGGCCAGGTCCGGGTGCCGATCTCCTCCTTGAGCAGGGCCCAGAAACTCTCCGCGGCGGCGTTGTCGAAGCATGATCCGGTGCGCCCGCAACTTTGCCGCATCCCCAACTCTTGAGGCTCCCCCTGTGACCTGGACAGCCTGATACTGGGACGGATAGTCCCGGAGGAAGCAGTCACAGGTAGTGAGCAAGAAGAGCAACATGGGTA